>NZ_JBKFPH010000073.1:0-2022 GCF_046567715.1 Salmonella sp. 741265116_PST | reverse complement strand
CCTCGTTCCACCCGGACCAGCAGGCCTTCTTTGACCAGACGACTCATTGCCTGTTGTACCGACGCACGGCTTCCCAGCGAATAAAATCCGCTGATGGAAAAGGGGATGCCCCGCTTCATGCGGTGAACCCGCTGGCGGGCCAGAGCGGCAACAGACATTGATTCTCCTATACTGACGTTTTCATTGATATGTACTTTCATTATATTCCTTGTGTAGCAAGGAGTCTAACCTAAAAAATGTCAGTAACATTTATTCTATGACAATGTTTAAAATGGCAGATATCAGTGAGGTAGCTTGCTGTAGGGAATTCCGACGATAAAATACCCACATACAGCAGGCGGTGATAAGGATATAGCATGAGCATTCTCTCCATCCACGGCGTTCGCAGTTATCAGGGCGAAAGGCCTGTGGAGTTCGACTTGAGTAAGTATGTCACTCTTATCTATGGACAAAACGGCTCAGGAAAATCAACCGTTTCTGGTTACTTTTATAAGCATGGTCGTCCAGATTACAGCCAGTGCAGCCTGCGACCTCCACTGGATATGAACTACCTGGTGTTTAATCAGGAGTATGTAGACGATATTTTCAGCCAACCTTCTCAGCCGGGCATTTTCACTTTAAATAGTGAAAATGCAGAAATTAAAACTGAAATAGATGCTCTGGAAGCGGAGAGTAAAGTTTTGTTTGCCCGGCGTGATGCTTTGGACGTGCAAAAATGCGACGTTGAGGGTATGGAAGAAAACATTAAAAATGGTTCTGCGAAACAGATTTATAGTTCTACCGCAGAAATCAGAAAAACAGATTTATGGGATTTGATGGTTGGAACTAAACAGACCGACAAACTTTATCAAACCATCCTTGAACACACTGAAGTTGAAGAGACTTCGACGCAGGAATTAAACAAAGAACTACACCGACTTGAGGCCAGTAAAGGCAACCCTTACGCTTTGCTCGAAGCATTGCCAGCATCCCCTTTGAATGAAAGTGATATTGCGCTATTGATGCAACCTCTTATTCCAGCAGGTGATAGCCGTCTTGCTGCTGCAATTAACCAATTAGGCAACATTGACTGGGTGAGGAATGGGCAGCAGTGGCTGAGTGATGACATTTGCCCATTTTGTCAAACGCCGATAGATGCCCGGCAACTTCAACAGGAAATCACTGCCCTTTTTGATACTTCATGGGAAGCCGCAATGGACCAGTTGCGGGAACTCCAGGCGCGATATCAACTCTGGCACGATAAACCCGAACATATGCGGCAGTTAATAAAAGCGTGTCCGTTAGTTGATCAGGAACATCCTGTTTATCTCTGTTTGCTTGAACTGGAGCAGGCCTATCAAAGAAATAAATTGCATATCGATGAGAAATTAACATCACCCTCTACGTCGATTGCTGTTGAGGATCTTTCTGCTCTGGCTGGCAATGTCTCTGTGCAGATCACCAGTATTAATACAGTAATAAGCGAACATAACCGAAAGGCTGAAAATTATCAGACTGAGCGGGTAAGACTGAAACAGAGGTTACTTGGTCATATCCGAAAGCTGGCTACCGATACGATAATTAACCATGATGAACAACTAGCAGAACTTGCTGAAAAATTAGCAAAATTAACGGTGTCTCGGGATGAAATTACGGCCCAGCTTGATACGCTGAATGCAATCATTCGCGATAAATCCAGCCTGATCGTCAATACGCAGGAAACGATTGAGCGTATTAATCACAGTTTGGATAGCCTTGGGATCACTGGATTCCGCATTGCTCCCTATGACGATCGGGATGATTATCGTCTGGTGAGGGAAGGTGAGAACAGCGATACGCCTGTTTTTGGTAGTTTGAGTGAAGGTGAAAAAACGCTGATTGCTTTTCTCTATTTTCTGGAGACTTGCACAGGAAGGAAAAGTCGTGATGACAATGACCAACGAAAACGTTTAATTGTCATTGATGATCCTATATCCAGCCTGTCGCAAAACTATGTTTTTGAAATAGCATCGTTGATCCAGCATCAGGTTATACGTGCCAGAA
>NZ_JBKFPH010000072.1:0-2056 GCF_046567715.1 Salmonella sp. 741265116_PST | reverse complement strand
ATGCTTGAAGCCAGAGATCTGTACTGCGAGCGGGACGAGAGGACGCTGTTTCGCGGGCTGTCGTTCACCGTGGACGCCGGGGAGTGGGTGCAGGTCACCGGCGGCAACGGCGCCGGAAAAACCACCCTGCTGCGCCTGCTGACCGGGCTGGCGCGCCCGGACGGCGGCGAGGTGTACTGGCAGGGCGAACCCCTGCGCCGCGTGCGCGACAGCTTCCATTCCGGCCTGCTGTGGATAGGGCACCAGCCGGGGATTAAAACCCGCCTGACGGCGCGGGAGAACCTGCACTTCTTCCACCCCGGCGACGGCGCGCGTCTCCCGGAGGCGCTGGCGCAGGCCGGGCTGGCGGGATTTGAGGACGTGCCGGTCGCCCGGCTCTCGGCCGGGCAGCAGCGCCGGGTGGCGCTGGCCCGCCTGTGGCTGACCCGCGCCGCGCTGTGGGTGCTCGACGAGCCGTTCACCGCCATTGACGTTAACGGCGTGGCGCGCCTCACCCGGCGGATGGCGGCGCACACGGCGCAGGGCGGGATGGTCATTCTCACCACCCACCAGCCGCTGCCGGGGGCCGCGGACACCGTCCGCCGTCTGGCGCTGACCGGCGGGGGGGCAGGGCTGTGATGTGGCGTGTCTTCTGTCTCGAACTGCGCGTGGCGTTCCGCCACGGCGCGGACATCGCCGGCCCGCTGTGGTTCTTCCTGATGGTCATCACCCTGTTTCCGTTAAGCGTCGGGCCGCAGCCGCAGCTGCTGGCGCGTATCGCGCCGGGCATCATCCAGGTGGCGGCGCTGCTGGCCTCGCTGCTGGCGCTGGAGCGGCTGTTTCGCGACGACCTGCAGGACGGCAGCCTGGAGCAGCTGATGCTGCTGCCGGTGCCGCTGCCGGCGGTGGTGCTGGCGAAGGTGCTGGCCCACTGGGCGGTGACCGGCCTGCCGCTGATGATGCTCTCCCCGCTGGTGGCGCTGCTGCTGGGGATGGACGTGTACGGCTGGAAAATCATGGCGCTGATGCTGCTGCTCGGCACGCCGGCGCTGGGGTTTCTCGCCGCGCCGGGCGTTGCGCTGACGGCCGGCCTGCGGCGCGGCGGCGTCCTGCTGGGCATTCTGGTGCTGCCGCTGAGTGTCCCGGTGCTGATTTTCGCCGCCGCGGCGATGGACGCGGCATCGATGCATTTACCCGCTGACGGCTATCTGGCGGTGCTGGGGGCGCTGCTGGCGGGCAGCGCGACGTTAAGCCCGTTCGCCACCGCGGCGGCGCTGCGCCTCAGCGTGCAGTAGCGCCCCGGCGCGACGGACATTTTACTGGTTTCAGGAGGTCAGGTGACGACTATGTGGAAAACCCTTCATCAGCTGGCGGCGCCGCCCCGGCTGTATCAGATTTGCGGCAGGCTCGTGCCGTGGCTGGCGGCGGCCGGCATCATCGCGCTGGCCACCGGCTGGGTCCGGGGCTTTGGTTTCGCCCCGGCGGACTACCAGCAGGGGGAGAGCTACCGCATTATGTACCTGCATGTCCCGGCGGCCATCTGGTCAATGGGTATCTATGCGGCGATGGCGGTGGCGGCGTTTACCGGGCTGGTCTGGCAGATGAAAATGGCCAGCCTTGCCGTCGCGGCGATGGCGCCGGTGGGGGCGGTGTACACCTTCATCGCGCTGGTCACCGGCGCGGCGTGGGGCAAACCGATGTGGGGCACCTGGTGGGTGTGGGACGCGCGCCTGACCTCGGAGCTGGTGCTGCTGTTTCTCTACGCCGGGGTCATCGCCCTGTGGCACGCCTTTGACGACCGTAAAATGGCCGGGCGCGCGGCGGGCATTCTGGTGCTGGTCGGCGTGGTGAACCTGCCGGTTATCCACTATTCCGTCGAGTGGTGGAACACCCTGCACCAGGGCTCGACGCGGATGCAGCAGAGTATCGACCCGGCGATGCGCTCGCCGCTGCGCTGGGCCATCGCCGGCTACCTGCTGCTCTTTATGACGCTGGCGCTGATGCGGATGCGTAACCTGATTTTACTGATGGAAAAACGCCGCCCGTGGGTGAGCGAACTGATACTGAAAAGGGGGCA
>NZ_JBKFPH010000071.1:0-2377 GCF_046567715.1 Salmonella sp. 741265116_PST | reverse complement strand
AAGACCGGGGCAAGGCTGGTTCTGGCAGCAGAACAGTGAAGGGCGGTATGTGGATGCGCTGCGGCATATCACGGAAGTTGATAATTCAGGTGATGTCCGAAGATAAAAGGTATGGCATCAACGCGATATGCTTCGGGGATCCCTAAGGAAATCGAATGAGTAAGTTACAGTTTGACCCTCATAGCCCATTGGCTGAATATTTTTCCAGAACAAAGATAGACGGGGAATTTATCAAAAACGATTACGGTGATAGAGGTGAATTTGTCATAAATAGTGAAACGGGAGCTATTTCATTATTGCTAAAATGTAAATATACATGGGTTAAAAATAGCGATGTGAAGGACGACTGGACGTTTATTGAAAAATCATTGTTCATCATTAATGTTTATACGACAGTTTGTTCCGAATGGAATGGTAAAATATTTTTTTCTGTTTCAGGAACTTCAGATTTCGCCAGGAAGTTTCAGGGGAAGCCTCTGCCATTTGATATACAGATGATCCCTGTTAATCATGGTGAACACTGGGATGTGACTGCATTGAAGGTGAGACCAGGGGATGATGTAAGGACTTATGTTATCTGGGGTTCTCGTATCCTCCATATTGATTCCGAGGATGTGGTCGCAGTGCGGAAATGTCTTGATCCAGCCCAGACAGTTTGCTCTAACCAGATAAATGTACCTCATGAAATTGGACATATGATTGGTTATCTTGATGATGAGTATGCTCTGGATAAATCAGGTAAAGCAACAACGGCATATAGATCGGATGCTGCCGCATTAATGAATATTGGAATGGAGCTTCGAAGTCGTTACCTGGAACATGTTAACACATTTCTGAATGTAATAATCCCTGATACTTACTTTACAGTTATGAGTGTAGATAAATGATACAAACAGGTATTCTGCTCATTCATTTTCTGATGCATGGCGTAATGTTTAATCCCCAC
The DNA here is from genome assembly GCF_046567715.1 of Salmonella sp. 741265116_PST. Lineage (NCBI taxonomy): Bacteria > Pseudomonadati > Pseudomonadota > Gammaproteobacteria > Enterobacterales > Enterobacteriaceae > Salmonella > Salmonella sp. 741265116_PST. The sequence goes on along the minus strand of NZ_JBKFPH010000071.1, from coordinate 1,431 downwards.
CCTCAACCCTCTGTCACTGCGCTAAATGGCATGAAATACGAGCTGGTAAATGTAACAAAAAAAGATGATCAGGCAACTCAGTATTATGAAAAAAATAATATACAAAGCGGAGAGGTTGATGCTTCTTTTGTTGAAAAATATGGCAGGCCTGAACATGAATTTGTCAGACCTCGCTATATGTTTGTTGGTGAGTATTATATTGGGCTGGAAAAAACCTATAGGTCAACGGATCCCAGATATAGCAATGTACCGATTAAAGAAATGTTCTGGCATCTCCATGATGATTTGAACTTGACATGCTGGTTTCATTATAAGGACGAGCAGTGGCGAGTGTTCTCTTATATTTTTTGGCCACCCGGTGCTGTATTCTAGTTTACTATAATAATGAAGAGATATTCTCATTCTGCTTCAGAACATCAGTAGAGCATGAGATAGGTCACACACTTTTATATCTTGAAGGTGAGTATGACCTGCCAAAACCACCTGAGAATTTTGATACCAATTATTTGTCTTTAACCAAAGGGGAAAGATTTCCATCGAATGAGTTAAGAGTGGCAAATGATATATATGGTTGGGATATTGATGGAGTGATGAATACTGGAACAGAACTTCGGGAGCATTATCTGAATGATATTCCTGTACAATTAAATGTAATAATTCCTGATGCCATTTTCTCGCTTGCGGAGTTAAAAAATGAACAGTTTTTTTGCTTTGATGTCGTTATTGCTAATCGCTACCACAGGGGGAGAGTCTTTTGCTCAGCCTTCCGTATATGAGCAAAGAAGTTATATAAAGAACGGAGGGTCTGAGGCTTTTTTTATTAAAAACATGGTCGTCCGACACGTGAGTTTATAAAGTCTCGTTACAAATTTGTCGGAGGGTATTCCATTGGCATTGAAAATACTTATCGTTCAACGAATCCTGAATTCAGAAATATTCAGATAAAGGAAATATTCTGGAATTTGAATAAGGATTTAAATTTGACATGTTTCTTTCATTATAAAAATGGGCAGTGGCAGGCTATTTCTTATTTTTCTGGCCGCCAGGGGCTTTATTTTAATCCGATATTTAAGGAGTAAATATCATGAGTTTTGTATCTACGGGTAATAAACCAGCTGGAAATGGTGGACCCGTCATCACCACGCCGCCAATAACCGGCGAAAGTGGCGATACGAGCACAGGTTCAGCCGCAACCGGTGTTGCTGATGCAGTCGAACAGATGGCAGAACAGGCAGCGGCGGAGCTGTTTGGTGCGCTGCCGGAGCCGTCAGGGCTGGTAAAAGCGGCAGTAACCGCAGCGCAGGCCGCCGCAGCGGCGGCGGGGATATCGGATATAGTTAGTGCCGTCCAGGATGCGGCGGCGTCGCTTGCAACCAGCGGGCCGGGCGCACATAACGTGACGGTCAGCGGCAGCGCAGTTCCACCGCAGAT
>NZ_JBKFPH010000070.1:0-2411 GCF_046567715.1 Salmonella sp. 741265116_PST | reverse complement strand
TGGTGGACACCACTTTGTCGGATACATCAGATTATGACCAGACGGTTCGCGCTGTACGCTTACTTTTATGTCGTTCATCCGGCTGCATCTCAATGGTGGGCCGGGCGGAGGCGTCGCAAGACGCACCGGTGTCCAGTAAGGCCGGTAAGACCAACTCCGTCCGGTTCCACCACCCGTAAGATTGGTCTCTTCGGTGTGGTGGTTCAAACAAACAATCACTTACTGGAGGCTGCCACTATGGCTACTACCCCAATCCAGACACATCCGTTACTTGCTGTTCCCTTCAACGCCGCCACGGACTTCACCGTCCTTGCCAGTCACTGCGAAAACTTCGCCGAAACCCTGATTGAAAGTAAAGATCTGGCGTTAAAAATGGCGCTCTGCGGCAGACTCAACGCTTGTCTGACGCTGCTCCAGCCCACGCTGTTAGAACCCGTCCCGCCCCATCTTGTTGAAAGCCTGACCGTTGATACTCTCCCGACAAACTCCCCTCAATTTGGGCCCGAATGCACCGAGCTTTGTAGTTATTGCCTTGCCTTGACGCAGACGCTGGCGGGGCAGGGGTTTTCCTCAGAAACGGAGAAATTCCTTAGCTGGCTGTTGTATGACCTGATCAACTACTTTGCGGCGGAAATGAAAGCTCCGCGCTGGTTGCGTACTGCCGACAGCGTAAAGTTTATTGACGGGGTGGCGGCATGATGCAACCGGACTGGCATTCTGCCGACATTATCGCGGCGCTGAAAAAGCGGGGGACGTCGCTTTCGGCCGTTTCCCGCAAATCAGGGCTGGCGTCTTCCACGCTGGCAAACGCCCTTAACCGCCGCTGGCCCAAAGGCGAAAGGCTGATCGCCGAAGCGTTGGGTATTGCGCCAGAGCAAATCTGGCCTTCCCGTTATCTCAGACCACGTTAAAACAGACTCTCCCGATCTTCTGTCAGCTTATGCTGGCGGAAGATCGGGAGAAGGCAAGCGAAGCGCGGCAGACTGTCATTCATAAAATCGCGAAAAAATCCACAAACAACTCAATTTCCAGAAAAAAGGTTTCCCCTTTTCATTCGTGCCAGCCGGGTGTAATCTCCCTCCTGCTCCATGCTGTCGTCGACAGCGCCCAATGCTTCATGACCTGAAAGAAGCGCCTGTTCCATCAGGAATGGTTGATCCCTTTACCGGTGCAGACCTCTGCAAACACCGGGCCGCAGAACATCGCGGCGGAGGCTAGGAGTCATACATACTACATCCTTTCACTGCGCCAGTTCGCTGGTAGTGTTTCCATCCGACTGGAAGTCTCACGATTTCCCGGCTCATTTGTACCTGCTGATTGTTAGCGCTTTTATCTGCGCCAGATCTCTGGCCAATGCTGCACTATGCCGGAAATGATCCGGTAAACCTTTCACCTGCTGTCACATCAGCGCCTTTTACTTTACGGGCTACGGCCTGCATTGCCGCAAGGCTTTGCTGCGCGTGACCGTAAACCTGCACCAGAATTGGCTCTCTCAGAGCACGATACCTGACCGGGCGTCACTTGAATCCCGTATTACGGGCGCAAGTGACGCCATTCCACCACGCCGACGTAAGCCCCGGTTTATCCGGCCTGCGCCCTCAATCCCCCACACTGACACGCCGTTTTCAGGCCACTGTCGGTTCAGAAAAGGAGAAAAAGATCGATACCGAGGGGGGCATGACGCCCCGGAGAATTTCCTGCTCACGCAGGCAGCCTGTACCGCGTACAGGCTGAAACTCCCTACACCTCAACAACCTGCCACCCCGGCGTGAAGGTATCGTTCTGGCGCAGCCACAAAGCATACGCCGGGGCCAGATTGTGCTTTTCATCAAGCGGCAAGGGGTAGCTATGGGTAAATTAGGTGGTGAAATGAAGGCGCTGGCGAAAAAAGCGGGCGGCAGTTTTAAAACGGTGGATGACCGCATTCATATTGTGCAGCGGTTCAGCCGCCATTTACGCTCGTTGAATATCCAGATCCAGCGGGTGGAGCAGATCAAGGTTCGCCATATCGAATGTTATATTCAGGCGCGACTGGCGCAGGGGATCGGTAAACGGACGCTGCAAAATGAAATGGCCGCGCTGCGTGGCGTGCTGCAACAGGCCGGACGTAAACAGGTGGCAGAGCATGAGCGGCTGACCAATAAATCGTTAGGGCTGGCTGGCGCATCTCGTAACGGCACCAACCGGGCCATCACGCCGGAAGATTATCAGTGGGTGCTGAAAGCAGCCCGCGATAAAGACGCAGGGCTGGCGGCAACACTGGAGCTGGCGCGACTGATGGGGCTGCGCTCGCAGGAAGCGGTACAGTGTTGTCAGTCACTGAAAACGTGGAAAGAGGCGCTGGAGCGCGGCGAAACCCGACTGACAGTGATATTTGGCACCAAAGGCCATCGTCCGCGTGAAACCATTAT
>NZ_JBKFPH010000069.1:0-2670 GCF_046567715.1 Salmonella sp. 741265116_PST | reverse complement strand
AAGCGTTATTCAGCGCACTTCAGGAAGGACTACCTTCCGAATCCCGTCTTGCCGAAAGCATCGTTGAAAAGTGCCTCGAAAAATATGATGAGCATTTACCGGAGACGTTGCTGACGCAGGAATATGGATTACGTGCTTTTAATGTTGAACGCGTGACGGAGTGGTTGCTGGGGCATTTATATTAAGGGGAAGAAGAATGAGAAAAAGCTGGACTATAGAGGAAGATTGTAAGCTGCTAACCTTGGTGCGTCAGCACTTTTCTGCGCTGGTCAGCCATAACCGGCTGAATGCCACAATGCCATTTAGCCAGCAGCTTCACGATGCATTTGATTCACCTGACCGCGATGCCGCAGCATTGCTTTATCGCCTCGAACAGGCAAAAATCCTGGGATTTGCCAGCCGTCCTGGTGGCGATCCCACTAAACAACCGTTTCGCTGCCTGATAAGCAATGATTTAGCGCTATACGATTACAGCCTCACCTTTCCCACCCTCAGAAAAGCATTGCATCCAGATACCGTTGCGGCAGCACTAAACCACTTCACGATTAGCAATCCACATGAACCACTGTCCAATACTATAAATGAAATCGCGACAGCCTTGCATCTTGCCCCCATGCAGGTGGAAAAGATTCTGATCGAAAGCGAGCAAATAGCTATCAATAGTTACCGTAAGTGTGAGCGTGTTGGAGAGAAAACTATCAATAATAATCTGCAAAACTTCATCTCCAATAAAATTCCCGACGCAAAGCTGATTGAAGATATTAACTCTTGTCGCGCCCGAGTCTCTCAACTTTACCACGTGCATGAACGTGATGGCGCTGAGGTCATTTTCAGTTCCGACGGCACGGGATTCGGCAAAAGCTATGGCGTAATTCAAGGGTATGTCGAATATCTGGAGCGTTTCGCCAAAACCCAAAAGTCAGATGATCTGTTTCCCGAAGGTGGCTTTACCAACCTGCTGTTCATGTCGCCGCAAAAATCACAAATCGACCTGGATAGCAGCCAGAAAGATAAAATTCTGGCCTCTGGCGGCGAATTCATTTGTGTTCTCTCCCGTAAGGATATTGCCGACCTCGATTTTATGGACTGGGCCTCTGGCCTGAAAAACCGCGACCGCTATATTCAGTGGTACGAAGGGGCGAAAAGTAGCAAATATATCGGCGGCGCTATGCGTTCGCTCAATTATCATGTTTCACAAATTGATCGCTGTGAAGAGCAGTTAAAAAAGCTGACAACATACGGTTCTCAGGATACCAACTACGAAAGAGAAATTCTCGAAGAGCAGCTAAAAAACTGTCGTCACAGTATCCGCAATACGATTGAGTCAGCCTGTAAATTACTATTTGGACCAGATAGTGAAAAAACTTCCATTAAAGAGTACATTCGTCGCGGACTCCAGGCGCGCCAGGAGCGAATGAAAAATGCGGAGACAGCGCGAAAACCAGGAAAACTTGAACCTAAGATAAGCGTACACGAAGTCTATTTCGAGCTTATCAAACAGGTATTGCCTTTCGAAGTTTGCCAGTACCGCCCGTCAGTGCTATTAATGACCACGAATAAGTTCGACACATCAACTTACCGACTGGCACCTCATCAGCGAGGCGAAGGTGTGCGTTTTGAGTCCGTAGGTTTCGACTTGCTGATTGGCGGTAAGCTGACTCCCAAAGATCCACAGATTAGCACCGTTGCGGCAGCCGGTCATATCGAGCAGGTTACCTATCTTCGCGACGAACACTTCAAACGCAATTCAGATTGTCCTTTTCGCCAGAAAAATATTCGTTTTACGGTGATCATTGATGAACTACATGAAGCCTACACCCGCCTTGAAGAAACATGCCATGTAAAGCTAATCACACAGGAAAATAACCTGGCGCACGTTATTTCCGTCGCAGGACGTATTCACAACGCGGTACTCAGCTTAGAACGCCGAAACAAGCCCAAAGAAGCGCAAACGACCTTTGAGCAAGAGATGGTCAAATTCATTACTACTCTGCGCAATTTACTGGCGGAAAAGTGCGAACTATCCCCTGATACAACGCTGGGATCGATCCTGGAGATGTTTCGCGACCAGTTAGGGGCATTCGAAGTCAACGGCGACGCCGCCGAACGCATCATCTCCATCACCCGCAACGTATTCAGCTTTAACCCCAAAATGTACGTCAATGAAGAAGGGCTGAAACGCATTCGTATGCGCAATAGCGAAGGCGACATAACGCGCACCGAGCTATATTACGAAGTCGAAAATGATGCCAGCGATACCAATCCCACCTTGCACGATCTGTTCCAGTTGGTCTCCGTCATCCTCGCCGCCTGTTCTGAAATCACCAACCGGCACTTTAAGCGCTGGGTAAAGAATGGCGGCCAGGATAACTCCAGCAGCCAGAATACGCCTTTGGGCCAGTTTGTTGACGCTGCCAATAACGTAGCTGGCGTGGTGCGACATATCTTCGATCGCACCACCGATAAAAACTTGTTGATTGATCATTTCTACACTTATCTGCAACCCAAAACCGTATTCACGATGACGCCTATAGCTGAACTCAATTACGTGAACAAGGGAGCCGAGCGCACAATTATTCTGGCGTTCGAAATGGATCTGGTACAAGAGTTACCCGAAGCCATGCTGCTGCGTTTATTAACCGGCACGCACAATAAAGTAATTGGGCTTAG
>NZ_JBKFPH010000068.1:0-2871 GCF_046567715.1 Salmonella sp. 741265116_PST | reverse complement strand
CACTCGCGGAGCTGGCAGATTCAGATCGATTTCAATCGACAACGCCTCACGGTTAAAGTCATCAACGACATTGAACGTGCGAAAACGACGGCCACAGACCTGGGCATCATGCATAAAATCGACAGACCAGCTCTGGTTCAGTGCTTCCGGCGTGGCCAGTGGTGAGGGGTTACGCACCGGCAACCGTTGTTTGCCCTTACGGCGAAAATTCAGCTTCAGCAGACAGTAAATATGGTGGAGCCTTTTGTGATTCCACGGGTATCCCTGCCGTCGCAGAACCTGGTAAAGCTTCGGAAAACCGTATCGTGGGTATCGTTCAGCCGCTGCCTGCAGGGCGGCAATAACGGGTACATCACGCGTGGTATCCGGGCGGTAATGGTAAACCGTTCTGCTCAGATTCAGACTCCGGCAGGCCTGACGGATACTGAGTCCGAATGTCGTTATCAGATGAGTGACCAGCTCACGCTTAAAGGCTGGTTTTAAAGCTTTTTTCGATAACGTCTTTCAGCGCCCGGTTCTCAAGGTTCAGATCAGCAAACATCTGTTTGAGACGGCGGTTCTCATCCTCAAGAGCCTTGATCTTTTTAATATCAGAAGCCTCCATACCGCCGTATCTGGACTTCCAGTTGTACCAGGTGGCCAAATTTACTGTGCCACTACAACGATCAAAAACTCACGCCAAAATGTTGTTTTTTTGAGTTATGGTGTTATCCGTATGTGACATATTAGACAAAAACAGTATTATGATTTAATCAAAATAATTCATAATAGTAATCAGCGAAAAAGAAATTATGCTTCCAGTCACCAACAGATTAATATCTCAAAGCAGAGTATCCACATATGGATTAAATACCGCAGATACACCTGTTTTCCCCGATATTCCCGAACATGCACAAAACCCCTCACAGCTACGCCTTGCTCATGACAGCCTTGCCATAAACAGTGAATTCCGTCTGGAGCCAGAGTGTGTGGTGGAGTACCTTATCTCAGGCGCGGGTGGAATAGACCCTGATACAGAAATTGATGACGACACTTATGACGAATGCTACGGTGAACTATCCTCCGTACTTCAAAATGCGTACACCCAAAGCGAAACATTCCGCAGACTGATGAATTACGCATATGAAAAAGAACTACATAATGTGGAGCAGCGCTGGCTACTGGGGGCAGGCGAAGCCTTTGAAACTACCGTGACTCCGGAAGACCTCAAGCTTTCAGAAGGCAGGAAAGTCATTTGTCTCAATCTGGACGATACTGATGATGATTCATATCCCGAGTATTATGAAAGTAACGAAGGACCACAACGTTTTGACACAAAACGTTCATTTATTCATGAAGTTGCACATGCGCTGACCCATCTTCAGGATGAAGAAGAAAATCATCCAAGAGGCCCTATTGTCGAATATACCAACATTATTCTGAAAGAGATGGGGCATTCTTCACCTCCAAGAATGGCCTACATCTTCAATAAATAGATACATCAGGAAACGAAAAAACAACTAAAAACCCGCTTAGTAGCGCTGAGGAATCCCCAGTAATGGGCGGGTGAAAAAAGACAGGCATAGAGTTTTGTGATCTACTGATTGTGCAACCAATTCAATGAGATCTCCTCTATGCCTGCTTATCAAGTATGTCAGAATTTCTTCCAGGATGCCTTAGCTCCGTTTCACAAATACCGACAAAATGCCCTGCTGGATGCCACTGTTGCACTAATTAATGGCGCATCGCTGACGCTGACCAGTATCGGTCGTTATTTACCCGGAACTGCTCAGGTCAAAAATAAAATCAAACGCGTTGATCGTCTGCTCGGCAATGAATCACTTCATCGTGATATTCCTTTGATTTTTAATAATATTATTTCGATGCTGACACGCCAGTTATCCCTGTGCGTCATTGCTGTTGACTGGAGTGGCTACCCGTCTCAGGAGTATCACGTACTCCGTGCCAGCCTGATTTGCGACGGGCGTTCGCTCCCGTTATTGAGCTGGATCGTTCCCTCAGAAAAACAGCAGAACGCAAAGATCCAAAAAGCGTTTCTTGATGCGCTTGCCGAAGCGGTAAACCCGAAGTCCAGAGTACTTATCGTCACTGATGCTGGCTTCCAGAATGCATGGTTCAATCATATAAAATCGCTGGGCCGGGATTTCATTGGTCGCGTCCGGGGTAAAGTGAAGTTCAGGTTACAAAAAACAGGTGAATGCTGGCACGATGTCACTGATATCAAAGCTGAAAAACATCCACTCATTAAGGCAGGCACACGACCGGTACATCTCGGGTCTGGTACTCCGGGACGGGCAGAATATGCACGCTGTGACGGACACTTTTATCTTCACAAAAACAAACTCGTGGGCGTAAGCACAAACATTCCCGGTGTCGAATTCATCGTAAATCGCAGGTCCGGGATGCCCGCAAAGCGGCAAAAGAACCCTGGCTTATATTCAGTAGTGCAGGTGACTTTAAGCCACGGGAAATCATGCAGTTATACAGTCGCCGTATGCAGATAGAGCAAAACTTCCGGGATGAAAAAAGTGAGCGTTTTGGGTTCGGTTTGCGTGCCAGCTACAGCCGTTCAGCAGGACGCCTTCTTGTACTGAGCCTGCTGGCAACGCTGAGCACAATAGTTCTGTGGCTTATTGGTTATCATGCTGAAAATAAAGGATTACATCTGCGATACCAGGCCAACAGTATAAAATCCCGGCGGGTTATCTCATATCTGACGTTAGCGGAGAATATCTTACGACACTCTCCGCTAATTTTAAGGCGAACGGTGCTGAGCACCGTTCTTAACCACCTCGCCAGAACCTATCGGTAAGCGTACAGCGCGAACCGTCTGGTCATAATCTGATGTATCCGACAAAGTGGTGTCCACCA
>NZ_JBKFPH010000067.1:0-3454 GCF_046567715.1 Salmonella sp. 741265116_PST | reverse complement strand
CTTCTGAGTTCGGCATGGGGTCAGGTGGGACCACCGCGCTAGTGCCGCCAGGCAAATTCTTTTGTGCTCTGTCCTGTGTCTTTTACACTGATACCGCGTTGGCTGCTCTTGCGGGCGTCAGTCACATACTTTTGTATGCTCCTTCCGTCGCTGCGTTTGCCGCCTTGTCTCAGCGTAAAATCTTTCGGACTCTGAATCAGTGCTGAAAATCGTCTCTCATCCGCCAAAACATCTTCGGCGTTGTAAGGTTAAGCCTCACGGTTCATTAGTACCGGTTAGCTCAACGCATCGCTGCGCTTACACACCCGGCCTATCAACGTCGTCGTCTTCAACGTTCCTTCAGGAGACTCTAAGTCTCAGGGAGAACTCATCTCGGGGCAAGTTTCGTGCTTAGATGCTTTCAGCACTTATCTCTTCCGCATTTAGCTACCGGGCAGTGCCATTGGCATGACAACCCGAACACCAGTGATGCGTCCACTCCGGTCCTCTCGTACTAGGAGCAGCCCCCCTCAGTTCTCCAGCGCCCACGGCAGATAGGGACCGAACTGTCTCACGACGTTCTAAACCCAGCTCGCGTACCACTTTAAATGGCGAACAGCCATACCCTTGGGACCTACTTCAGCCCCAGGATGTGATGAGCCGACATCGAGGTGCCAAACACCGCCGTCGATATGAACTCTTGGGCGGTATCAGCCTGTTATCCCCGGAGTACCTTTTATCCGTTGAGCGATGGCCCTTCCATTCAGAACCACCGGATCACTATGACCTGCTTTCGCACCTGCTCGCGCCGTCACGCTCGCAGTCAAGCTGGCTTATGCCATTGCACTAACCTCCTGATGTCCGACCAGGATTAGCCAACCTTCGTGCTCCTCCGTTACTCTTTAGGAGGAGACCGCCCCAGTCAAACTACCCACCAGACACTGTCCGCAACCCGGATTACGGGTCCACGTTAGAACATCAAACATTAAAGGGTGGTATTTCAAGGTCGGCTCCATGCAGACTGGCGTCCACACTTCAAAGCCTCCCACCTATCCTACACATCAAGGCTCAATGTTCAGTGTCAAGCTATAGTAAAGGTTCACGGGGTCTTTCCGTCTTGCCGCGGGTACACTGCATCTTCACAGCGAGTTCAATTTCACTGAGTCTCGGGTGGAGACAGCCTGGCCATCATTACGCCATTCGTGCAGGTCGGAACTTACCCGACAAGGAATTTCGCTACCTTAGGACCGTTATAGTTACGGCCGCCGTTTACCGGGGCTTCGATCAGGAGCTTCGCTTGCGCTGACCCCATCAATTAACCTTCCGGCACCGGGCAGGCGTCACACCGTATACGTCCACTTTCGTGTTTGCACAGTGCTGTGTTTTTAATAAACAGTTGCAGCCAGCTGGTATCTTCGACTGACTTCAGCTCCATGAGTAAATCACTTCACCTACGTGTCAGCGTGCCTTCTCCCGAAGTTACGGCACCATTTTGCCTAGTTCCTTCACCCGAGTTCTCTCAAGCGCCTTGGTATTCTCTACCTGACCACCTGTGTCGGTTTGGGGTACGATTTCGTGTTACCTGATGCTTAGAGGCTTTTCCTGGAAGCAGGGCATTTGTTGCTTCAGCACCGTAGTGCCTCGTCGTCACGCCTCAGTGTTAAAGTGAACCGGATTTACCTGGAACACACACCTACACGCTTAAACCGGGACAACCGTCGCCCGGCCAACATAGCCTTCTCCGTCCCCCCTTCGCAGTAACACCAAGTACGGGAATATTAACCCGTTTCCCATCGACTACGCCTTTCGGCCTCGCCTTAGGGGTCGACTCACCCTGCCCCGATTAACGTTGGACAGGAACCCTTGGTCTTCCGGCGAGCGGGCTTTTCACCCGCTTTATCGTTACTTATGTCAGCATTCGCACTTCTGATACCTCCAGCAACCCTCACAGGCCACCTTCGCAGGCTTACAGAACGCTCCCCTACCCAACGAACGTATCCTTAAACCGACTCGACTTTGTATACGCTTTGACGTCGCTTCGCTCCGTCAATCGTAAGCTTCTGAATCGTTTTAAGTGATACGTTCGCTGCCGCAGCTTCGGTGCATGGTTTAGCCCCGTTACATCTTCCGCGCAGGCCGACTCGACCAGTGAGCTATTACGCTTTCTTTAAATGATGGCTGCTTCTAAGCCAACATCCTGGCTGTCTGGGCCTTCCCACATCGTTTCCCACTTAACCATGACTTTGGGACCTTAGCTGGCGGTCTGGGTTGTTTCCCTCTTCACGACGGACGTTAGCACCCGCCGTGTGTCTCCCGTGATAACATTCTCCAGTATTCGCAGTTTGCATCGGGTTGGTAAGCCGGGATGGCCCCCTAGCCGAAACAGTGCTCTACCCCCGGAGATGAATTCACGAGGCGCTACCTAAATAGCTTTCGGGGAGAACCAGCTATCTCCCGGTTTGATTGGCCTTTCACCCCCAGCCACAGGTCATCCGCTAATTTTTCAACATTAGTCGGTTCGGTCCTCCAGTTAGTGTTACCCAACCTTCAACCTGCCCATGGCTAGATCACCGGGTTTCGGGTCTATACCCTGCAACTTAACGCCCGGTTAAGACTCGGTTTCCCTACGGCTCCCCTATACGGTTAACCTTGCTACAGAATATAAGTCGCTGACCCATTATACAAAAGGTACGCAGTCACCCCACCACTAAGCCCCCTCTGCTTCTTTTGCGGTTGAACGTCGCTTTCGCTCCGTTAACCGTATCCTCAGCAAAGGATGCGTATGTGGAGTTCACCACTGGCTTAGTGGTGGGGCTCCCACTGCTTGTACGTACACGGTTTCAGGTTCTTTTTCACTCCCCTCGCCGGGGTTCTTTTCGCCTTTCCCTCACGGTACTGGTTCACTATCGGTCAGTCAGGAGTATTTAGCCTTGGAGGATGGTCCCCCCATATTCAGACAGGATACCACGTGTCCCGCCCTACTCATCGAGCTCACAGCACATGCGCTTTTGTGTACGGGGCTGTCACCCTGTATCGCGCGCCTTTCCAGACGCTTCCACTAACACACATGCTGATTCAGGCTCTGGGCTCCTCCCCGTTCGCTCGCCGCTACTGGGGGAATCTCGGTTGATTTCTTTTCCTCGGGGTACTTAGATGTTTCAGTTCCCCCGGTTCGCCTCATTAACCTATGGATTCAGTTAATGATAGTGTGACGAGTCACACTGGGTTTCCCCATTCGGGTATCGCCGGTTATAACGGTTCATATCACCTTACCGGCGCTTATCGCAGATTAGCACGCCCTTCATCGCCTCTGACTGCCAGGGCATCCACCGTGTACGCTTAGTCGCTTAACCTCACAACCCGAAGATGTTTCTTACGATTCATCATCGTGCTGCGAAAATTTGAGAGACTCACGAACAACTTTCGTTGTTCTGTGTTTCAATTTTCAGCTTGATCCAGATTTTTAAAGAGCAAA
>NZ_JBKFPH010000066.1:0-4194 GCF_046567715.1 Salmonella sp. 741265116_PST | reverse complement strand
GCTGGCGGGCTTATTGAAATATCGCCAGGCCGCAGCCTCCACACCAAAAATACCATCGCCAAAATCCTTACGAATACGTTTTTTCTCGGTATAGGAGTAAACCATAGGGTTCCTCAGCTCGCTGACAAGTCGACCCATCTGTCCTGCGGGGGACAGTTTGTGCAACACTATTTTGTTGACCGGAAAATGGATACTTTCCGCAATGCCTGTTGCTATCACGCTTAAACCATTTCATTGCGATTTACACAGAACGTACGCTCTGTCGCAGTATATTAAGTCGTCGATAGAAACAAGCATTGAAAGGCACAGCAGTAGTCAAACAGTGTGAAACGCTACTGGCGCCTTACAGCGCAAAAAGGCTGGTGACAAAAAGTCACCAGCCATCAGCCTGATTTCTCAGGCTGCAACCGGAAGGGTTGGCTTATTTAACTTCAACTTCAGCGCCAGCTTCTTCCAGAGATTTTTTCAGTGCTTCAGCGTCATCTTTGCTCACGCCTTCTTTCAGAGCGGCCGGAGCAGATTCTACCAGGTCTTTAGCTTCTTTCAGACCCAGGCCAGTTGCGCCACGTACTGCTTTGATAACAGCAACTTTGTTAGCGCCAGCAGCTTTCAGAATTACGTCGAATTCAGTTTTTTCTTCAGCAGCTTCAGCCGGGCCAGCAGCTACAGCTACAGCAGCAGCAGCGGAAACACCGAATTTTTCTTCCATTGCAGAAATCAGTTCTACAACGTCCATTACGGACATAGCGGATACTGCTTCAATGATTTGATCTTTAGTGATAGACATTTAAATTGTTCCTGAATATCAGAATAAGTTTATACGTAAGCAAATGCTTGATAAAGACAACTGCGATTACGCAGCTTCTTTTGCATCGCGTACAGCAGCCAGTGTGCGAACCAGTTTGCCAGCCGAAGCTTCTTTCATGGTTGCCATCAGGCGTGCAATTGCTTCTTCGTAGGTCGGCAGAGTTGCCAGGCGGTCGATCTGAGACGCCGGGATCAGCTCACCTTCAAAGGCTGCAGCTTTGACCTCAAATTTTGCATTCGCTTTCGCGAACTCTTTGAACAGACGAGCAGCAGCGCCCGGGTGTTCCATAGAGTATGCAATCAGGGTCGGACCAACAAACGTGTCTTTCAGGCACTCGAACTGAGTACCTTCAACGACGCGGCGCAGCAGGGTGTTACGAACAACACGCATGTATACGCCAGCTTCACGACCTGCTTTACGCAGTTCAGTCATTTTATCTACAGTTACGCCACGGGAATCCGCAACTACTGCAGACAGCGCGCCTTTGGCTACTTCGCTGACTTCAGCAACAATCGCTTGTTTGTCTTGAAGATTTAAAGCCATTAGCTTTGCTCCTGGATGTTTGCCGGAACTCATGTTCCGGAACTCACTTCACTCATCTCAACGAGAAGAGCGTCTTAATACGGTGAGCAGAAACAAGCCAGAGTATCAAAAATAATCTTAGCGTTCTGTCACCGTCTACGCAGGGGATTAAGCCTCTTGCGAGACGCCTGCGGTCTTCGACGGAGGCCTGGATAGGCCAAGCTCCAACGAACAAATTCTTTCTATGACTTCGTCCTTTGAACCGCAGCTGTGTTAGCTGCGCTCGTTCACACCAGTCACATAGTTAACTATGCTCCTGGCGATTCACTCACTTGCTGCCTTGCTGCAATTCAAATGACTCGCATAGTGCTCTGTTATATTTCAACAGAATCGTGGGGGTAAGATTGTAGACAAAATCACCGCCCACGTAAAGACTAATCTTAGTTCGCAGATGCGCTCAGACCAGCCTGATCAACGGCAACGCCAGCACCCATGGTGGTGGAGATGCTAACTTTCTTGATGTACACACCTTTCGCCTGGCTCGGTTTTGCTTTTTTCAGCGCAACCAGCAGAGCTTCCAGGTTTTCTTTCAGTTTGTCAGCGTCAAAGTCCACTTTACCGATGGTGGTGTGGATGATGCCGTTTTTGTCGTTACGGTAACGAACCTGACCTGCTTTAGCGTTCTTAACCGCTTCAGCAACGTTCGGAGTTACGGTACCGACTTTCGGGTTTGGCATCAGGCCGCGCGGACCCAGAACCTGACCCAACTGGCCAACAACGCGCATTGCATCCGGGGATGCGATAACAACGTCGAAGTTCATTTCGCCTTTCTTGATCTGGTCAGCCAGATCTTCCATACCTACCAGCTCAGCGCCAGCAGCTTTAGCTGCTTCAGCGTTCGGGCCCTGGGTAAATACGGCAACGCGAACAGAACGGCCAGTACCGTGCGGCAGTACAGTCGCGCCACGAACGTTCTGGTCAGATTTACGAGCATCGATGCCGAGGTTAACGGCAACGTCAACGCTTTCGTTGAATTTAGCAGTGGCCAGCTCTTTCAGCAGGGCAATAGCTTCGTTGATGTCGTACTGTTTGGTCGCATCAACTTTTTCACGGATCACGCGCATACGCTTGGTCAGTTTAGCCATTTCTTAGTCCTCCACTACCAGGCCCATGGAACGTGCAGTACCTTCGATGGAGCGAGTCATCGCTTCAATGTCGGCACCGGTCATGTCGGCAGCTTTGGTCTGCGCGATTTCCTGCAGCTGAGCGCGGGAAATTTTACCTACTTTGTCTTTGTTCGGCTTGCCGGAACCAGACTTGATACCAGCCGCTTTTTTCAGCAGAACAGCTGCCGGAGGCGTTTTGGTAACGAAGGTGAAAGAACGGTCAGCGTAAACGGTAATAACAACCGGAATCGGCAGACCTTTTTCGATGGAATCCGTTTTTGCGTTGAACGCTTTGCAGAATTCCATGATGTTCACACCTTGCTGACCCAGTGCTGGACCAACCGGCGGACTCGGGTTCGCCATACCAGCTGCAACCTGCAGCTTGACGTAGGCTTGTACTTTCTTAGCCATTCTAAATTCCTCGAATTGGGTAGTATCGCTTCAAAGAAGCTCCCCGTGATAAATATCGCTTTATGGGCATAAGGCCCATAAAAACAAAAGGCGCGAAATTGTATGTCAATTTCGCGCCCTATGCAACGATTAGATCGCTGCTTTTTTGATCGCAGCCTTACGCTTTCTCAACCTGGCTGAAGTCCAGCTCTACCGGGGTCGCACGACCGAAGATAGAAACAGACACTTTCAGGCGAGACTTCTCATAATCGACTTCTTCGACAACGCCGTTAAAGTCTGCGAACGGACCGTCGTTAACACGAACCATTTCACCCGGTTCAAACAGAGTTTTCGGCCGCGGCTTATCGCCAACCTGCTGCAGGCGGTTCATGATCGCATCGACTTCTTTGTCGCTGATCGGCGCCGGACGGTCAGAGGTACCGCCGATAAAGCCCATCACACGCGGCACGCTACGCACCAGGTGCCAGCTTGCGTCGTTCATGACCATCTGGACCAGAACGTAACCCGGGAAGAATTTGCGTTCGCTTTTGCGACGCTGGCCGCCACGGATCTCAACGACTTCTTCAGTCGGCACCATGACTTCGCCAAACAGCTCTTCCATATTGTGTAATTTGATATGCTCGCGCAGCGATGTGGCTACGCGGCCTTCAAAACCGGAAAACGCCTGAACGACGTACCAGCGCTTTTTAGGTGCTTCAGACATCTCAGAACCTCAGGCCAGTGATAAAGGATACCAGGCGAACCAGAATACCATCCAGTCCCCACAGGATCAGTGACATAACTGCGGTAACCGCAGCGACGATCAGCGTGGTGTGCAGCGTTTCCTGGCGAGTCGGCCAAATGACCTTACGGACTTCGGTTCTCGCTTCACGGGCAAAAGCAACGGTTGCTTTACCTTTTGTCGTCAACAGCGCGACACCACCCGCTGCAGCAATCAGAATTACTACGGCCAGCGCACGCAGCGGCAGCATCATGTCGCGATAGAGGTAGTTGCCGACGATTGCGACGATCAGCAATATGGCAACAACTATCCACTTCATCGCTTCCAGGCCGCGCCCGCTCCCTTGAGCTTCGGTATTCGCACTCATAAACCAACCTGTCAGAAGTATTCTACAAACATTTTCACCCCGTAATCGCGAGGCAATCCAAATCGAAACGCTTATTCGCCTTTCGGATTATACGCCCTCTACAGAGCCTGTCTCAGCAATGATTATGACAAATAAAATCACTGATGAGCCAGGTTCTGGTGTGAAAGCGTGCAAAAAGGGCATCAAATGATGCCCTTTT
>NZ_JBKFPH010000065.1:0-4195 GCF_046567715.1 Salmonella sp. 741265116_PST | reverse complement strand
CAATTTCGCTGGTAGGTTTAAAGCCGCTGGCGCACCGTCTGGTCGATAGCCTGTCCGGTGGGGAACGCCAGCGCGCGTGGATTGCCATGCTGGTCGCGCAGGACAGCCGCTGTCTGCTGCTTGATGAACCAACCTCCGCGCTGGATATCGCCCATCAGGTTGACGTGCTGGCGCTGGTACATCGCTTAAGCCAGCAGCGCGGGCTGACGGTAGTTGCGGTGCTGCACGATATCAACATGGCGGCCCGCTACTGTGATTATTTAGTGGCGCTACGCGGCGGTGAAATGATTGCGCAAGGAACGCCTGCGGAACTGATGCGCAGTGACACTCTGGAGCAGATTTATGGCATCCCAATGGGTATTCTTCCGCATCCGGCGGGCGCCGCACCTGTGAGTTTTGTGTATTAATGCGTGACTTATATCCTCTTACTCGCCGCCGTTTATTAACGGCAATGGCGCTGTCGCCGCTGCTGTGGCAAATGAATACGGCGCAGGCTGCCGCTATCGATCCACGCCGGATTGTGGCGCTGGAGTGGCTGCCGGTAGAGCTGCTGCTGGCGCTGGGTATTACGCCTTATGGCGTGGCGGACGTGCCAAATTATAAGCTGTGGGTTAGCGAACCGCCGTTGCCGGATTCGGTGATTGATGTGGGTCTTCGCACTGAGCCCAATCTCGAACTGCTGACCGAAATGAAGCCGTCGTTTATGGTCTGGTCGGCAGGTTACGGACCCTCGCCGGAGAAACTGGCGCGGATCGCGCCGGGGCGCGGGTTCGATTTTAGCGACGGCAAAAAGCCGCTGGCGGTGGCCCGACGCTCGCTGGTTGAACTGGCGCAGACGCTGAATCTGGACACTGCGGCAGAAAAACATCTGGCGCAATACGATCGCTTCATCGCCAGCCAGAAGCCGCGTTTTATCCGCCGCGGGGGGCGTCCGTTACTGATGACGACGCTTATCGATCCGCGGCATATGCTGGTGCTCGGCCCGAATTGCCTGTTCCAGGAGGTGCTGGACGAGTATGGCATCGTCAATGCCTGGCAAGGTGAAACCAACTTTTGGGGCAGTACGGCGGTCAGTATCGATCGGCTGGCGATGTATAAAGAAGCGGATGTGATCTGCTTCGATCACGGGAATAGCACCGATATGAACGCGCTGATGTCTACGCCATTATGGCAGGCGATGCCGTTTGTCCGTGGCGGACGTTTTCAACGTGTGCCTGCTGTCTGGTTTTATGGCGCAACGCTATCGGCCATGCATTTTGTCCGCATCCTGGATAATGCGCTGGGAGGCAAAGCGTGAGCAGAAAACGTGAAATGCCGGATGGCGGCGCGAAAAGCGCCTTATCCGACCTACGGTTCGGGCGCTTTGTAGGCCGGATAAGGCGAAGCCGCCATCCGGCGTTGCTGTTGTTGGCGCTGTTTGTTGCCGCCTGCTGGCTGACATGGGCTAACTTCTCCGTTGCGCTACCGCGCAGTCAGTGGCAACAGGCTATCTGGTCACCGGATATCGACATCATTGAGCAGATGATTTTTCATTACAGCCTGCTGCCAAGACTGGCGATTTCACTGCTGGTGGGTGCGGGACTTGGGCTGGTAGGCGTCCTGTTCCAGCAAGTATTACGTAACCCGTTGGCGGAACCGACCACGCTGGGCGTGGCGACCGGCGCGCAATTGGGGATCACGGTGACTACGCTATGGGCGATTCCCGGCGCGCTGGCGACGCAGTTTGCCGCCCTGACGGGAGCCTGTATCGTCGGCGCGCTGGTGTTCGGCGTGGCGTGGGGCAAACGCCTGTCGCCAGTGACCCTGATCCTCGCCGGGTTGGTGGTTAGCCTCTATTGTGGTGCAATCAACCAGTTACTGGTGATTTTCCACCACGATCAGTTGCAAAGCATGTTTTTATGGAGCACCGGAACGCTAACGCAAACCGACTGGAGCGGCGTGCAGCGTCTGTGGCCGCAGTTGCTGGGCGGTGTGATGCTCACGTTATTGTTGTTACGCCCGATGACGCTGATGGGGCTGGATGACGGCGTTGCGCGTAATCTGGGTCTGGCGCTGTCGTTAGCACGTCTGGCGGCGCTGTCGCTGGCGATTGTGTTGAGTGCGCTGCTGGTTAACGCGGTTGGGATTATCGGCTTTATCGGCCTGTTTGCACCGCTGCTGGCGAAAATGCTCGGTGCGCGTCGTTTGCTGGCGCGTCTGGTGCTGGCCCCGCTGATTGGTGCGTTGATCCTCTGGCTCTCCGACCAAATCATTCTGTGGTTGACTCGCGTATGGATGGAAGTCTCCACCGGTTCAGTGACGGCGCTAATCGGCGCGCCGCTGCTCCTGTGGCTGCTGCCGCGGCTTAAAAGCATGAGCGCGCCGGATATGAACGCCAGCGATCGTGTGGCGGCGGAACGTCGGCATGTCCTCATTTTTGTCGTTGCCGGTGGCGCGCTCCTGCTGCTGGCAACATGGGTCGCGCTCTCTTTTGGTCGCGACGCGCACGGCTGGACGTGGGCGAGCGGAACGCTGCTTGAGGAACTGATGCCGTGGCGCTGGCCGCGGATACTGGCGGCGTTAATGGCGGGCGTCATGCTGGCGGTGGCGGGCTGCATTATTCAGCGTCTGACTGGTAACCCAATGGCCAGCCCGGAAGTGCTGGGGATCAGTTCCGGAGCCGCGTTTGGCGTGGTATTGATGCTGTTTTTGGTGCCGGGGAATGCTTTCGGTTGGCTACTGCCTGCCGGAAGCCTGGGCGCGGCGGCGACACTGCTGATTATTATGATAGCCGCCGGGCGCGGCGGTTTCTCGCCGCAACGGATGTTGCTGGCGGGGATGGCGCTCAGCACCGCGTTTACCATGCTGCTAATGATGCTCCAGGCGAGCGGCGACCCGCGGATGGCGGAAGTGTTGACCTGGATCGCAGGATCTACCTATAACGCCACTGGCGGGCAGGTTACGCGAACCGCGATCGTAATGGTGATTTTGCTGGCAATTGTGCCGTTGTGTCGCCGCTGGTTAACGATTTTGCCTCTGGGCGGCGATGCCGCGCGCGCGGTGGGCATGGCGCTTACGCCGTCGCGTATCGCGCTGCTGGCGTTGGCGGCTTGTTTGACGGCAACCGCGACGATGACCATTGGGCCGCTGAGTTTCGTTGGACTGATGGCGCCGCATATTGCGCGGATGCTCGGTTTTCGCCGGACGATGCCGCATATGATCATCTCGGCGCTGGCAGGGGGTGTTTTATTGGTCTTTGCCGACTGGTGCGGCAGGATGGCGTTATTTCCGTATCAGATCCCGGCGGGATTATTGTCGACGTTTATTGGTGCCCCGTACTTTATCTATCTGCTAAGAAAGCAGAGCCGCTGAGGCTGACCCCTTTCATGTAGGCCGGATAAGACGCTTTGCGTCGACATCCGGCAATAAAAAAGGTTCATCGCATTTTACCGGGGAACGCTGCTTTGATTTTCAGCAAGAAGCAGGTGTTATTTCTGTATCGATAAGTCATGTGCTATTTCAGTGGCGCGTCGCTGTCTCCTGAACAGGGTGACTAACTTCAGCATATCCAGGCCCGAAACGTTGATGATAAATTGCGGCATGATCTATCCAATAATAAGAAGAATTACCGGTTTCGGTATTAAGCATTTTTAAATATTAAGATGTGGATGCCGCATCTTTAATGCATCTCGTAAATCAATTTTAATTTAATAATAAGTTTTCATTATAAAACTTCGATAATAAAATATTGTTTTTTTATGGAAATAATAAAAAACAACTCTATTAAAATAAATTAATTGCCACGAGTAAACAAAAAAAATGTAACTTAGCATTTTTTGATTTTTTTAATAGAATTTATACCAAAAATAAATCTTATGCGTCATTGCTATACATTCAGTACTGTAATTCTGATCTTTTTTTATTCATTTTGACATGTTTATTGTTTTTTGGGCTCTCCCGTCTTGCTTCCTTTGTTTGTTTTTCGAACGGTAAAAAAATATTTATTATTTATTTCTGGTGATCCTTTAAATAAAAACACTTGTCTTTGGGTTTTTAATGGAAAATACTTCACCGCGCCTAAGGGATGTTATTTATTAACGTGTTGTTTGCTTCTTTTGAATGTTGTGCCGGGAATTTCATAACTCGTCATATAATATATACCCAAAATAATTCGAGTTGCTTAAAGGCGGCAAGGGAGTGAGTCCCCAGGAGCATA
>NZ_JBKFPH010000064.1:0-4418 GCF_046567715.1 Salmonella sp. 741265116_PST | reverse complement strand
GGCATCTGCGTTTCTGTGCGGTTGCCCTGAACATCGTACCGGTGCTGCAGCACGCCCTGCGCCGTCTCCTCGCTCAGCAGGTTACCCGGACTGTCGTAGCTGAACCGGATAACTTCCGGCTCTCCGCCTTCCGCCGCATCATGCCGCCTGCGGCGGATTTCCAGCAGACGGTCCGCCGCGTCGTACCGGTATTCCGTGCGCGTCTCCGGCGTGATTTTCGCCGTCAGCCTCCCCGCCGCATCACGCTCCAGACCGTGGCGGATTTCTCCCCCGCGCTCCCCGCCGTATATCACCGCCGTCACCGCATTCAGCGCGTTATACCCGTATGCCCGGCGGCTGCCGCCGGGGTCCGTCTATTCCGTCACCCGGTCCAGAACATCGTACCGGAACCGGTAGCTTTCCCCGTTCTCGTTCGTGAGCGTGGTCAGCCGCCCGTAAGCGTCGTACTCATACGCCGTCCTGCGACCCGTCGCATCCGTCTGCCTGCGCACCCGCCCCTGGCCGTCCCGCTGCCAGCGTGTTATCTGCCCCGCCGGGCTGGTGTATTTCACCAGCCGTCCCGCCGCATCCGGCTGGTAACGCTCCGTACGCCCGTCCGCGAACATGACCTCCGTCAGATGTCCGTTGCCGTCATAGCTGTAACGCGTACTGTTACTCTCCGCGTCCGTCACCCTTTCCAGCCGCGTGCGTTCATCATAAAACCATGCCGTCTGCGAACCAGAACAGTCCGTGTGGCGCATAAGCTGACCGTCTTCGTTCCACTGCAGGTATTTATCTCCGCCCCGCGCGTCGGTTATCCGCACCACCTGACCGTGCCGGTCGTACCCGTATACCGTGCGCTGATGCAGCGGGTCGCTGACCGCCTGCAGGTTGCCCCGCTCATCATACTCATAACGCCACGCCGCCCCCGCGGCATCCACCTCCGTTTCCGGCTGGTGCCACACCGGATGCCACTGCGTCTGCTCCACCCGGCCCAGCGGGTCATGCGTCTCCGTCAGGTGGCCGAGACGGTCATAGACATAACGCCATTTGCCGCCCTGCGCGTCCGTCATCCCCAGCAGTAACCGCTCTTCATCGCTCCAGCGGAAAGTGGTCATCTGCCCGGCCTCGTCCCGGTACGCCGTCACCTGGCCCTGCGCATCCCACCAGTGGCAGCGCATGCGCCCCAGGCTATCCGTCACACACAGCGAACGTTCTGCCAGATTCCAGTCCAGACGGTACTGCTCGCCGCTGTCCGTATGATGGCCCGTCACCCGCCACGCCGCATCGTCCGGGCCTTCAAACCACGACCAGGTGTAGTAATACCGTTCGCCGCCCGGCTCCCGGTGCATCGTCATGCAGTCGTTGTCGTCGTACGCAAACTCGCGCTGATACTGACCTGCGTTGTCCACTACCCCGTTCAGCCGCCCCGCCTCATCGTAGCGGTAACGCCGCAGCAGCTCCGGCTCCCCTTCCGGGTAATGGCGGAAGATGCGCGTCACGCGCTGCGGGTGCGCTGCCAGCTCATAGTGCAGCCGGATGCAGGGGCGCTGCCGATCGCCGCTGATTTCCACCAGACGCCCGTGGTTGTCGTAGGTCAGGTGCTGGCAGTTACTGTTGCGGTCGCCCAGCATTTTCAGCCGCCGGCGCTGTGGGCTGGACGGGTCCGCTTCAAACAGCCTGTACACGCCGTCATCACTGCTGATAAGCCAGTGGCCCTGTTCGCTGCGCCGTACCGCCAGCCCCTCGCCGGGGCTGTAAAAACCGCTTCCCGGCTCCACCGCCTGCAGGTCAATTCGCCGTCCCATCGGGGCCACATACGTCATGCAGTTTTCATCCGGGTTGTCCGGCGTACGCTCCAGGCACACTTCATACAGCACGCTCCAGCCCCGCCCGAACATCCCCTCCGTCCGTTCATCACGGCTGCTGTAGGTCCGCTGCCACTCCAGCGGGAAGTGGCCGGGCAGACTGAAATCAACGTCATCATCGCCTGCCAGGTACTTGGCTCCGGTGGCGGCGTTTACCGGGCGGTTCAGCGCACTCCCAGCCTGCTGAACCATCATGTTAATGCCCATCCCCATCATAAAGCAGGCACTTTTAGCTAACGCCCGTCCGGGCTGCATGAACGCCAGCGCAATGGTGGTCACCAGGGTTATTTGTGACTTACCGCTTTTGATATCCCGTACCACCAGAAGCGGCCCGCCGATACGTACATCACCGGATACATGTACGCCGTTCTCAGGCTCATCCACCACTTTTGCCTCGCAGGTACAACGTACCCCGCTGCGCGCCGCAGGCTGGCTGTTGATACGCACATCCCGCGTCCCTTCGGCGATATATTCTGCTGCGGGCGGCTCATCGTCACCTTTGAACAGGTTCGACACGCTGCCGATAAGCGCGCTTGCCGCCTGAAAACCGATTTCCAGCGCACCGAAAGGGTTCATCGCCCCCAAGACCGTCCCCACCGGGTCGTCCGTCAGCGCCTGCAGTTTCTGCGCCATAAACTGGCTGAATGAAGAGGGATGTTTGTGGCAGTCGATTTTATCATCCTGTTTCGGGTCAGACCCCGGATATGCGGTTGCCACCGTGGGCTGCCACATCTCTGAAATAAAGTGGCCCGTGTCGGAAAGCATATCGCCCGCCTCCGCCAGAGCATCATTTCCCAGCGAGGCCCATCCTTCCGCTGATCCCATCCGGCTCACCACGGAAACGACGCCCTTAGCCATATTCTCTGCCCGGCCTTTTACTGCATCCAGATATTCCCCGGCCACATCCCACATTGATTTGGCGTCCTGCCTGCGTTTTTCTTCTTCTGCCTCTGCCTGCGCCTGCGCGTCCAGGGTTTCCACATCATGGCGTGATAATGCCGTTGCCGCCGCCCGCGCCGCCCGTTTGCTGTTAATCCGGGTGTCGCCTGAGCCGGTCAGGATATATCCCTCAATTTTCGGCGGAAAAAGGCTGTTGGCTATGTCTTCACAGGCTTTACTGATTTTCTCCCCGGCGCCACTCAGCAACATCGTCGCGCCGACCACGGTCCCCACAAGTAATACAGCGCTGCATCCCAGCGTTGCCACCGTAGCCCCCGTCGCCAGCGCCACAACAGCCAGTGCCGCAAAATCAATAGCCGCATTGATGGCGAGTTCCAGCGCACTGCCCACCAGATCTGCCAGAAAGGACGTATGCAGCAGCGCGTCGCCTTCCCTTGCCGCCCAGAATGCTTCTCCCATACCACACTCCCTGTGTTATTGTCCGGTTGCCGTGTTTTCCGGGTCCAACCTGAAACGCAGATTCTTTTTGATATCCGCCCAGCGCACCCTATCCGCTTCGGTTAACACTGTTGAGCGGGCATAGGTCAGGGCCATCATTACCCGGCTGCTCTGTAGCACAAATACCGCCTGGTACTGATATACATGCTCATTACCCCGGATGAACTGACTCTGTATTTCCAGCCCTTCCATTTTCCCGTCAATACCCAGCCGGACAACCTGTGCTGGCGTATAACGCAGTTCCTTAACCTGCTTTTCCAGTTTTTTCATCTGTTGTTCAACCTGGGACGCCAGTTCATCACCGTCCTGCATTTTGCCGCGGCTGATAATCAGCGCCGCATCCGGATCGCTCAGGCGGATCATATTGAGGGTGCTGTCCTGGGATATATTACCGGAGAAACTCAAGATGGCTTCGTTGATATAATAGTTCGTCATGATTATATAAAATCCTTTTTGGTCTGAAAGTGTTGATAAGTCCGGCACTAAAATAAAAACTATTCTTTGGGTGGAAAAGTTTCCTTAATTACTGCTGCCATTGCTGTTTTTTCTGACTCACCAAATGTTCCCACTTTGGGTTCTCTTTTATCCATATTTAAATCCAGCTGCCCTTTTATAGTATTAATCTGACCATCGGCATCTGTTGCAGTAATATTGAACGTTTTACAGGTTACGTAAAATTCCCCCTTACTGCTCATGTACAGAACGGTGTCACCACAACTCAGGGTAATAGAATCCCCCGCTGCCAGATATAACTCTTTTACCGTCTGAATGGTTTTATTTCCTCCGGCCAGAGAGGTATCGTCATACTGAACTTTATGGTCGCGGACAGCGCCAATAGTGGCTATTTCTGACTGTTCAATGACCTTAACCCGATTATTCCCCACCCAGTGACTTTCATTATTATTAACTTCAATACGCTGATCTTTTTCAGCATGTAGCCAGACCTCTTCACTACCGGGTTTATCTTCAAAACGCAGGGCGTTGGCATTGGTCGGTCCGCCGCCGATAGTGTGGCTGTATATCCCGCTCTGTGTTGCCGCGCCCGGCAGTCCCCACGGCGGCATGGTGTCCTGGTTGTAGGTACGCCCCACGATGATCGGCAGATCCGGGTCGCCGTTTTTGAAATCCACCAGCACTTCCTGGCCGATACGCGGGATCTGGATCATCCCGAAG
>NZ_JBKFPH010000063.1:0-5318 GCF_046567715.1 Salmonella sp. 741265116_PST | reverse complement strand
TATCTTACGACACTCTCCGCTAATTTTAAGGCGAACGGTGCTGAGCACCGTTCTTAACCACCTTGCCAGAACCTATCGAAATATGGTGCTGATTTATTAGCGCTGAGTTTGTGGGGATCCCTCAGGGCAATGCCCGGTTTTTTAGTGAGAAATTTTACCTTTCGAAGCCGACCACTATCCGGCAAAGAAGCTTACAAGGCTTTTGGCTTATAGCTACGTAGCGCATTGCGCCCCAGCACAATCCCGGCACCGATCATCCCGCCCAGCAACACAGCCAACACGAGGGTAATGGCTGTTTTCGGGCTATCGCGACGGACCGGCAGCGTCGGCTTCATTACATAACGATAGACGTGCACCGTATCAGCAGTCACTTGCAGATTTTTAATGTCCAGCAGTGTCTGCTTCGTCTGGTAATAGGCCGGAGAAAAGACCAGTGGACGCGTCGCTTCGTTCTGTATCATCGATTTTAGCGCATCGCTCCCCAGCAGGAACATCGTGTCCTGGGTAACATCCTGGGTTTGCTGAATCTGCGGCTGCGTGATTTTGGCCTCATCCGCATAGCGCAACGCTTCTTCGATTTGCTTAATACGCAGATCTTTTTGTTCCTGCGCCACAACTTCCTGCGTCTCAAGGGACTCCTGCAACGTTTTGGTTTGCAGCGTGATGTTATCTTTCAGGTCAACTTCCAGTTCCTTAGCGACCTCTTCATCCACCTGTTGGATATATTCCGCCAGCCGACGCTGCGCCCCTTCAGCGGTAGTACTCACATAAGAAACCGAGAGCGGCAGCGTCTGCCCCTTTACCGACTGTTCAATGGTGAGCTTTTCCCGCTCTTTCTGATTATCCAGCACTTCCGATAATGCGGAGAACGCAGAGCTAAAGCGGCTTATAAAATTCGCCTGCACTTCAGAGATTTTGGGGGCATTCCCGCTATACAAGACGTTGAGCGCATTGGTATAGGTGGCAACCTGCGCGGCATCAGGTTGGGTAATAATCGCCGTGGATGTCCATTTTTCTTTGGCTATCATCAGGTAGCCTACGGCCAGCAAAATGGCGATAATAACGGCTACAATAATGGTCATCTTCCCACGCCATAACTGTAGCAATAACTCAATCAAATCAATCTGTTCCGGATCGTTCCCACGCCCGGAAGACGTATTACTATCCACTGTCATAGATACCCTAACTAAAAAAAGGATGAAGCTGGAGACAGTGTAGTCATAAAGCAAATATATGCCATAGGATTAATGATAAAAATCAGACATTATTTCCATTTGGTCAATAAATCATCGGGACTCATCAGCCCCGATTGCCTTATTAATCACTACCGAAAAGATCGCGGGTATACACTTTTTCAGCGACATCCAAAAGCTCTGCCGCCATCCTGTTGGAAATAATGACATCCGCCTGCTGTTTAAAGCAGTGCAAATCACGTTCAAGACGTGAGTTAAAGAAAGTTTCTTCTTGCATTACCGGCTCATAGATGATGACCTCTACGCCTTTCGCTTTAATACGTTTCATAATCCCCTGAATCGATGAGGCGCGAAAGTTATCGGAGCCACTCTTCATAATCAGGCGATAAATGCCCACCACTTTAGGCTTTCTGGCGAGGATAGCGTCGGCAATAAAATCTTTACGCGTACGGTTTGCTTCAACGATAGCGGAGATAATATTATTAGGCACCGACTGATAATTAGCCAGCAACTGTTTGGTATCTTTTGGCAAACAATATCCGCCATAACCAAAAGAGGGATTATTATAATGATTGCCAATACGCGGGTCGAGGCACACCCCTTCAATAATTTGTCGGGTATTTAACCCTAACGTTTCAGCATAGCTGTCTAATTCATTAAAATAAGCGACTCGCATAGCGAGATAAGTATTGGCGAAAAGTTTAATGGCTTCCGCTTCAGTGGAGTCCGTAAACAGCGTCGGAATCTCCTGTTTAATAGCGCCTTCCTGGAGTAATGCGGCAAATTCTCTGGCGCGCTCAGATTGTTCCCCAATCACGATACGGGAGGGATAAAGATTATCGTAAAGGGCTTTACCTTCACGTAAAAACTCCGGAGAGAAAATGATATTTTCTGTCGCAAACTTCTGGCGCATTGCTGCCGTGAAGCCAACCGGCACCGTAGACTTAATAATCATCACGGCTGCGGGGTTGATGCTGATCACATCCTGAATGACCGATTCCACACTGGACGTATTAAAATAGTTGGTTTTGGGATCGTAATCCGTAGGCGTAGCAATGATGACGTAATCTGCATTCTGGTACGCATCAAACTTATCCAGCGTTGCCCTGAATCTGATGTTATCTTCCTTTAAAAATTGCTGAATTTCTTTATCAACAATCGGAGATATCCGATCATTTAACAGTTCAACACGGGAAGGAACAATGTCTAACGCCACCACATCATGATGTTGTGCAATAAGCAAACCATTAGACAAGCCAACATAACCCGTCCCGGATATCGTGATTTTCATTATTCGCTCTCAGAATTAACTTAATTATGAATCATGATGTATTTCGCATCCTGATAAGATATTAAAGTTTTAACGCCTGAGTATATAAAGTGCAACGCAGACGAAAACAATTCAGATTATCTTCATTACGATAAACACAGATTATTAAGTTAATATTAAGCAAAAGCGATAAATCAATAAGAATAGAGATAAAAAAAAGCCCGGTATTAAACCGGGCTTAAACATTTTTGCAGAAATTATTCCAACCACTCGGTATGGAAAATGCCTTCTTTATCAGTACGTTTATAGGTGTGCGCACCAAAGTAGTCACGCTGCGCCTGAATTAAGTTAGCTGGCAGTACTGCGGCGCGATAGCTGTCATAGTAGGCCACTGCCGCAGAGAATGTCGGCACTGGAATGCCGTTCTGCACCGCGTAAGCCACGACATCGCGCAGCGCCTGCTGGTACTCATCAGCAATTTTCTTGAAGTAAGGCGCTAACAGCAAGTTAGCGATACCAGCGTTTTCTGCGTAAGCATCAGTGATCTTCTGCAGGAACTGAGCGCGAATGATACAGCCCGCACGGAAAATCTTAGCAATCTCGCCGTAATTGAGATCCCAGTGATATTCATCAGACGCGGCGCGTAGCTGCGAGAAGCCCTGCGCATAGGAGACGATCTTGCCAAGATACAGCGCGCGACGCACTTTCTCGATAAATTCCGCTTTGTCGCCTGCCGGTTGCGCTTTCGGCCCGGAGAGCACTTTAGATGCGGCAACACGTTGCGCTTTCAACGAAGAGATGTAACGCGCAAAGACGGATTCGGTAATCAGCGACAGCGGTTCGCCCAGATCCAGCGCGCTCTGGCTGGTCCATTTACCGGTCCCTTTGTTGGCGGCTTCATCAAGAATGACATCCACCAGATAGTTTCCGTCTTCATCTTTTTTAGTGAAGATGTCTTTAGTGATGTCGATCAGATAACTGCTCAGCTCGCCGTTATTCCACTCGGTAAAAGTGTTCGCCAACTCTTCATTGCTGAGGTTCAGGCCGCCTTTCAGCAGGGAGTAAGCTTCAGCGATAAGCTGCATATCGCCATATTCAATACCATTGTGGACCATCTTGACGTAGTGACCAGCACCATCGGCACCGATATAGGTCACGCACGGTTCGCCATCTTCCGCCACGGCAGCAATCTTCGTCAGGATCGGCGCCACCAGTTCATAGGCATCTTTCTGACCGCCAGGCATGATAGATGGCCCTTTCAGCGCGCCCTCTTCACCACCGGAAACACCGGTACCGATAAAGTTAAAACCTTCCGCAGACAGCTCGCGATTGCGACGGATTGTGTCCTGGAAGAAGGTGTTACCGCCATCAATAATGATATCGCCTTTTTCCAGATACGGTTTCAGCGAATCGATAGCTGCATCAGTACCTGCGCCCGCTTTCACCATTAACAGGATACGACGAGGCGTTTCGAGGGATTCAACAAACTCTTTCACCGTGTAATAAGGCACCAGCTTTTTGCCGGGATTCTCGACAATCACTTCTTCGGTCTTTTCACGGGAGCGGTTGAAAACGGAGACGGTATAACCACGGCTTTCGATGTTGAGCGCGAGGTTGCGCCCCATCACTGCCATACCGACGACGCCGATCTGTTGCTTGGACATTACATACTCCTGTCAGGTGTGGTCACCGCGCGACGAGAGCGCGGCTAGAATTTTACTCCAATTCTAACTAACTGATACTAATACCGCTATACTTTAGCCATCCCATATTTTCCGCCAAGGGATAGCTAACAGTATTCATAAAGTGAGGTAGCAATGACTTTAGGCCTTCAGCACCAGACAGTGTAAACCAGTTAATCCAGCGCAGCATAACACTCTTGCAACATGACAAGCTAAAACCACGATGTAGCATCAGTATGACAGTAAGCCCAGGGCAAGATTACGAAACCCCGCACCCCGCAAGGACTGACGCGAGGTACTCTCTGTCCAGAGAGCGTTCAGAATTCTGTGTCACGTTAAAAACTCTACAGCGTCATCACATTATTCAGCCGCCCTTCAAAATAAATGGCTAACTGCGACAATGTCAAATTCCAGCTCTGGATGGGCATTGTCCACTTCTCCTGCGCGTTCATCAGCCCCAGATAAAGTAGCTTCAACAGACTGTTTTCATTCGGGAAAGCGCCTTTCGTTTTGGTCAGTTTCCTGAACTGACGGTGCACCGACTCTATCGCGTTGGTTGTGTAGATCACTTTACGTATATTGGCCGGATAACGGAAGTACGCTGACAGGTTTTCCCACTTGCGACGCCACGACTGGAGTACCACCGGATACTGCTGGCCCCATTTCGCTTCCAGCTCATCCAGTGCCGTCTCTGCGGCTTCTTTTGATACTGCCCGATACACCGGCTTCAGGTCGGCCATAAACGCTTTGTGATGCTTCGATGCGACATATTTTATCGAGTTGCGTATCTGGTGAATGACGCACAGTTGCACCTCTGTCTGTGGATAAATGCTGTTAATCGCCTCCGGGAAGCCAGTCAGCCCGTCCACGCAGGCTATCAGAATGTCTTCAACTCCACGATTTTGCAGGTCACTCAGTACGGATAACCAGAAGTTAGCGCCTTCACTTTCCGACAGATACAGACCCAGAACTTCTTTTTTGCCTTCCAGATTCAGCGCCAGCACCGTGTGGACGGCCTTGTTCTGGTAACGACCATCCTCCCGGACTTTATAGTGAATGGCGTCCAGCCAGACGAAGGGATAAACCTTCTCCAGCGGGCGCTGCTGCCACCAGGGCAAGATTACGAAACCCCGCACCCCGCAAGGACTGACGCGAGGTACTCTCTGTCCATCG
>NZ_JBKFPH010000062.1:0-5904 GCF_046567715.1 Salmonella sp. 741265116_PST | reverse complement strand
CATCTACTGGTGGTTTGAACACAGCGAGGACAGCCACACGCTGGTGCTGGCGGATGCCATCAGTACACATCACGCCTGCCCGGATTCACCGGAGGTGGAATGGCATCAAAAAGGGTTAAAGCTGGATAAAGCATTTATCCACACCATTATAGCCAATGAAAGTCTGCGTACCGGGCAGTGGGTACTGGATGATTTTGACTTTAAAAAACCGCGCTCGCGGCTGGCGAACACAGTGGCGGATCCGCGTGAAACCGGCCATGCCAGTTACGAACACTACGAATGGCCGGGCGATTATTTCGACAAGGGCGAAGGCGAAATGCTGACGCGCATCCGTATGGAAGCGCAGCGCAGCCCTGGCAGCCGGGTTCACGGTGCCGGGAATATCCGTACGCTGATGACTGGCTACACCTTTGCGTTGATGAATCACCCTACGGCAGAACTCAACCAGGAATATCTGTTGGCGCAGACTACGCTGTTTGTGCAGGACAACGCGCAGCACAGCGGGCAGGACCAGCACTTTACCTTCTCCACCCGTTTTGAACTGCACCCCACCCGTGAGGTGTTCCGCCCGCAGCGGACGGTGAGCAAACCCCACACTAAAGGCCCGCAGAGCGCCATTGTCACCGGCCCGGCGGGGCAGGAAATCTGGACCGATCAATACGGGCGGGTAAAGGTGCAGTTTGGCTGGGACCGTTACGGCAAAATGGATGAAAACAGCTCCTGCTGGATACGCGTCAGCTACCCGTGGGCGGGCAAAGGCTTCGGGATGATCCAGATCCCGCGTATCGGCCAGGAAGTGCTGGTGGATTTCAAAAACGGCGATCCGGATCTGCCGATCATCGTGGGGCGCACCTACAACCAGGACACCATGCCGCCGTGGGGACTGCCGGGAATGGCGTCGCAGAGCGGGATCTTCAGCCACTCACTGTATGGCGGGCCAGCGAACGGCAACATGCTGCGTTTTGATGATAAAACCGGCGCGGAGGAAGTGAAGTTCCACGCGGAAAAAGATCTCAACACCACGGTGAAGAATAATGAAACACATACGGTAATGGTGGATCGCACTAAAACCATTATTAAAAATGAAACCAACAGTATTGGTGAGGACAGAAACACCACGGTAACGAAGAATGACGGCCTTTCCGTAAAACTGGCGCAGACGATCAATATCGGCACCACTTATCGTTTAGATGTTGGCGATCAATTCACGCTTCGCTGCGGCAATGCGGCGCTTGTTTTACATAAGGACGGCTCCATTGAGTTTTGTGGCAAGCAACTGATGTTACATACCAGCGATGTCATGCAACTGATTGGTAAAGGTATTGATATGAACCCGGATGGCGGCACAGCCGTAACCGCCGATGATATTGCCCCCCTTCCCACCTCTGAATGATCTGAATTAAACCTGGAGTTCTCATGGATCGACCATACCGCATACAGGAAGGGTGTTTTGTCCTGCCTGAAACATTTACGGATCGCAGCGTCAATATTTTTATCCCGGAGGGCAATGAACGAACATCGCCCGGCCTGAATATTTCCCGCGATACGCTCAAACCTGATGAAGACCTGCCCGCCTATATTGACCGCCAGATTGCACTGATGAAAAAAAATCTCGGTCAGCACCGGGTATTGTCGCGAGCGCCTGCACAGGCAGGAACGGGCAATGATGCCCTGATGGGGGAACAAATTGCCGCCACCCATAAATCCGGGAAAACGGAAGTGTACCAGCGTCAGGCCGGGTTTATTGCAACCCCTGGCAAGGTACTGGTCTTCACCCTGACCAGTCCCCGTCCTTTTGATGATAAAGCAGACCTGCTCTGGAACACCTGGCTGGCAGGCTTTCAGCCGGATAAAAACGAATAATCACACGGAGGTGTGACCATGTATGAAGCAGCCCGTGTGGATGACCCTGTCTACCACACCAGTGCGCTCGCCGGGTTTCTTATCGGCGCTATCATCGGTATCGCCATTATCGCGCTTGCCGCCTTTGCCTTATTTACCTGCGGTTTTCTTGCCGGACTGGTTCTGGGTTTTCTGGCCGACCAGATAGCCTCCGGGGTACTGCAACTGGGCGAGGCCATCGGGCGCTCCATCCACCACACGGCAGGAAAAATCCTCACCGGTTCGGAGAATGTCAGCACCAACAGTCGCCCGGCGGCGCGCGCGGTACTGAGTACGGTGAAATGCGATAACCATATCGCAGAAAAACGCATCGCCCAGGGGTCGGAAAATATCTACATTAACAGCCAGCCCGCCGCCCGTAAGGATGACCACACCGAATGCGACGCGGTGATTGAAGACGGTTCGCCGGATGTGTTTCTCGGCGGCGGCACACAGACGGTACTGGAAATCAGTTCTGAAATCCCGGACTGGCTGCGCAAGGTGGTGGATGTATTGTTTGTCGTGGCGGGTCTGCTCGGCGGGCTGGCCGGGGCGTGGCGGCAGGCGGCAAAGCTGGGGACGAAATTTGGCACTAAATGTGCCGCTAAGTTTATCGGCGGGGAGCTTACCGGGATGGCCGTGAGTGAGGCTATCAGCGGGCTGTTCAGCAATCCGGTGGATGTGACCACCGGGCAGAAAATCCTGCTGCCGGAAACGGACTTCACCCTGCCCGGTCGCCTGCCGGTCACCTGCTCGCGTTTTTACGCCAGCCACCTGGAAACCGTGGGACTGCTGGGACGGGGCTGGCGGCTGAACTGGGAAACCAGCCTGCGCGAGGACGATGAACACCTCACGCTGACCGGTGTACAGGGGCGGGAACTGAGTTACCCGAAAACGATGCTGACGCCCGGCCACCAGATATTTGACCCGGAGGAACAGTTATACCTCAGCCGCCTGCATGACGGGCGTTACGTGCTGCATTACACCGACCGCAGCTATTACGTATTTGGTGATTTTGACAGTGACGGCATGGCATACCTGCGGTTTATGGAGACGCCGCACCGCCAGCGCATTGTCTTCGGGCACGAAGGAGGCAGACTGGTACGGATAGCCTCCAGCAGCGGGCATCACCTGTTACTGCACCGCACACAGACCCCGGCAGGGGAGCGGCTGTCGCGAATTGAACTGGTGCAGGGCGGCACCCGTGGCAATCTGGTGGAGTACCGGTATGACGATAACGGTCAACTGACCGGCGTGGTGAACCGGGCGGGAACGCAGGTGCGGCAGTTTGCTTATGAAAACGGGCTGATGACGGCGCACAGCAATGCGGCGGGGTTCACCTGCCGCTACCGCTGGCAGGAACTCGACGGCGCGCCGCGCGTGACGGAGCACGACACCAGTGACGGCGAACATTACCGCTTTGACTATGATTTTGCCGCAGGCACCACCACCGTCACCGGCAGGCAGGGGGAGTCATGGCAGTGGTGGTACGACAGGGAGACGTATATCACCGCGCACCGGACGCCGGGCGGTGGAATGTACCGCTTCACGTACAACGAAGACCACTTCCCTGTCAACATTGAGCTGCCCGGCGGTCGCACGGTGGCGTATGAATATGACAGCCAGAACCGGGTGGTGAAGACGACAGATCCGGAAGGCCGGGTGACGCAGACGCAGTGGAACGGCGAGTTCGACGAAATCACGCGCACGGCGCTGGACGATGACGCTGTCTGGAAAACGCAGTACAACGCCCACGGCCAGCCAGTGCAGGAGACGGACCCGGAAGGGCGGGTGACGCAGTACGCTTACGATGAACAGGGGCAGATGTGCAGCCGGACGGATGCGGCGGGCGGCACGGTGGTGACGGCGTTCGACAGCCGGGGGCAGATGACGCGGTACACCGACTGTTCAGGGCGCAGCACAGGATATGACCACGATGAGGACGGCAACCTGACGCGGGTGACGGACGCGGAAGGGAAGGTGGTACGCATCAGCTACAACCGACTTGGGTTGCCGGAGACGGTGAACTCACCGGGGAAACAGCAGGACAGGTATACCTGGAATGCGCTGGGGCTGATGAGCAGCCACCGGCGCATCACGGGGAGCGTGGAGAGCTGGCGGTATACGCCGCGTGGTCTGCTGGCGGCGCACACGGATGAGGAGAAGCGCGAGACGCGCTGGCAGTACACGCCGGAAGGCCGGGTGGCAGCGCTGACCAACGGCAACGGGGCGCAGTACCGGTTCAGTCACGATGCGGACGGCAGGCTGGTGCGTGAGGTGCGCCCGGACGGACTGAGCCGTACTTTTATCCTGGACGACAGCGGTTATCTGACGGCGATACAGACCACGGGCACGCAGGGCGGCGTGCGGCGGGAGACGCAGCAGCGGGATGCGCTGGGCCGTCTGTTACGGACGGAGAATGAACACGGCCAGCGGACGTTCAGCTACAACCGGCTGGACCAGATAACGGCAGTGACGCTCACGCCCACGGAGGCGGGGCAACAGCAGCACCGGATGCAGGCCGACACGGTGCGTTTTGAGTATGACCGCAGCGGCTGGCTGACGGCGGAGCACGCGGGGAACGGCAGCATATGTTATCAGCGCGACGCGCTGGGCAACCCGACGGACATCACGCTGCCGGACGGGCAGCACCTGACGCATCTGTATTACGGGAGCGGGCATCTGTTACAGACGGCGCTGGACGGCCTGACGGTGAGTGAGTATGAGCGCGACAGCCTGCACCGTCAGATAATGCGCACGCAGGGGCAGCTTGCGACGTACAGCGGCTACGACGACGACGGGCTGCTGAGCTGGCAGCGCAGCCTGGCGCCCGGCAGCGCCCCTGTTCTTCCCGGCCAGCGCCCGGCGCGGCAGGGCTGCGTGACGTCGAGGGACTATTACTGGAACAACCACGGCGAGGTGGGCACGATTGACGACAGCCTGCGTGGCAGCGTGGTGTACAGCTATGACAGAAGCGGTTACCTGACCGGGCGCTCAGGTCAGATGTATGACCATGACCGTTATTATTACGATAAGGCGGGCAACCTGCTGGATAACGAAGGGCAGGGTCCGGTGATGAGCAACCGGCTGCCGGGCTGTGGTCGTGACCGTTACGGCTATAACGAGTGGGGCGAGCTGACCACGCGGCGCGACCAGCAACTGGAGTGGAACGCGCAGGGGCAGTTGACGCGGGTCATCAGTGGCAACACGGAGACGCACTACGGCTACGATGCGCTGGGGAGGCGAATCCGCAAGGCGACGTACGGGCGGCACACGGGTCATACGGCGCGGAGCCGGACGGACTTTGTGTGGGAGGGGTTCAGGCTGTTGCAGGAGAACGTGCAGCAGCAGGGCTGGCGGACCTATCTGTACGATGCGGAACAGCCGTACACGCCGGTGGCGAGCGTGACGGGGCGGGGAGAAAGCAGGCAGGTGTGGTATTACCACACGGACGTGACGGGCACGCCGCAGGAGGTGACGGCGGCGGACGGAACGCTGGTGTGGGCGGGGTATATCAGGGGGTTTGGAGAGAATGCGGCGGACATCAGCAACAGCGGGGCGTACTTTCACCAGCCGTTGCGGCTGCCGGGGCAGTATTTTGACGACGAGACGGGGCTGCATTATAATCTGTTCAGATATTATGCACCGGAGTGTGGCAGGTTCGTCAGTCAGGATCCGGTGGGGCTGAGGGGCGGAATAAATTTATATTCGTATGCGCCTAATCCTCTAAGTTGGATCGATCCTTTAGGCCTCGCTGTAGATCCCATAACTAAACTGGAAGATCGCGGTTATACAGGAGTAACTAAAACTTCGGGTGGCGGGTTAGATTATTCAGGTAGTAATGCGTTATATAATAAACGACCCGGAGTTAACCCTATAGTTACTATTGAATATTCAGGTGATTATATTCAGGATTTTCAAAGAGCAAATGCTAAAGCTGGGTTAAATCAGGTTTCTACTCCACGAGGATATGTTTGGCACCATCTTGATGAATATAATCCTGTTACTAATAAAGGCACAATG
>NZ_JBKFPH010000061.1:0-7054 GCF_046567715.1 Salmonella sp. 741265116_PST | reverse complement strand
GCGTCAATATGAGGTTACAGGGAAGGGCGGGTATCTCCAGACGAAAGTGTCATGTTTACTGCAAATAGCCAACCGTAATGCTGCGGGTCAACGCCGAAGTAAGTGATGTACACAAACGAGAACCGGTGACAAAGGCGTAAGCTGCAGCGTAGTAGAACGTCAGGCACAGAGTAAACAAAGCGTTTATGGCCGTTGTCAGAGCTGCAGAACGTCAGTCAGAGAAAGCAGCGGCCAGGGGGAAAATCCACTGATTCAAAAAGCGATGCGACGAACCGGCCACGATGGCCGGTTTTTTTATGCCTGCGCTGCGTGAAATCGTGTACAGGATAGCGAGTGCAAATCAGTAGAATTCGCGCAGCGTCACGACAGGGCAGGGATCAAACGGGTTACAATGTCGTCACTGAGTGTGCAAAAATTATGGGTAAAGAGTTTTGCGACAAGCACGATTCCAGCCATGTTATTTTCCGGCTAATTTAACATAATATACATTATGCGCACTAACGTCAGGTAACGGGAATTGTAGCCAGACTGGTGCAGTCGTTAGTTCGCATAACAGTTGGATTGTCTTGCGCCCTCTGGTTCAGATTGAGGAAGTCTCCAGCTAAGCTCTCACTACGTTCGAGGGATTGTGCTCGTGGTGATTTCTTCATTCACCTGACCGACATCATCAGAACCTGTTTCGTCTTTTCGCTTGCGCACGCCTCGACATTAGTTGGATGTGATTCTGGTTACTGCAAACTGGAACACTTCTTCTTTGCTTCGGCTATGTGCCCACTTCGGCATTAGTTGATTTTGGAATTCTTCTGATGTGTCAGTTGTGGTTTCATTATTTGGGGAAATGATGACCACGCAAAAACTGATGCGCAGAGATTCGTTGTACTGCCCAACGTTAAACTTCGTAGCACTGGTGAGACTCCAGTACGCACGCCAATCTTGTTTACAATTTGAAGATTCTAGACACTGACAATTGTTATACAATTTTGGCTGTTGCTGTCCGACCTCCCATAGTGGATGCTCCCAAAGAGCGATGGATTGTTTCATCGGTAACAAACGTCTTAGGCCAGACGCTAAATCTGTCCGTGTTGTTGCAATGACAACAGCTACTCCATTATAGGCTGACTCCCATATCAGTAATGCCCTGAAAGGCGTCTGTAGCTAACAAGCTGCATTCTCTGGAGAGCAAAACCATCTGTCGCAGGCTGGCTCCCATACCAGTAGCGTAGCAATACTAAGAAGACAACTTAGGCGGATGGTGAAATGTCATTAGTAATTGCTTCTACGAAGCTGTTGTTTTAACTGTACCCATTGATTCAGAATCTGTCAGCCTTAAGCAAGCTGATGGACGATGAGTGTTAACGGCTTTCCGGTGCACTGGATACAAGCTGTTGGCTTGCTTCGCTTAAAGCAAATGGGATGGAAGATTCAGGACTAGCTACCCTACTCTTTCATGGCTCTAAAGCAATTATCATGACATTTCTTTGTTATGAGGAATTGTTATGCGCCTGTATTGTGAAATGTATCGAAAGTAGTGCGTGTGTGTATCGTGGATTCATGACTGCCAAAAAGCGGAGAGTGTTCCCGGCTTCCATTGTACACACACTCAACAACTTTCACTTTTTAGTTAAGGTCTGAAATTAAAAGGTGCGTCTTTAATAATACTGTATACAGATTGATTAGGCGCTCTTGGGAATTTATCTATTGTGCGTAGACCTTCCTTAAGATAATTACAGAAATCATTATCGCCATTGTATGAGTCTGTCCCAAGTAGTGTACCATCTGGTCCCGTATGAATAACTACAGAGCACTGCTTACCTTTATAGGTGTCCCATGCCGGAAGTTTACCGCGAATCAAACCTGACACCTGGGCGGTATATGCGGATATTCCTGCCATAGAGGCACCGCCAGAACTGGTACTGGTGTGTGTTTTAGGTACACTCTTACCTGAGCCAAGCTCACCAAGCATTTCATCCACGTCTGAGGTGGCCTCGGCTTTTTCTCGCGCTGCCTTTGCTTTCGCTGCTAAAGCTTTCTCTGCTGCTGCTTTCGCTGCGGCCTGTTCTTTTTCTTCCTTGCTCATGCTTTGCATCTTCTGGTATTCAGCGTCAGCTTTAGCTTGATTTGCCTCAAGAGATTGCTCTAAAGAAATGATTTCTTTCTTTACCGTTTCATCAACAAGTTGTGCTGCCTGTATCTTTCTTGCATCTATCTGCTCTGGCGACTGAGGTTGAGGCTCTATTGTTAATAGCAAATTAATAGCCGTTTCAGTATCTGAATTGTAGCTATCGTAATCACCCTGCACATACTTATCAGCGGCATTTCCTATAAGAGTCTGAACTCTTTGGGTGACATCATCATTCCAGTCATAAGCGTAAGAAATTGAAGTCCATGCAGCAGGAATAATCAAAGCCATTAACTTCCATTTAGAAAGTTTCATTTGTTTTCCTTAGAATTAATTATGGAATGTATAAAAGAAATGGAAGTAAGAATGGGATAGTGAAAATACTTAACTTTAGAGCAGTTCTGGAAGATTAGTTGGAAGTAATTTCTTTTCTTTATTCTTATTCCTTAATCTTTAATTATCAGCTCAAGCCGCATGGCTCTCTTGCAGAGGGCTAAAGGCATTATACAAATGGCTAAAAATCCTGTCAGTAGCCGGAAGTGCTAATTTAGCTCAAATTGTGAACAATTATTTAAATACGCACAAATACCTAATTGTGATCATTTATTGATCTCATTGTACCAGTTGGATAGTACGTGCAGTATTTAGTCAAAGTCGGGTGCGGTGGATAATACAGAATACAATCCCTTTCATATCCAACTAATGCCCCATCTGGCACGCCTCTACAGCGTTCTCAGGGCTTTCTCTTCCCTACCCTCATAATCACCTTAACTCATTCCAGAACCTCTCTCCGTGACATTGAGAGGCTTACTTATCTGGTCTAACCACTAATAATGTCACATTTCTTTGGTAATACCAAAAATACTATTTTTAAACAAGGACTGAAATAAATGAATTCTATTTCTTCACCTACTTCTCATGCAAGCTGTTCAACTTCTCAGGCCTCATATCCTGATGACCTAATCAATAGCACTCTTGTTTCATTATTCTACCTGACAAGTGATGGTGGATTTATGAGTAAGAATGGATATATGCCATGTCATCGGGAGAAAGATGGAAAGCTTCAGATTGAAGTAATCACTAATGACTATTCTTTCTGGATGAATGCGAAAGAGATTTCCCTTCGTCTTAATGAAATGCAACGCAGACGCTTAATGTCAGACCGTTCAGTTCACTACGCCATCGTTGATGGAAATGGGAAGTTTCGTTGCAACCATCGAATCAAATCGTGGAAAGAAATGCAACTGGAACAATACCAGGATATGTCCAGAGGTTGTATGCAATGAACTCACCTCACTACTTTTCAGCAAAAGCACTGAATGATGAAATCATTGCCCGTCTTTTAAAAGATGAAGACCGTCTGGTTATCAGCAAAAGCTTTAGTGGTGACAACCATTGTGGCTGGCATATCACAGCACCACGTTATCTATGGATAAAAGCAGGCGTTCATCCTGTCTGGATTCGTGAATCAAAGGGCAACAAACTACAATCCAAAGTTGGAACTAAACGGATGAAACGAGCAAGGCAACTGCTTTCTTTATCTTTACAGGAAAACAAATCCATCTCTTTCACCCAACCACTTCCAGCACAAGTTTTTCATTCAAATTTGTGCGCATAAGGAAAAATACAATGTCTCAGACAAAACCAACGTTTAATGCGAAAACTACTTCTTGCGCTGTTC
Organism: Salmonella sp. 741265116_PST; assembly: GCF_046567715.1. Lineage (NCBI taxonomy): Bacteria > Pseudomonadati > Pseudomonadota > Gammaproteobacteria > Enterobacterales > Enterobacteriaceae > Salmonella > Salmonella sp. 741265116_PST. The sequence goes on along the minus strand of NZ_JBKFPH010000061.1, from coordinate 3,254 downwards.
CATTGCCTACAGGCAAATGTGTTCAGCCAATGGCTACAAATAAACTTCCTCGTGAAGTTCCAACACCACAGAGCGATATCCCATATATGCAATATACGAGTAATGGAGTATTGGTTGCACGATGAAAAGCAAACTCAGAAAGATGGTTAATAAAAGCAAAACTCAGGCTGTCGTGAGTCGTAAAGCCAACCTGAAAACAAAACAACTATCCCATATCTGCGAAGCAGAATATAAGGAGGCTGACAATGGCATTATCCAGAGCGCAGCATGAAGCAAACAAAGCTAATGGTGCGTATCACATTGACCGTCATGGGAATCGTGTTGCTCCTGCATTAGCTCGTTCTGCACGTTCAACAGATGTAGTAACAGGCGTTCGTCATACTGCTTCAAACTCAGCTATTGATAAGGCTGTATTCAATGACCCATTAAAGCTACAGATTATGTCTTTGCGAGCTTGTGGCCGTCATGTAGAGGCTGACCGTTTAGAGGGCGTTCGTCCTAAGAAATAAGCACCACAGAAAGGGCTACAGCACGTCGTGAGACGTTAAGCCCTTCATTCATTGTCCATTATTAAAGGCTCTCAAAATGGCATACAGAGCGTTTAATAATGGCTGATTGTTATTTGATCATTATTGCCACAAATTATTATTTATGAATTTTTTTTAGCTCCATGAAGTGAGTGCCTGAATTGAAGGTGTTGATGAAAGTAGGACCCATTCCAACTTCATCCTTCCTTCTGTTGATTCTCATTCATTCTATGGAGTATCCGATGAAATACAATTACACCACAGATTACAATCATCCTAATTATTATTCAGGCAATATCTTTACCTCTAATCGTTATGGTCGTTATCGCATTCTTGGCAAACTTCTCAATCATAATCGTCGTGGTTATTATGTCATTCAGTTTGAAGAAACTGGGCACACAACCAAAGCCTATTGTTCAGCAATCAAATCAGGAAAGGTTGCTGACCGTTCATATGACTTTGGCAATGAAGAAGAAAGACGAGAAGCGTTAATGCGTCCTGTTATTCATGGTGTTGGCTATATCGGAATTGGACAGTATAGGACATATGTCCCCTACACTCCTGAGACATACGGGCAACGAACTAAAGAGTATGTGCTCTGGCAAAATATGATTGCTCGTTGCTACTACACCAGAAATGGAAAGCAGGTTCACAAAGGATACAAAGGTGTTCATGTGTGTGAACGCTGGCATTGCTTTCAGAACTTCTGTTCAGACCTTCCAGCAATTCCCGGATATAGCAACTGGAAAGATAATCCTGTCAAGTATGAGTTTGATAAAGACTATTCCCATCGTCGTCATTATTCACCAGATACAATGCGTTTCATTCCAACCAGTGATAATGCAAAAGAAGCTGGTTTGAGAAATCAGGCGATGAAGATATCTAAATCGGATTATTACTCCATCAATAAAAACCGAAAGGTCATTGTCGATGATGCGTTAGTAATACTGGAAAATTCAGAGATTCAATTCTCAGTGGTGATGAATGGAAACACTCACACCATTATCACTGATACACCATATGGAACAACAATCTTCTTCCCATTAACAAAGAAGATAATGCGTCATTGTTCCATTATTGATGGTGACGTTCATGTATTCATTCAGTATGTCCAGTGGTTGCAACGTCAATGGAGAGAAAGAAACCCGTTCATTGATTGCTATGAAGTGATGTGATTAAACAAAGGGCATTGTTAATTCAGTGTCCTTGATTGAATCACAAACGATTAATAATAAAGATTCAAAATACAACTTGTGGGATAGGTCTGTTTGCTTCGCATATTGACACATGATGCTGTCGCATCTGTCACCATAATTGCAAAGCAATTCTGTCGCCAGTCGCTCCGCTCTTTATCGCTCAAGCTTCCAGCTTGTCGCTTATTGGTGCAGCCATCTGGTTATGAGTCTTGAGGGGAAATAGCGTGTTCCACGCCATTTCACAATCCAATACATTATACGCACTGACATTGTAACAGCAAAGTTGTAATGTCCGCCTTGGGCTAAGTTAAGATGTCCGTCATGTATAATCAACAGGAAGATTCCCATGACGGCACACGCAGCGGAGTTTTTCACTTTGGATGAAGTTAACCGACTCAAAATCATTCAGGACGTTGTCGACCGGCGTCTGACCACACTGATGGCCGCGCAGCGCCTAGGTATTTCCGATCGCCAGTGCCGACGCCTTCTGTCGCGTTACCGTGAATCTGGCCCGCTTGGTATGGCTAACCGCCGTCGTGGAAAACCCAGCAATAACCAGTTGCCTGATGGCTTTGCACAGTACGCGCTCAGTATTATCCGCGAACGCTATACCGACTTCGGTCCGACACTGGCGTGTGAGAAACTCGCAGAACTGCACGATGTTCACCTGTCCAAAGAGACTGTCCGTTCGCTCATGGTCAAAGCCGGTCTCTGGATACCCCGCAAACAACGTGCGCCGAAAATTCAGCAGCCACGCTATCGACGGGCCTGCTGCGGCGAACTGATACAGATTGATGGTTGTGACCATCACTGGTTTGAGAACCGAGCTCCCGCCTGTACTGCACTGGTCTATGTAGACGATGCGACGAGCCGCCTGATGCAGCTTCGTTTCGTGAAATCGGAATCGACCTTCACCTATTTTGAAGCCACCAGAGGCTATCTGGAAAAGCATGGCAAGCCACTGGCATTGTACAGCGATAAAGCCAGCGTCTTCAGAATTAACAATAAAAACGCAACCGGTGGCGACGGCTACACCCAGTTTGGGCGTGCGATGCACGAACTGAACATCCAGACTATCTGCGCCAACACCAGCTCAGCCAAAGGCCGCGTGGAACGCGCACATTTGACGCTTCAGGATCGTCTGGTTAAAGAACTCAGGCTCAGGGGCATTTCCTCAGTGAATGCAGCTAATGATTTTGCAGATGAGTTTATGGCCGATTACAACCGGCGCTTTGCGAAAGAGCCCCGGCATGACTTTGATGTTCACCGACCACTTGAAACTGATGATGATCTGGCTGCGTTTTTCACATGGCGAGAGCCGCGCCGTGTTTCAAAATCTCTGACAGTACAGTATGACAAAGTGCTCTATCTGATTGAAGACAGTGAGTTAAGCCGCAGGGCTATTGGGAAATACATTGAAGTATGGCATTACCCGGATGGCAGAAAAGAACTCCGGCTAAACAGAGTCATCCGTAAGCGTACAGCGCGAACCGTCTGGTCATAATCTGATGTATCCGACAAAGTGGTGTCC
>NZ_JBKFPH010000060.1:0-7246 GCF_046567715.1 Salmonella sp. 741265116_PST | reverse complement strand
AAGAAAACGCGCTGGATTGAGGCCGATGAGATCCTGGCGGTGGCTTACGACCAGATTATCCCCGGTTATGACACTGACGCGACCAATACGTTGCGCTTAATGATGGGGCAATGAATGCTATAGCTAAGCGGGAATGGCGCTCGTCCATAAGCAACTATGCAGATCGTTGATAAGATTTGATAGTCATGCCGGGCAATACTTTACCCGGCATTTTTCTCAGGACGCCAGTGAAAGTTGGTGTTTCTCAATATACGCCGCCAGCCACTGGGTGATGCGGGACTGCTGCTCGGCGGTCAGCCACATGCCTTCTTTGGTGCGACGCCAGATAGCATCTTCAGTACGGCGCACCCATTCGTGATCCACCAGGTACTTGAGTTCCGCTTCGTAAAACTCATGACCGAAATCTTCGCCTAAATCAAGCAGTGACGTGGCTTCGCCGAGAATCCACTCCGTGTTGCTGCCGTAAGTGCGCGAATAGTGGCGCGCCAGCGATTCCGTCAGGAATGGGTAACGACGACGCAGCTTCGCCGCGTAATCTTCGCGGCTGCCGTCGATGTCGCCGCCGGGCAGTACGCACGTTTTGGTCCATGCCAGCCCGATGCCTGGATAATAAGACGCCAGTTTTTCCATCGCATGTTCGGCCAGCTTACGGTAGGTCGTGAGCTTACCGCCAAACACGGAAAGCAGCGGCGCTTTGCCGTTTTCATCATGAATATCAAGGGTATAATCGCGAGTGATCGCCTGCGGCGAGTCGGACTCATCATCGCACAGCGGACGGACGCCGGAGTACGTCCAGACGATGTCATCGCGCCCCAGTTGTTTCTGGAAGTGCGCGTTATAGACCTTCAACAGGTAATTAATTTCGCTCTCTTCAATTTTTACCGCTTTCGGATCGCCTTTATATTCGACATCGGTTGTGCCAATGATCGAAAACTCTTCCATCCACGGAATGACAAAGACGATACGCTTATCTTCGTTTTGCAGAATATACGCCTGCTTCTGATTATGGACGCGCGGCACGACGATATGGCTGCCTTTGATCAGGCGGATGCCATACGGCGACGGCAGGTGCATCCCTTCGTCGAAGAACTGTTTGACCCACGGTCCGGTGGCGTTAACCAGTCCGCGCGCCTGCCAGACATATTTTTTACCGGTGTCGATATCTTCCGCTTCGACAATCCACAGGCCATTTTCCCGACGAGCGGCGGTTGCGCGAGTACGGGTAAGGACTTCGCCGCCTTTACGCACCACCATCTGTGCGTTAGCCAGCACCAGACGCGCATCGTCTACCCAGCAGTCAGAATATTCGAAACCGCGCACAATCTCAGGTTTCATTACGGAATCCGCGCCAAACCGCACACCGGTAGAACTCGGCAAACTGGTGCGTTTGCCCAGATGATCGTACATAAACAAACCAATACGGATCATCCAGGCCGGACGTAAATGCGGGCGGTGCGGCAGACGAAAACGCATCGGGAAGGCGATGTGCGGCGCCATTTTCAACAGCACTTCACGTTCTGCCAGCGCTTCGCTGACCAGACGGAACTCATAGTGCTCAAGGTAGCGTAATCCGCCGTGGATAAGTTTCGAACTGGCGGAAGAGGTCGCGCAGGCCAAATCCTGCGCTTCCAGCATGAGTACGGACAAACCGCGTCCGGCGGCATCAGCCGCGATGCCTGCACCGTTAATGCCCCCGCCTATCACGATCAGATCTTTGGTTTCCATGCTGCCCTCTTGCACTTTCGTTAAAGTTCAAAAATGTTCGTTATCGAACATGATAGCAAAGAAACGCGCTATTGGTAACATCGGAAAAACATTTTAGAGTGATATGTATAACATTATGGCGTTTAACTGCCGTCGGGACGTACACTAAGAAGTAACATGTCCGAAAAGCGTCACCTGCAATATAAAGAAGAGAGAGCAATGGATCAGTTTGAATGTATTAATGTCGAAGAAGCGCATCAGAAACTGCATCAGGGGAGCGCGGTGTTAGTGGATATCCGCGATCCGCAAAGCTATGCGATGGGTCATGCGCCGCAGGCGTTTCACTTGACTAACGATACGCTGGGCGCGTTTATGCGTGAGCATGGTTTCGATACCGCGGTGATGGTAATGTGCTATCACGGCAACAGTAGTAAAGGCGCCGCGCAGTATCTGCTCCAGCAAGGCTATGATGCGGTTTACAGCATTGACGGCGGGTTTGAGGCCTGGCATCGCCGTTTCCCTGCCGATGTCGCGAATGGCGCGTAATCCCATAAAGATGCAGCCTCCGACGAGAAGGGTATATATACTGTCTTCTTTTGTATGGACTAAGCGACAGCAATAATGTTGATGATTACTTCCTTTGCGAATCCTCGCGTGGCGCAGGCATTTGTTGATTACATGGCCACCCAGGGCGTCATTCTTACTATTCAGCAACATAATCAAAGCGATATCTGGCTGGCAGATGAATCGCAGGCCGAACGTGTGCGGGGCGAGCTGGCGCGGTTTATAGAAAATCCCGGCGATCCGCGTTATCTGGCGGCTAGCTGGCAGTCCGGACAGACGAACAGCGGGCTACGCTACCGCCGTTTTCCCTTTCTCGCCACGCTGCGTGAACGAGCCGGCCCTGTTACCTGGATCGTGATGCTCGCCTGCGTGCTGGTCTATATCGCGATGAGTCTCATCGGCGATCAGACGGTGATGGTGTGGCTGGCGTGGCCGTTCGATCCGGTTTTAAAATTTGAAGTCTGGCGCTACTTCACCCATATCTTTATGCACTTCTCACTGATGCATATTCTTTTTAACCTGCTGTGGTGGTGGTATCTCGGCGGGGCGGTAGAGAAGCGCCTGGGCAGCGGTAAATTAATCGTCATTACGGTGATAAGCGCGCTGCTAAGCGGCTATGTACAGCAGAAATTTAGCGGCCCGTGGTTTGGCGGGCTGTCTGGCGTCGTCTATGCGCTGATGGGTTACGTGTGGCTGCGCGGAGAGCGCGATCCGCAAAGCGGAATTTACCTCCAGCGCGGCTTAATTATTTTTGCATTATTGTGGATAGTCGCTGGTTGGTTTGACTGGTTTGGCATGTCTATGGCGAACGGCGCGCACATCGCCGGGCTTATCGTCGGTTTAGCGATGGCCTTTGTTGATACGCTGAATGCGCGAAAACGAACGTGAGGCGTATCCGGCTTGTGGTCGAGATATTTTTCCAGGCCGGGTAGGGCGAATGCCGCTATCCGGTGCAAGGTTGGTTACTTTCAGAGATTATTCATGAAACAAACACAACGGCATGACGCGATCATTGAACTGGTGAAAAAACAGGGGTACGTCAGTACGGAAGAGCTGGTGGAGCATTTTTCTGTCAGCCCGCAAACCATTCGTCGGGATCTTAACGATCTGGCGGAACAGAATATGATTTTGCGCCACCACGGCGGCGCGGCGTTGCCATCCAGCTCGGTGAACACGCCGTGGCACGATCGTAAGGCGACGCAAACGGAAGAAAAAGAGCGCATCGCTCGCAAAGTCGCGGCCCAGATCCCCAATGGTTCAACGCTGTTTATTGATATCGGCACGACGCCGGAAGCCGTAGCGCACGCCCTGTTAGGGCACAGTAATTTGCGGATCGTGACCAACAATTTGAACGTAGCGAACACGCTAATGGCGAAAGAGGATTTTCGTATTATCCTCGCCGGCGGCGAACTCCGTAGCCGCGACGGCGGCATTATTGGCGAAGCGACGCAGGACTTTATCGCCCAGTTCCGTCTCGATTTCGGCATTCTCGGTATTAGCGGTATTGATAGCGACGGCTCATTGCTGGAATTTGACTACCATGAGGTACGCACCAAGCGCGCGATTATCGAAAATTCGCGCCACGTGATGCTGGTGGTGGATCACTCTAAATTTGGCCGTAACGCGATGGTAAACATGGGCAGCATTAGTATGGTCGATGCGGTCTACACCGATACCCTACCACCGCCGGGCGTGATGCAGGTGATTGCTGACCACCATATTCACTTAGAGCTGTGCTAAAGAGACTGTCTTATCAGGCATTAATTTAAACCCCGTACCCCATCATCTTCAGCAACTGCTGCGCGTGCTGTACCGCGTCCTGACGGTGCGCGACGCCGAGTTTCTGGTAGAGGTTGCGGATATGCGTCTTAATGGTGGTTGCGGCCACCGCCAGTTCGCCGGCAATCTGTTCGTTGCTGTAACCGGAATAGATAAGCCCTAACACCTGCCATTCACGCTGGGTGAGCGGGCTGGTGCGAATAAGCTCCGGGACATCCGGATGGTTAAGCAGGCGCTCGACGAAGCCTTCGTCAAAATGGGCGAATTTATGCCGGTGATGTTGGTTAATCTCTCGCAGGATGCGCTGCGCGCGATGCTGCTCCATCTCCGGCAGCGTATTGAGCTGGATAAGCTGACGCAATTGTTGCGCCATGGCTTCGCCTTCAATCACAAAATGGCTGATAAATCCGGTGCGGTTGGCGAGCTGTAAGGCATCAAGCAATACGCGCTGGGCATCGTTTTTCCGCCCGGATTGCCAGTAAAGCTGATTGAGTAACAGCAGATTGCGGTTTAAATCGCTCATTAAGCGCAGGCTACGGGCATTCTCATTTAACTCTTCCAGCACGATTTCCGCAGGCTCGAATTCGCCCAGCAGGATCTGCGCGCGGGCGATATTCCGCCATTGTCCTTGCAGAAAATGGTTATTGGCAAACGCCGGTTTGGGCGTATGACGTAACCAGTTGGCGGCGGATTTTTTGTCGCCGGTTAACTGCCAGTAAATGACACGCACCTTATCGGCGTTAGAGATCCAGTCGCAGTGATAACGACCATTGCCTAATAAATTTTCCAGTCGGTTAAGCTGACTACGGGCATTATCCAGATCGCCGCGTGCCAGCGAGCACTGCACCAGTAACGTCAGGCACTGCAACTGTTGTTGCGGCTGGAAGGTAGACAGCACAGCGATACCGCTACGCGCCGAGGCTTCCGCTTCGTCAAGGCGCGCCCACGCCCACAGCAATTGCGCGCGGATACGTACCAGAAACTCATGCATCGGCAGTTGTTCCAGATGTTGCTCTTTGATCAACTGGAAGGCTCTCTCCTGCGTTTCCCATGCGGCCTGCAGGAATCCCTGGGCGAACTGAATTTCGCTTTGTTGAATTAAGCTCCACAGCGCGTAATGCCAGACGTCATGATGGCGCGCCATTTGTTCAGTTTGCTGCATCAGCGATAAAGACTGGCTGAGATCGCCTTTACAGTGCAGCACTTCACCGTGAACGGAGGTCGCGACAATGCGGCTATAAAACCAGGCGAGAGGAAGCTCATCCAGCGCCAGTTTCGCCAGCCGCTCTGCTTCTTCCGGATTGCCGTCGTTGATGGCGACCTGGGCGCGCAGCGCGTTAAATTCAGCATGCAGCGTGCCGTCCATGACCCCTTTGATCTCTTGTTCGGCGCGCGCCAGCAACGTATTCACTTCGCTGTAGCGGTGTTGGCTTTGCATCAGCCAGGCCTGTAACAACACCAGCCGCGGATTTTCCAGCAGGCTTTCCCACGGCAGCGCTTTTAATGACTCTTCCAGCAGCGCCAGTTCACTGTGATTAAACAGCCCCCACGCATGGTTAAGCAGGATATCGCGCAGCATTTGCGCGTCACCCGCCGCCAGCGCATGATGAATAGCTTCGCTGGGAAAACCTTGTTCCATCCAGCTTTCCGCGGCCGCGCGGTGGATCTCCGGCAGTTCCGCCGCCAGTTCCCACTGGCAACGCTGGCGCAGAAAGCTACCAAACAACGGGTGATAGCTAAACCACTCGCCCGTGTCGTCCATGCGTTGCAGGAATAACCCCTGACGCTCAATCTCCTCCAGCCGCATCTGGCCGTTTTCTTCGCCGGTCACACGCACGATCAACGCGTCATTCATTGAGCGTAAGATCGCGCTTTTAAGTAAAAAATGTCGGGTGCTGACATCCACATTATCCAGTACTTCGTCCACCAGATAATCAGAAAGGTGGCTGGCATTAATCCCGGCAAGACGGCGGGCGGAGTGATGCGCAGAGGTATGGTTCTGGCGCGCGGAGAGGGCGATCAACTGTAGCGCAGTGGCCCAACCGGCCACATCATCGCACATGCGGCTGCTCTCAGCGGCTTCAATGGGCGACGAAAGACGACGGTCAAAAAATTGCTTTGCTTCCTGATGGTTAAAAGCCAACTGCTGGCTACCGATTTCCAACAGCTGATCGCGCACGCGCAGGTTAGCGATGCCCAGTTGCGGTAAATTACGCGATAACACCACCAGGGTGAAATTTTCCGGCTGATGCCGTAAGAAAAAGCGCATCGCGTCGTGAATCACCGGATTGGTAATCAAATGGTAGTCGTCAATCACCAGATAAAGCGGGCGATGCCACTGCGCCAGTTCAATAAAGAGCTGTGCGAAGAGGGACGTCAGGCTGGCGTACTGACGTTTTTGCGCCATCGCTTCGCTGGTAGAGCAGTGTCCGCCGGTGGCCTGTTGGATAGCGGCAATTAAGTAACTGGCGAATCGCTCTTGCTGGTTATCGCCTTCGTCGAGAGAGTACCAGCCTAATTCATTTTTGCCCGCCGCCCACTGTGAGACAAGCGTGGTTTTCCCATAGCCAGCAGGACTGGTTACCAGGGCGAGCCTGAAATTGTTCGCGCCGGAAAGTTTAGCCAACAGCCGCTCACGAACCACGGTATGGTCGAGACGAACCGGACGACTTAATTTAGACGGAATCAACATAGCAATCACTTCACTGTGGGAAATGGGGGGAACTGCGATTTTTTTTGCGCTTCGTAATTAATAGATATAAGGTCGGCCAGAAAGCATTTTAATGCAAGCTAAGCAGACTTTTTATGTGTCTGAATTTGCACTCTGTCACAATTCTAAATAACGGTATTAAAAAAGTATTCGGCGCGGTTGAAACGAGCGTCAGAGCTGGGCTGAGGTCATATTTTCGTTATTGTAAATAATGTCCTGGACATCATCCGGATTTAACACAATGGCGATACCAGGCGTTTAATTAATTATGTTTAGTGAGTGAATCTCCCGCCGCTGAATATTTCAGGTAAGAAACTATTTCGGCGTTCATATAATCTTCGAAAATACCCCTTCGCGATTTACTGTTATTTCTGTTTATTCATTTGATTATGCGTAACACTGGGTGTCGTTGACAGGAATCGGCGCGTTTATACCCTTCATACTTCAAGTTGCTTATGTGTTGGCTACGGATTACTCGGCCCATCCATG
>NZ_JBKFPH010000059.1:0-8543 GCF_046567715.1 Salmonella sp. 741265116_PST | reverse complement strand
CTTTAATGGTTCCCTGGGTTTCGTTGACCAGCGCCTGTTGCGCACCCAATTCCTGACGGGCGTTATCGATATCGCTTTCAGAGAACGGGTTAACCTTCGCCTGACTGCCTTTCAAATAGCGTTGATAATCTTTATACAGACGGTCACGTTCAGCAGATACACGGGTGGTATTGGCGACCGCTTCCGACAACTGTGCTTTCAGGTTGTCGATGTTGTGCGTAGCGGTAACCAGATCAGCCTGCAGCCTGTCGACACGCGCCTGATACCGTACCGGATCGAGCTTAAACAGCACATCACCTTTTTTAATTAGCTGATTATTTTTATCTGTTACCTCACTAACAATTCCTGTGACTTGCGGAGTGACCGGAATTGAAATAACCGCTTTTTGCGCCGTAAAAGTATACGGGTGGTTATAGTTCATTAATAAAATCAATCCCGCAACAATGAACACCCCACCTAATGCAGCGGTAGCAAGCGTCCATTGGTTTACCGGAATACGGAATATTTTAAAGATGGCCCAGGCAAAGGCCACATAGGTCAGGACTATCAACAAATCCATGATTAAATCTCCGGAAAGGTGGAGTTATCGTTTTTTTTCTCCCCATCCAGTCTTTTTTCCAACTGGGTGATTCGCGCTGCCAACGCGGCAATCTCAGGGTCTGACTCCTTTCCGGTCGGTGTGATGTGTGACTGCATTCCCCATCCCTTTTCAGGCTGGTAGAGCGTGGCCCAGATCCACAGGAACGGCCAAATAACATGAAGAGTGAACAGGCTCACCCATCCCGCAGTATGGATGGCATCGGCATGGGGATGGTTACGTTTTTTAGCCATGTTATAGGGAATATCGTGAATGGCGATGATTCCGTAAAACAGAACCAGAAAAACGAAGATCAGCACGCCCAACGCGAAATAATTTAGAAACATGCCTGCCTCGAATTCACGCTAATTAGAGTTTTTTATGCCGGCAGCCGTATGCACCCTGGCTGATGTTTTGAACATAACTGCAGTTTGGGGTTTTCGCCATACCACAAAATAAATATTTTTTCTGGTGAGAAGTTGCTTTGTTTTGCAATAAAAAATGTCGGGGGTAGAACCTGCCGCAGATCACATCTGCTCAAATCCAGATGAAAATAATTTGCGATCTACATCACAAAGATTCAACAAACAGCAAAACCAAAAATGTGAATCACTTCACATTTAATCCTCATTTACAGCGAATTATTGCACTGTGATGTTTTTTTGTACCGTTATTTTGTGATTAAAATCACATTAACTAACGCCATACACCCTATATTTACGTGACGAATGTCACATAAAAGACCGTCGACTGGACAGTTGAACGATTCAGTGCCAGATTTCGCAGTATCTACAGGGTCCGGCTACCTCTGCCGCTACATTAACAAACCTCGGGCTTTCAGCCTGCGCGACAGCAACATAAGAAGGGGTGTTTTTATGTCATCCGATATTAAGATCAAAGTGCAAAGCTTTGGTCGATTCCTCAGCAATATGGTGATGCCTAATATCGGCGCGTTTATCGCGTGGGGTATTATCACCGCATTATTTATTCCAACAGGGTGGTTGCCTAACGAAACGCTGGCGAAACTGGTTGGTCCGATGATCACCTACCTGCTGCCGCTGCTCATCGGTTATACCGGCGGTCGTCTGGTTGGCGGCGAACGCGGCGGCGTGGTGGGCGCTATCACTACCATGGGCGTTATTGTCGGCGCGGATATGCCGATGTTCCTCGGCTCGATGATCGCCGGTCCATTAGGCGGCTACTGCATTAAGAAATTCGACAGTTGGGTAGACGGTAAGATCAAATCCGGTTTTGAGATGCTGGTGAACAACTTCTCCGCTGGCATTATCGGTATGATCCTCGCCATGCTGGCGTTCCTCGGTATTGGTCCGGCGGTTGAAGTCCTGTCCAAAATTCTGGCGGCGGGCGTTAACTTCATGGTGGCGCACGATATGCTGCCGCTGGCGTCCATTTTTGTTGAACCGGCGAAAATCCTGTTCCTCAATAACGCGATTAACCACGGCATCTTCTCACCGCTGGGTATCCAGCAGTCCCATGAGATGGGTAAATCCATCTTCTTCCTGATTGAAGCTAACCCAGGTCCGGGGATGGGCGTCCTGCTGGCGTACATGTTCTTCGGTCGCGGCAGCGCTAAACAGTCTGCGGGCGGCGCGGCGATTATCCACTTCCTGGGCGGTATCCATGAGATCTACTTCCCGTACGTGCTGATGAACCCACGCCTGATTCTGGCGGTGATTCTCGGCGGTATGACCGGCGTATTCACTCTGACCATCCTGAACGGCGGTCTGGTCTCTCCGGCGTCTCCGGGTTCCATTCTGGCGGTACTGGCGATGACGCCAAAAGGCGCTTACTTCGCTAACATCGCTGCCATCGTGGCGGCAATGGCGGTCTCCTTCGTGGTGTCTGCAATTCTGCTGAAAACCAGCAAAGTGAAAGAAGAAGATGACATTGAAGCGGCCACCCGTCGTATGCATGACATGAAAGCGGAATCTAAAGGCGCCTCTCCGCTGGCGGCTGGCGACGTGACTAACGACCTGAGCCATGTGCGTAAAATCATCGTGGCTTGCGATGCCGGTATGGGTTCCAGCGCGATGGGCGCAGGGGTACTGCGTAAGAAAGTACAGGATGCGGGCCTGAGCCAGATCTCCGTCACCAACAGCGCCATTAACAATCTGCCGCCGGATGTGGATCTGGTCATTACTCACCGTGACCTTACCGAGCGCGCGATGCGTCAGGTACCGCAGGCGCAGCATATTTCGCTGACCAACTTCCTGGATAGCGGCCTGTACACCAGCCTGACCGAACGTCTGGTCGCTGCGCAGCGCCACAACGTGAACGAGGAGAAAGTTCGCGACCACCTGAAAGACAGCTTTGAAGAGGGTGATACCCACCTGTTCAAACTGGGTGCGGAGAACATCTTCCTTGGCCGTAAAGCGGCTAACAAAGAAGAAGCGATTCGCTTTGCTGGTGAGCAACTGGTGAAAGGCGGCTATGTTGAGCCGGAATACGTCGAAGCGATGCTGGACCGCGAAAAGCTGACGCCGACTTACCTCGGTGAATCCATCGCAGTTCCGCACGGCACGGTGGAAGCTAAAGATCGCGTGCTGAAAACCGGCGTGGTGTTCTGCCAGTATCCGGAAGGCGTACGCTTCGGTGAAGAAGAAGACGATATTGCCCGTCTGGTCATTGGTATCGCCGCACGTAACAATGAGCACATCCAGGTCATCACTAGCCTGACCAACGCGCTGGATGATGAATCCGTGATCGAACGTCTGGCGCACACCACCAGCGTGGATGAAGTTCTGGAACTGCTGGCAGGTAAAAAAGCTTAACAGTTAAGTATCCCCAAAATAGTTCGAGCTGCAGGAAGGCGGCAACGCAGTGAATCCCCAGGAGCGTACATAAGTACGTGACTGGGGTGAGCGAGGAGAGCCAACGCATCTGCAGTTCGAAATATGAAGGCGATATCCTCTCCCTTGTGGAGAGGGTTAGGTTGAGGGAAAAGCCTCACCCCAGCCCTCTCGGGTAAAAACATTAATGAAGGTTAATACTATGAAAGCATTACATTTTGGCGCAGGTAATATCGGTCGTGGCTTTATCGGCAAACTGCTGGCGGACGCGGGGATACAACTGACGTTCGCGGATGTAAACCAGGTCGTACTCGATGCCCTGAATGCCCGTCATAGCTATCAGGTTCATGTCGTGGGAGAAAATGAGCAGGTTGATACCGTCTCCGGCGTCAACGCTGTCAGCAGCATCGGCGATGAAGTTGTCGACCTGATTGCCCACGTTGATTTAATCACCACTGCCGTGGGCCCGGTTGTGCTGGAACGTATCGCTCCGGCCATCGCTAAAGGGCTGGTAAAACGCAAAGCGCAGGGCATCTCTACCCCACTGAATATCATCGCCTGTGAAAACATGGTGCGCGGCACCACGCAGCTCAAAGGTCATGTGATGAACGCGCTGGCGGATGGCGATAAAGCCTGGGTTGAACAGCACGTCGGTTTTGTCGATTCCGCCGTTGACCGTATTGTGCCGCCATCTGCTTCTGCGACCAACGATCCGCTGGAAGTGACGGTAGAAACGTTCAGCGAGTGGATTGTCGACAAAACCCAGTTTAAAGGCGCGTTGCCAAACATTCCGGGGATGGAGTTAACGGATAACCTGATGGCATTTGTCGAACGTAAACTCTTCACGCTGAACACGGGTCATGCTATAACCGCGTACCTCGGCAAATTAGCCGGTCATCAAACCATTCGCGACGCCATTCTCGATGAGAGTATTCGCGCGGTGGTGAAAGGCGCGATGGAAGAAAGCGGCGCGGTGCTGATCAAACGCTACGGTTTTGATGCCGACAAACATGCGGCATACATTCAGAAAATCCTCGGTCGTTTTGAAAACCCGTATCTGAAAGATGACGTTGAGCGCGTGGGTCGTCAGCCGCTGCGTAAGCTGAGCGCAGGCGACCGTCTGATCAAACCGCTGCTTGGCACCCTGGAATATGGTCTGCCGCATGTGAATCTGGTCAAAGGGATCGCGGCGGCGATGCATTTCCGTAGTGATGAAGATCCGCAGGCGCAGGAGTTGGCGGCTCTGATTACCGAAAAAGGCCCGCAGTCCGCGCTGGCGCAAATTTCCGGGCTGGATGCCAATAGCGATGTGGTGGCGGAGTCGGTTAACGCATATAACGCCACCAAATGACGCAGAACCCGGCGCAGGTTAGCCTGCGCCCAAATAACAGTTTGTCAGATATGCAGGCAATAATGGAACAAACCCAGGCCTTTGAAAATCGTGTGCTTGAGCGTCTGAATGCTGGCAAAACCGTACGGAGCTTCCTGATTACCGCCGTCGAGTTATTGACCGAGGCGGTGAATATTCTGGTGCTCCAGGTGTTTCGCAAAGACGACTATGCGGTGAAATACGCTGTGGAACCGTTGCTGGACGGCGACGGGCCGCTGGGCGATCTTTCGGTACGTCTGAAACTTATCTATGGCCTGGGCGTACTCAGTCGCACCGAATATGAAGATGCGGAGCTGTTAATGGCGCTGCGCGAAGAGCTGAATCACGACGGTAACGAATACGCATTCACCGACGACGAAATTCTTGGACCGTTTGGCGAACTGCACTGCGTCATGGCGCTGCCGCCACCGCCGCATTTTGATACGTCCGACGCGGCGCTATACGCCATGCAAATTCAGCGCTATCAGCAGGCGGTACGTTCGACGATGGTCCTCTCCCTGACCGAGCTGATTTCTAAAATCAGCTTAAAAAAGGCCTTTCAAAAGTAAATCCCGCCGTTAACCTCTTTCTTCTTCTTTTGGCCGGTACAGCCGCCGGTAATATTCCAGACGCTGCAAATAAATGGGCGCGCTCTCCGACGGCACTTCGGAAGGAACATAATCACGCGGCGGCGTTTTATTCAAGTATTCACGGAACGCCTGGCTGGACGCCATAAAATCGACGGCTTTATCAATAAGAAGTGGTACGTTCTCACCTATTTTTGCCATGATAGATCCTCCATGTGTGACCCGCGTCTGACTCCCGCGGTCGCTTATTTGAGTTTAGGATCAATTTAGCGTGGTCATTGAGGAAAATGTGCTTAATCGCTTTTCTTGCCGGCAAAAAAGGCGCTTCATCTTTTCTTTCGAAAAAAAGATTTTATTCTCAAAGAGATAACTAAATAATTAGCGGTGTAATACTTGCCATAATTGATTATCTTTACGCCATGAGTTGTGAAGAATCACTCACTGCGCGCATACTATAGGGTATCTATCCCATTTCTATCAGAAGCTATCCCATGAAAGAAGTTGAAAAAAACGAAATTAAACGCCTGAGCGATCGTCTTGACGCTATTCGCCACCAACAGGCAGCTCTCTCGCTGGTTGAATCCGCCGATAAATACGCGGAGCTGGAAAAAGAAAAAGAGACGCTGGAAGCAGAAATTATCCGTCTGCGCGAAGTACACAGCCAAAAACTGAGTAAAGAAGCGCAGAAGCTGATGAACCTGCCGTTTCGCCGCGCGATCACTAAAAAAGAGCAGGCCGATATGGGCAAACTCAAAAAAAGCGTACGCGGCCTGATCGTGGTACACCCGATGACGGCGCTGGGCCGGGAAATGGGGCTCAAAGAGATGACCGGCTTCGCGAAGAGCGAGTTCTAAATACTTCCGCATCACAGGCTCTCAAGGCCCCCGTCGTTCAACGGATGCCTTGAGAGCATCGGGCTATATTCCGAATTTTTATCCAGACGTATTTACACCGCTTATATACGAATTCATTTTTAACGGTAATCTCGATTTTTCAGGAATATAAATGCCACTATCAGGCCTATTTGTATTTATACAATGAATTTTTTCATCGACTGTTCTCATGACCCGCAGAATATAATTGACCCACTAAATTAAATAATATTATTATCTACAAGGCAATGCACCTATACATAAATTTCATGATTATATTTTTATAAGATATTGCTATGGGCAATTGATAATGAATTTCGGGCATTTATACAAATTCATAGAAGCAATGAATATTTTCGTTGTAATCATACATTAATTGATTATCGACAATGCCGTAACCCCGCAGAACGGTGAGTTAGCTGTATAAATAATAGTTTAACTATTTATATCATATAAATTATAAACAAGGGTATTTTATATGCACAAAAATGGGAAATTTATTCCCCTGCTTGCTTTGGGATTCACATTTTTTTTATCTGGTTGTGATTACTTCGCAGATAAGCACCTTGTTGAAGAACTGAAAAAACAACAAAAAGAACAAGAAACAAAGATAAACCTGTTAGAAAAACAACAAAAAGAACAAGAAGCAAAGATAAACCTGTTAGAAAAACAACAAAAAGAACAAGAAGCAAAGGTAAATTTGCTAGAAAAACAACAAGCTACAGTTATCAACACGACTCAAAAGGTCGCCGAAGTCGTTGGTCGCATTGAACGCAAACAACGGCTATTCGATTACACAGAACTGGATCCATCACAAACGCACTATTTTATTATTAACAACGGCAACATCGGATTAGCCGGGCGTATTCTATCTATTGAGCCAATAGATGATGGAAGTGTTATTCATCTTGATTTAGTTAACTTACTCAGCGTTCCCGTATCAAACCTGGCGTTTAATATGACATGGGGTACGAAAAAACCTTCCGAGGCAAAAGATCTGCCTCGCTGGCGACAACTCCTGCTCAACACGAAAATGAATTCTACCATCGAACTCTTACCGGGAACATGGACAAACGTCACGCTAACATTAAAAGGCGTATCGCCCAATAACCTTAAGTATCTAAAAATAGGTATTAACATGGAGAATGTCATATTCGACAGAATACAACCTATTAACGATACAAAAAAGAAGCCAAAAAAATAATAGCCATTGATACAACTATTTTAGAAAAGGAAAGCACTTATCCATGAACAGAATATTTAAAGTCCTCTGGAATGCCGCTACGGGAACATTTATTGTCACCAGTGAAACCGCAAAAAGCCGCGGCAAAAAAAACGGCCGCAGAAAGCTGGCAGTTTCCGCACTCATCGGTCTTAGCAGCATTATGGTTTCTGCGGATGCACTGGCCAACGCAGGAAACGATACAGGCGACGGCGTTACTCCAACGGGTACCCAGACTGGAGGAAAAGGGTGGATTGCAATTGGTACCGATGCCACAGCCAATACTTACACCAACGTTGATGGCGCAAGCGCCGCAATGGGTTATAAAGCCTCCGCGATGGGGAAATGGAGTACCGCCATTGGTTCCTACAGCCAGTCCACCGGCGACTCTTCGTTAGCGCTTGGCGTAAAATCGGTTTCAGCCGGTGACCGGGCCATTGCAATGGGCGCCTCATCCTCAGCCAGTGGAAGTTATTCAATGGCAATGGGCGTGTATGCCAATTCGAGCGGCGCAAAATCGGTTGCGTTAGGTTATAAATCTGTCGCGAGCGGAGCAACTTCCTCTGCATTAGGTTATCAAGCTACTGCGAGCGGCGACGACAGCGCTGCTTTTGGTAATGGCGCAAAAGCGATAGGCACCAACTCAGTTGCCCTTGGCTCGGGCTCTGTCGCCCAGGAAGACAATTCCGTCGCCGTGGGTAACAGCACCACTCAGCGGCAGATAACCTACGTTGCTAAAGGCGACATCAATTCCACCAGTACCGATGCCGTTACAGGTGCGCAAATTTATTCTTTAAGTCAATCCGTTGCCGACCGACTAGGCGGAGGCGCCTCCGTTAACTCTGATGGTACAGTGAATGCTCCCCTCTACGAGGTAGGCACAGGCACCTACAATAACGTAGGCAGTGCGTTAAGCGCACTTAACACTTCTATCACTAACACAGAGGCCTCTGTCGCTGGCTTAACCAATGACGCGTTATTGTGGGATGACAGCGCAAGTGCCTTTAACGCTACCCACAACGGAAGCGACAGCAAGATCACCCATCTGGCGGCAGGCACCCTGGCCGCAGACAGCACCGACGCCGTTAACGGCTCCCAGTTGTTTG
>NZ_JBKFPH010000058.1:0-8578 GCF_046567715.1 Salmonella sp. 741265116_PST | reverse complement strand
TAGGCTGGGTGTGATTCGTCACGTTATCGCTGTCTGAAACGCCATTGTCTTCACCTGCTGCCAGCGCAATATCTGGCACCGTAAGCGTACTGTCGATCGTAACGGTAATGGGTAACGAGTTTTTCTGATTACCCGCGGCATCGCTTGCGATTACCGATATCGTATAGGAACCATCAGCTAACGGTGTACCTGGCGTAAAGAACCAAACGCCATCGGCATTTTTTTCAGCATTATATACGGTCCCATTGATATCGACCTGAACAACCACAACATCGCTTTCCAGATTCCCGATAATAAAGGTAGGCTGATTATCTCGCGTAATATTATCGCCCACCGTACCACTGTCTGAGTCTGGAGATAATGAAATAACAGGAGTCTCTTTCATGATATCGAGAGGGACATCATCACTCCGGTTACCAATCGCATCCACACTCGTAATGGTAAACTTCCCTTCCGATGGATACGGGATCGCCATACTCCATTTACCATTATCAGGAACGGTTAACGTATAAGTATTCCCATTACTATCGGTTATTATTAGCTGAGATTTGGCTTCCGCCGTCCCCTGCATAATAATTAGATCGTTGACAATATCTGAATAAGTTACGACCGGAGCGTTTGGCGGCGTTCGATCAATAAATATTTCATGTACCTCTTCCTTACGGTTGCCTGCGTTATCCTCAATACTCAAAGTGATATCATATTTCCCTTCCGGAAGCCGATCGGTCGATAATTCCCACAACCCATTAGCCGCAACGACAGCGGTTGCCAGCGTGACCCCTGCCACGATTAATGATACCGTAGCGCCAATTTCCCCCATACCTCGCATGGTAGTGAGATCGCTATTGCTCCACCATTCCGTTTTCGATAACGATTTATTGTCATCAAGCTCGCTGGTAAATACCTTGATATGCGTATCGACCCAAATGGAATAGTTTTCCTGATTTATGTTACCAGCACGGTCCGTAGATTTAACATTGATATCCAGTTGGCCTTCTGTGAAATAAAGCGGGTTCACCGGCATCTGCCAGTGTCCTTTGTCATTAACCCAAACCTCTCCCACATTTAAGCCATTGATGATGATTTCTATTTTGCTATTGGGCTCGGCACTGCCACTAAACAATAAGTTACGCGTCGTGTCCGTTATATATATTTTGCCATCACTACCGGTCATCTCTGCTAACGTTTGACCGTCGATAGAATCAATAACGACAGGTGTCGAATTAAAGGTATCTATAGTAAAGTTTAGCGTTTTCGAGGTAGCCGTGTTGCCTGCTTTATCGGTGATAACATAATAAATGCTATGGGAACCATCGCCCAACGGTGACGCAGGTCGATAAACTTGATTTCTGTCGGTCACCGTGATCGTATCGACTAGCACCCCATCAATGAAAACCTGAACACTCTGGTTCATTTCTCCAAAAATACTAAACGCAGGCCGGGTCTGACTCGTTATACTATCATTACCGAAAATACCATTATCAGAACCTGCCATCATAGCAGGATTATCGATAAACGTGCTGGTATCTATCGTGACGAGTAAGCGAGGCGATTCTGCCGTATTACCTGCCGGGTCTTCGGCAACCACACGGATAGAATATTCACCATCGTTTAACGCATTATCAAACTGATAGGACCAGGTTCCATCTTCAAGCACAAGCACATTTGCCACGATCTTTTCATCCACATAAATATGGATTGTGGCTCCCGCTTCTGCGGTGCCAACTAACACAGGCTTGTTGTGATTAGTAATCAGATCGTCACGTGAACCAGAGTTGCTCGTATCTTCAAGGTTGAGCGTTGGGAAGGCGGTTGATGAATCGACATCCACGCTATAATTCTTGCTCACTTCAGTGTTGCCAGCAACGTCAGTAATGCTGAAATGAATATTAAACGTACCATCATCTTGCAGCAGTATCGGCGCGTGCCATGAGCCATCAGCCTCAACCATAACAACGTTGACTAATTTACCATCGACAAAGATGCTGATCTGAGAACCAGCCTCCCCGACGCCTGAGACTGACAATGCCCGGTTATTAGAGAGGGGCGGTAATGAATCTTCATGAATGTCAAAGACAGCAATTTGAGAATCGATTGTCACGGTTGTCATCGCAGACTCAACCCGGTTACCAGCAGTATCCGTAGCAACAAATTGCACCTGATATTCGCCGTCGGCGCTATTTGCCGGCATGGTATAGCTAATATTACCTGACGAACTCGCCTCTACTGTGCCTTGTAACACACCATTAATATAAACCTGTACCGTCGCGCCGGGATCGGTCATGGCAACCAGTACCGGAGACTTATTATTGGTAATCAGATCATATTTATCACCGCTATTAGTATCCCGACTTAATGAAATATCGCTGATTTCAATCTGCGTATCATGTTCTATCAGAATATCTTTTTGTTGACTGTTGCCCGCTTTATCTTCCGATACCACGATAAAGGCATTACTACCTTCACGCAGATCTAATTCTGCGCTCCATCGACCATCATTGCCTACCACCAGGGTAGCAATAACCACCCCCAGCGGATTCCTGATGGTTAAAGTACTTCCGGCTTCGGCAGTACCATCGATGGTGACATGAGGTTTATTGGTGATCCAGTCGCCAACTTTGCCACTGTCGTCAGCTTCGCGTAATACCACGGTTAACGGCGAAATTACCGTATCCAGTATCACATTCTGCGGACCAAACTCTCTGATATTGCCGGCAACATCTTCAACTTTAAACGTTAATACATAATTACCGTCATTACCCAAAGCGGGTAATACTACGCCCCAGTGCCCTGCGCCTGTCGTATAAGCAATCGCTTTTTCAACGCCATTCACAAAGATAGTGATTTTGCTGTTTGGCTCACTGGTGCCGCCAATCTCCGGCGTCACCGTATTGATATATCCGCCCTCATGCATTCCAGATATATTCCATACCAGTTCAGCAACCTCGGTATCGATAGTGACATCAACGGCGGTGGAACGCAGTTCGCTATTATCGCGAGGGTTGACGATACCCACCTGGACGACATAGTGGCCATCTTTCATTTCCGGTAACTGGAAAGTATATCGACCCGCTGTATCCGCTGTCGCCTCGCCGACCTTCACGCCATCCACATAAATACTCACAATCGTATTAGGTAACGTGCTCCCAACCAGGGTCGGCGTTTTATTATTCGTCGTAAAGTCTCCTAAGGCGCCACTATCGCTCTCCTCGCTGAGCTTTATGGTTGGAGGCGTGACATCAATAACAGGTATTACGACAGGAAAGTCGACCTGCGACGATTCATTACCCGCTTTATCTTTGGCAACAATGCTCACAACATAGGAGCCTGGCGCCAATACTGATGGCGGCGTCCAACTCCATTCGCCATTCGCATTGGCGTTTGCGGAGCCGACCACTTTCCCATCCCACTGAATCATAATCGTCGAGAACGCTTCGGCGAACCCTTTGAACTCAGGACGCAGGCTGGTTGCTTCATGCTGATCATCAATAGATGGATCCGAAAGGCGAATGGTGGGATCGATCGTAACCGTATCGATAGTAAATCTTTCCTGCGTTTGCGCAGTATTTCCCGCGACATCTGTTGCGACGACGTTGATGGTATACATGCCATCCGGCAGTATATTCGGCGTCACACTCCAGTTGCCATCGGCGCCAACCGTAATCGTTTGTTTTAAAACCTCCCGACCTGACTTATCGTCAACAATGGTAATCACCAGTTTCGCATTGGGCTCTGCAGTACCTTCGAATTTGGGATTTTGTTTATTCGTAAGGTTATCGCTATTAGAATTTCCGGTATCAGACGCTGGCTCCATTCTGACACTGACGCTTGTCGTGGTATCAATGGTAAAGGGCAGCGTAGTTTCAGAAGTATTTCCGGCAATATCTCTGAAGACGACAACGGCTTCATATACGCCATCGTTTAACGCAACGGGAACCTGAAATTCCCAGAGGTTATTGCCATTTGCCGTAACCGGATAAGAAATACCGTTAATTCTGATTACAACAGTATCAATATCGGCGGGTACATTGCCAATAACGAAACGTGGTTTAGTGACACTCGTGATATTATCAACAGCACTTTCGCCAGTATCATCCGCATCCAGCAAATCAATACTGGGATCAGAAATAATAGTGTCTATTGTGAATGATACCTCTTTGCTAATTTTATTACCTGCGATATCTTCAGCTACTACTTCTATTTTGTAAGTTCCATCCACTAACGGTGTATCAGGGGTAAACAGCCATTTATTACCTGCCCCCTGAGTCAGTGTGCTGGATTTCCCGTTTAAAATTACCGTCACGCTCTGCAGCGGCTCTCTGGCTGAAATTTCAAAACGTGGAGCGGTAATATTCGTAATACCATCCGTAGAATCCTTTCCGGCGTCGTCCAGCATCACGACGCTCAGGCCGTCAATCTGCGTATCCACGGTGAAGCCCTGCGTGGAATTGGCCGTATTCCCTGCCCGATCCGTCGCCTGGACATGGAGAGTATAATGACCATCAGACAATGCGCTACCTGCAGTAAATTCCCACTGCCCGGCCGCATTTTTACTGACAGGCGTCCAGTTTACGCCATCGAAAGAAACCAGCACCGATGTCACATCATCAGGCGTTGCAATTTCAAAAGAGGGACGGGTAGCATTGGTGACATTATCGTGATCGTTGACGCCGCTATCTGTTGTTAACGTAACACTGTCAATCTGAACCTGCGTGTCGATTTCAATCTGCAGTTCGGCCGATGTTTTGGTATTACCAGCAATATCCGTTACGGTAACAGAGATCGTATGCTGACCGTCAGACAGCGGTTGATCCGGCGTAAAGGTTAAATTCCCCCCTGTGTTTTCAATGGTGTAATCCCGACCATCAATATGAACCACAATGTGTGAGACATCATTATCGACATTACCGATAATAAACACCGGTTTGTTAATCCTGGTAAGATTATCATTAGTATCATCACCAGTATCATGGGTGGGATCGAGTACAATTGTCGGCTCTCGCAGAGTCGTATCAATCGTAAACTGCAGCGTTTCTTGCGCAACGTTGCCGGCGATATCAGTCACATCAACCAAGAGAGTGTGTTGCCCATCAGGTAATGCCGAACCGACATTAAATATCCAGCGGCCATCCCCTCCTTTTGTGAGTTCAATCCAATTAGCGGCGTTATCGATTTTAACGCGCACATGGGTAATATCATCAGCGGTAACAATACTAAACTGCGGCTTGTCGACTTTGGTAATGTTATCTACATCGCTATCACCGCTATCTGTAACCAACGTGACGCTTTCAATTTCAGCCGTCGTATCTATCACAACAGGTAATGGTTTCGATGTCGCGGTATTCCCGGCCTTATCTTCAACTGTAACGGTAATATTATAAGAACCATCCGGAATGGCATTGCCTGGTGTAAACTCCCAGCCAGCCCCAACCTTAATCGCGTTATAATCATGCCCATCAATCGTTACCAATACTTTGATAACATCGGGGTCAACATTACCAATCGTAAAGGTGGGTCGTGACATATTAGTAATATTATCGGCTGTATTCGCTCCGGTATCTTGTCCTGCGCTTAAAGCGATAGTTGGAACCTGTATACGGGTATCGATATTAAATACCAAATCTTTATTCGCAATATTACCGGCCTCATCAGTGGCCTCTACGCGAAGGGTATGAGTACCGTCACCCAACGTGTTCGGACTTTCAAAAATCCACTGCCCGTCGGCATTTTTCCGTACCAAACTCCAGCTAGTGCCACCATCCAGGGTTACGCGTACCTGAACGACATCAGCGGGAACGTCAATTCTGAATGACGGTTCAGATACATTCGTTAATTGATCATCCTGTACGCCGGTATCAGTAAGCAACACGATATTATCAATGGTCGTTGTCGTATCAATACGCACCTCTAAGGGTGCCGATTCTTTTACGTTCCCCGCCAGATCTTCTACCACAACGACTAGCTGGTAAGCGCCATCAGCCCAGCTCGCAGAAGGGCTAAAACTCCATTGACCATTGGTGAATACCGCAGCTTCCTCGTGCGTTTTACCATTGTGGGTTACTTTGACCATCACACGGGTAACGTCAGCGTCAATCTGATGTATATCGAATACTGGCCGATCGTGATTGGTGAGGCGATCGCCGACAGTACCGCTATCTTCGCCAGCCGCCAGTTCAATGGTCGGCGTAGACAACGTACCGTCTATCGTCACCGTTAAAGGTGCGGATGTTTGCTGATTACCGGCCACATCCGTTACCGTCACGGTTAATTTGTAGCTACCGTCACCCAGGGCGGCATCCGGTCGATAGCGCCAGCCGTCGGCTGATTCGGTGAGTACCACTGTTTTAAACGTACCGTTATGCTCAATATTCAATACAACATGTTGAACATCTTTATCGATATGGCCCAACACAAATAACGGCTGAGTGACGCTGGTCAGATTATCGTTCTTAATCTGGCCGGTATCCTGATCGGGCGCTAACTCAATGGTTGGCATCGAAAGTGTAATGTCGATAGCAAAATTAAGCGATTGTCTCGTCGTATTACCCGCAGCATCAGTTGCCTCTACTGTCAGGGTATGCTGTCCCTCTGGCATATCTGTCGGCCAGGTGTAATCCCAGATGCCCTGCGTCGGGCTCTTTGTCGCGCTAAACCAGGTTACGCCGCCATCAATACTCAGCAGGACCTTTTCCACATCCTTCGGTACCGAGATCTGGAACTGCGGACGCACATGTTTTGTCACATTATCGCCAGGGACGCCGCTATCGTTGACTAATTCAATATGATCAATGGCTATTTGCGTATCCACTGTCACCGTCAGTGGCGTAGACGGACGCGTATTTCCCGCCCGATCCTCCACTGTCACCGTCAGCGTATAATCACCGTCGCCCCACGGCGCTGGCGGTGTAAAGCTCCACCCTCCAGCCCCCTGTGTCGCGGTAAACGAGGTTGTCGTTCCATTATGCGTGACGCTGACTGTAACGTTGATAACATCCGAATCGATATTCTGCAGAATAAAGGTCGGTCGGGTGCGATTGGTCATATCATCGCCAGGCGTACCGGTATCATCCGCGCTGTCCAGCGCAATGGTCGGTGTCGACAACCGGGTGTCGATGAAAAATTCGAGCGTTTGCGTCGCCGTATTGCCTGCCGCGTCGGTGACCATGACGGTTAGGGTGTGTTTTCCATCGCCCATATCCGTTGGCCAGGTATAGCCCCAGACGCCTTCAATACCCTGCGCCGCGCTCACCCAGTTTGCGCCCCCATCAATGCTCAGTTGCACAGAATTCACATCCGCCGGCACCGTGATCTCAAACTGCGGACGGGTGCTGTTAGTTAGATTGTCATCAGGCACGCCATGATCATTGACCAATGTAATATCAGTAATGCTGGTTTGCGTATCTACCGTCACTATCAGCGGCGTGGACTGACGAACGTTTCCTGCGTTATCCGTTACCTCTACCGTCAGTGTATAGCTACCGTCCGCCCAGTCAGCATCTGGCGTAAAGCGCCACTGTCCTCCAACCTGGGTTAGTGTCACTTCCTGGCTATTGCCGCCCTGTGTGATCCGCAAAATGACCGATTGCGCATCGGAGTCAATATTGCCAATGGTAAAGCCCGGTCTTTTGACGCTCGTAATATGATCGCCAATGGCACCTGTATCGTCCCTGCTATCCATAGTGATGGTAGGCGTTGACAGCCGGGTATCAATGGTAAAATCGAGCGTCTGCGTCGTCTTATTTCCCGCCTTATCGGTCGCTTCTACCGTCAGGGTATGTAGCCCGTCGGTCACATCTTTCGGCCAGGTGTAATCCCAGATCCCTGCCGTGCCCTGTGTTGCACGAACCCACGTATTACCGCCGTCGATACTCAGACGTACCTCGTTGACATCCCCTGGCACCGTGACGCGGAAGTGTGGACGAACGTCATTGGTCAGGTTGTCGCCGGGAATACCGTTATCATTAACCAGTTCAATAACATCAATGGTGATTTGGGTATCAACCGTGACCGTCAGCGGCGCTGAGTATTTTACGTTCCCTGCATCATCCTCCACCCTCACCGTCAGCGTATAGTCGCCATCTGCCCATGTGCCGGTCGGTGTCACGCTCCAGATGCCGGTCGCGCCTTTGGTGGCCGTCAGCACCTCTTTCGTGCCGCCATGCTGCACCTCAACCGTGACATACCGCGCGTCTGCGTCAATATTGCCCAGTATAAACGTCGGCTTATTCGCGTTGGTCAGGTTATCGCCTTTTGTTCCGCTGTCGTCCGTGCTGTCCAGCACGATAGTCGGTTCTGACAGTAGGGTATCGATGATGAAGTCCAGTTGCTGCGTCGTTTTGTTTCCCGCCTTGTCGGTCGCCTCCACTGTCAGGGTATGCTTACCCTCTCCCACATCAGCCAGCCAGGTATAATCCCAGACGCCCGGCGTCGCGCTCTGGGTAGCGTTGAACCACGTCTTGCCGCCGTCAATGCTCAGGCGCACCACGTTGACATCCGTCGGTACCGTCACCTGGAAGTGCGGGCGCGCTTCATTGGTCAGATTATCGTCGGGAATACCGCTGTCATTGACCAGTTCAAT
>NZ_JBKFPH010000057.1:0-10277 GCF_046567715.1 Salmonella sp. 741265116_PST | reverse complement strand
CCTGATTTTACTGATGGAAAAACGCCGCCCGTGGGTGAGCGAACTGATACTGAAAAGGGGGCACCGGTGAGTCCGGCATTTTCATCGTGGAGCGATTTTTTCGCCATGGGCGGGTACGCCTTTTTTGTCTGGCTGGCGGTGGCGATGACCGTGGCGCCGCTGGTGCTGCTGGCGCTGCACACGGTGCTGCAGCGCCGGGCCATTCTGCGCGGCGTGGCGCAGCAGCAGGCGCGCGAGGCGCGGATGCGTGCCGCACAGGCGCAACAGGAGGCGGCGTGAACCTGCGACGTAAAAACCGGTTATGGGTGGTCTGCGCGGTGCTGGCGGGCCTGGCGCTGACCACCGCCCTGGTCCTGTACGCGCTGCGCGCGAATATCGACCTGTTCTATACCCCCGGCGAAATTCTCTACGGCAAGCGCGAGACGCAGCAGCTGCCGGCGGCGGGCCAGCGCCTGCGCGTCGGCGGGATGGTGATGCCCGGCAGCGTCAGGCGCGACCCGGACTCGCTGAAGGTGAACTTCAGCCTCTACGACGCCGAAGGGGCGGTGACGGTGAGCTATGAGGGGATACTGCCGGACCTGTTCCGCGAGGGCCAGGGGGTGGTGGTGCAGGGCACCCTGGAGAAGGGCAACCACGTCCTGGCGCACGAGGTGCTGGCCAAACATGACGAGAACTACACCCCGCCGGAAGTGGAAAAGGCGATGCAGGAAAACCACCGCCGCCCGCAACGCGCTGATAAGGACACCTCATCATGATGCCTGAATACGGCCACGCGCTGCTGTGCCTGGCGCTCGGCGTGGCGCTGCTGCTGTCCGTTTACCCGCTGTGGGGCGTGGCGCGCGGCGACGCGCGGATGATGGCGTCGGCCGGGGTGTTTGCCTGGCTGCTGTTTATCTGCGTGGCGGGCGCGTTTTTCGTGCTGGTACACGCCTTTGTGGTTAACGACTTCACCGTGGCCTATGTCGCCGGCAACTCGAACACGCAGCTGCCGGTGTGGTACCGGGTGGCCGCCACCTGGGGGGCGCACGAGGGCTCGCTGCTGCTGTGGGTGCTGCTGATGAGCGGCTGGACCCTGGCGGTGGCGGTGTTCAGCCGGCAGGTGCCGGCGGATATCGTCGCCCGGGTGCTGGCGGTGATGGGGATGGTCTGCGCCGGTTTTCTGGTGTTCATCCTGTTCACCTCCGGCCCGTTCGCCCGCACGCTGCCGGCCTTCCCGGTGGAGGGGCGCGACCTGAACCCGCTGCTGCAGGACCCGGGGCTGATTTTCCACCCGCCGCTGCTGTACATGGGCTATGTCGGCTTCTCGGTGGCCTTCGCCTTCGCCATCGCCGCGCTGCTGAGCGGGCGTCTGGACAGCGCGTTCACCCGTTTTGCCCGCCCGTGGACGCTGGCGGCGTGGGTGTTCCTGACGCTGGGCATCGTGCTCGGCTCGGCGTGGGCCTACTACGAGCTGGGCTGGGGCGGCTGGTGGTTCTGGGACCCGGTGGAGAACGCCTCCTTTATGCCGTGGCTGGCGGGCACCGCCCTGCTGCACTCGCTGGCGGTCACGGAACAGCGCGCCGGCTTCAGGGCGTGGACGCTGCTGCTGTCCATCTGCGCCTTCTCGCTGTGCCTGCTGGGCACCTTCCTGGTGCGCTCCGGGGTGCTGGTGTCGGTGCACGCCTTCGCCTCCGACCCGGCGCGCGGAATGTTTATCCTCGCCTTTATGGTGCTGGTCACCGGCGGCTCGCTGCTGCTGTTCGCCGTGCGCGGGCACAGGGTGCGTTCGCGGGTGAACAACGCGCTGTGGTCGCGCGAGTCGCTGCTGCTCGGCAACAACGTCCTGCTGATGGCCGCCATGCTGGTGGTGCTGCTGGGCACCCTGCTGCCGCTGGTGCACAAACAGCTGGGGCTGGGCAGCATTTCGGTGGGGGAGCCGTTCTTTAACACCATGTTCACCTGGCTGATGGTCCCCTTTGCCCTGCTGCTGGGGGTGGGGCCGCTGGTGCGCTGGGGCCGGGACCGGCCGCGTAACATCAGGAAACTGCTGCTCACCGCCCTGGTCTCCACCCTGGTGCTGTCGGTACTTTTGCCATGGCTGCTGGAAGATAAAATCATCGCCATGACGGCGGTGGGGATGGCGATGGCCTGCTGGATTGCGGTGCTGGCGGTGGCCGAAGCCGTACAGCGCGTGTCCCGCGGCACGAAAACCTCTCTCAGCTACTGGGGAATGGTGGCGGCGCACCTCGGGCTGGCGGTGACGATTACCGGCATCGCCTTCAGCCAGAATTACAGCGTGGAGCGTGACGTGCGGATGCGGGCGGGCGACAGCGTGACCATTCACGACTACCGCTTCACCTTCCGGGAGGTGCGGGACATCACCGGCCCCAACTACCGCGGCGGGGTGGCCCTCATCGGGGTGACGCGCCACGGCGAGCCGGAGGCGGTGCTGCACGCGGAGAAACGGCTCTACAACACCAGCCGGATGGTGATGACCGAGGCGGCGATTGACGGCGGGCTGACCCGCGACCTGTACGCCGCGCTCGGGGAGGAGCTGGACAACGGCGCGTGGGCCGTGCGCCTGTACTACAAACCGTTTGTCCGCTGGATATGGGCCGGGGGACTGCTGATGGCGCTGGGCGGGCTGCTGTGTCTGGCGGACCCGCGCTACCGCCGCCGTAAACCCTTGCCGGAGGCCGGATGAAACGCAACGTACTGTTATTACCGCTGCTGATTTTTCTGCTGATTGCCGCGGCGCTGCTGTGGCAGCTGGCGCGCAACGCGCAGGGGGATGACCCGACGGATCTCGAATCGGCGCTGACCGGAAAGCCGGTGCCGGCGTTCCGCCTGGAATCGCTGGAGACGCCGGGTCAGTACTATCAGGCGGAGGTGCTGACGCAGGGGAAACCGGTGCTGCTTAACGTCTGGGCCACCTGGTGCCCGACCTGCCGCGCCGAGCATCAGTACCTGAACCGGCTGGCCGCGCAGGGTATCCGGGTGGTCGGGCTGAACTATAAGGACGACCGGGCGAAGGCGGTGGCCTGGTTAAAGGAACTGGGTAACCCGTATGCGCTGAGTTTATCGGACAGCGACGGGATGCTGGGGCTGGACCTGGGCGTGTACGGCGCGCCGGAAACCTTCCTTATCGACGGCAACGGGATTATCCGCTACCGCCATGCGGGCGATTTGAATGCCCGGGTATGGGAAAGTGAACTGAAACCGCTGTGGGACAAATACAGCCGGGAGGCGGCGCAATGAGACTGTTACCGGGCATGGTGATGCTGATGCTGGTGCTGGTTATCGCCGGGTCAGCACGGGCGACCACCGACGTGATGCCGTTTAAAGATGAAGCGCAGGAGCAGCAGTTCCGCCAGCTCACGGAGCAGCTGCGCTGCCCGAAATGCCAGAACAACAGCATTGCGGACTCGAACGCGATGATAGCCACCGACATGCGCCGCAGGGTGTATGACCTGATGCAGGAGGGGAAGAGCCGCCAGGAAATCATCGATTACATGGTGGCGCGCTACGGCAACTTCGTCACCTACGACCCGCCGCTGACCCCGCTGACGGTGCTGCTGTGGGTGCTGCCGCTGGCCGCCATCGTGGCGGGCGGGTGGATAATCGTTGCCCGCACGCGCCGGCGGGTGCGTATCAGACAGGACGTCCTGGCTGACGCCATTCCTGCGGCGGGACCACGCGCAGGGGTGGGGGTGTATCTTCCGGGCGTGGTTATTGCGCTGGTCGTGGCCGCCATCAGTTACTCACAGACCGGCAGCTATCAGCAGGTCAGGGCCTGGCAGCAGGCAACGGCGCAGACGCCGGGGCTGCTGGCGCGGGCGCTGGACCCGCAGGCGCAGCCGCTGAATGAAGAGGAGATGGCGCGGCTGGCGCTGGGGCTGCGCACCCGCCTGCAAAATGATGCCGGCAATGTTGAGGGCTGGCTCATGCTGGGGCGCACCGGCATGGTACTGGGTAATGCCGGTACCGCCACCGGGGCGTATGCGAACGCCTACCGCCTGGATCCGAAAAACCGCGATGCGGCGCTGGGCTACGCGGAGGCGTTGACGCGCTCGTCCGACCCGGAGGATAACCGCCGCGGCGGGGAGCTGCTGCGCCGGCTGGTGAGCCGCGACCACACGGATATCCGGGTGTTAAGCCTGTATGCGTTTAACGCTTTTGAGCAGCAGCGTTTTGATGAAGCGGTGGCGGCCTGGGAGATGATGCTGAAGCTGCTGCCGGCGGGTGACGCCCGGCGGGCGGTGATAGAGCGCAGTATCCGGCTGGCGCAGGAGAAATAAGACCCTGATGGCCCGGTGGCGTGGCGCCACCGGACCTGGCTTGTTACTGCATTCCGCGTGTTTGTAAAAATAGAATGGTCGCCGCGACGCGCGAGCGCACGTTTAGCTTGCGAAGTAGATTACGAATGTGCACCTTAACCGTCTGCTCAGAAATATTCAGTACTGACGCAATCTGTTTGTTAGAAAGCCCCTGTGCCAGCTCATGCAAGACATCTAACTCTCGTTCGGTCAGGATACTAAAGGGATCTTCCTGCGCGCCAAACCGTTCGCGCTCACGCAGATATTCATTGACCCGATCGCTAAAGACTTTACCGCCGTTAGCGCCTTTGCGAATGGCCTCCAGCAGCACTTCCGGATCGCTATCTTTGAGCAGATAACCGTCGGCGCCGGCGTCGATCAGCGCGTAGATGTCGCTGGCGGAATCCGAGACGGTAAGAATAATAATTTGCGCCGTCACACCATCCCGGCGTAGCGCGTTCAGGGTATCTAACCCGCTCAGACCTTTCATATTCAGATCCAGCAGGATCAGATCGGGCTCAATGCGATTCGCCAGATCGATCGCACTCGCCCCGTCACCCGCTTCGGCAACGACATGAAAAGCCGGGTCCAGTTCCAGTAATTGACGAATACCTCGCCGCATAAGTGGATGGTCGTCCACAATAAGCACCTGAAAAGGTGTTACTTCAGGCATGCTGTATCTCCTGAGTTTTATTAGAATGATTATTGTTTTCAGCGCGGAAATCGTCCAGATTTGCCACATTGTCAAGCGCGTAAATTTTACCCTAATTAGTGCATGGGTAAGTAGTAAAACCTGTGACAGGCGAGTCATTAGCTGAACGATAGAAAGGATAAAACAACCTGCTGCGAGGGAAAACAGAATACTCCCCCGAGGAGGCTGAATACTGGTCTGGACGCTTTTTTCGGACAATGCGACATAACAGAAGTGTGGTATATGTTGCTGCGCCCTTGCACCCGTAAGTCCAGGCTATCTTTACTGGCAGGAAATTCCTTATTAAAAGTCATAGCGTCTAAAGCTTGTCATTATTAACAAATTATTTTAATTGAATTTATTTATTGTTTTATTAATGTCAATGAAATACATCTGAGCAGAACGAATAAACCGCGACATCTGTTAAATTAAATATCAAGTCAATAGTAGAGATATTTTTATGCGATAAATAGATTCTGACGATATTCTTATCATAAATGAAAATGTGGTCAGGAATGAGCGTCATTCACTTATAACTTATCCTGGGTGCCTGAACAACACTCTCAGCGTTTTGAGCACCCGTTGGGGCAACTCAAGGGGAGAATGTAGTGAGTATGTTTTGATTTCTGCACACAGTCCATGCCCAGCCTGTTTGCATCAAAAAGCTGGATGGAATAATTATGAAAATAATATTAATACTGGCTGCTATATCAGCCGTTTCTGAGAGCGTAAGTGTGGCGTAGAAAATTTTAAATATATTAGTCGGTTAAAAATAGCTATTGACATTGAAATGGTGATGGAGTGTATATGAAGAGAATATTTATATATATATTATTACCTTGTGCATTCGCATGTTCTGCTAATGATAATGTTTTTTTTGGTAAGGGCAACAAACATCAGATCTCTTTTGCTGGGGGAGAAAGTATAAGGAGAGGAGGGGTTGAGCACTTATATACGGCCTTTCTGACATACAGTGAACCCAGCGATTTTTTCTTTTTACAGGCAAGAAATAATCTGGAGTTAGGAGGATTTAAGGCTAAGGGGAACGATGATTGCAGTAAACATTCTGGCAGCGTTCCCTGCAATAAATATAATCAGGCCGTATTAGGTATCTCGAAGGATGTGGCGCTGGTTCATTTCGCTGGTATCTATACCGGTATTGGTCTGGGGGCTTATATAAAATCTAAGTCGCAAGATGATATGCGTGTCAATTCTGCATTTACCTTTGGAGAAAAAGCGTTTCTTGGCTGGAACTTTGGCTCTTTTTCTACAGAAGCTTATATCCGGCATTTCTCGAATGGATCACTCACGGATAAAAATTCAGGGCATAATTTTGTAGGTGCTTCAATTAGTTATAATTTCTAAAGTTGAATAACAATTAGCGAGTTGCTGGCTGAAGGAGAAATTAATCACAGTACGTTGTCTACAAAAACGTGTTGTGACTAGCCGATCGTTATCGACCCTATGGCGACAGGGAGGCTAATTGTTAGTGACAAAGAAGTGGTAGGCCGTTTACCTTACCAGAACGTTTTATTATTGCTGCGACAGATTGCTTACTCATTTACCTGCCACTGCAAACATTTCTTCCAGCATAGGGTATAGATGCGCTTTTTCTGTTTTAGTACAAAAATGGTTTACGTTATTTGCCTGCATTGACTTTACGTTGACCACTGCACGGGAAAGGTGTCCGATCAGTTCATGCAAAATAACGTCTCTGGCATCAGCTAACTTTTTAATTGTAGGCATAAAAAAACCAGCCCTGAGAGGCTGGTTTTTAAGGGGAATTTTGGTCGGCACGAGAGGATTTGAACCTCCGACCCCCGACACCCCATGACGGTGCGCTACCAGGCTGCGCTACGTGCCGACTTGTGGGTGCTAATACTACCTCTTTCCAACGCGAATGCAAGGGGAAACGGTGCTAACTGATTTATAATTAATCAGTTAGCGATAAAACGTTTCTCTTCTGTTAGCACTTGCAGCAGCAGACTGAGCTGCGGCTTCTGATCTTTGATCTTCTCGCCGTGTAAATTATAGGTCTGATAATGACCGTTATTATTGAGCACCAGGGTCATTTGTGGCGTCGTGATTGCCAACGTACTGCTGTCTGCCGCCGTTACCCAGTTATGGCGACGTGGAACGGTAAAGATGTCCTGGCCCTGTGAATATTCGTTCGCTGGCGTGCTGACATGTAACAGGCGTTGCATCAACGTGGTCATTACATCGGTATGATCGGTAAGCGCATTAATACGCTGCGCAGGCGTCCCCGGCCAGTGGATCACCAGCGGTACTTGCAGATGACCTTGCGACCAGTCGAAGCGATTTTCTTCCGGCGTCAACGGTATGCCGCGTCCTGCGGTAATGATCACGACGGTATTGTCGAATTTACCGGCCTCTCGCAGCGCGTTCAGAACCCGATTGATTTGCGCATCCACGTCGCTGGCGGCGCTGGCGTAACGCTTAACAAAATTCTTCTGATTACTGTCATCAATGTTAGTACCGTTAAACGATACCCATGAGAACCAGCGGTTATCTTCCTGTGCGTAGCGTCCAAGCCAGTCTATCCACTGGCTGGCCGTTTGCGCATCAGACTGCGTCTGCGCTGTCGGCATCGAGAAATCGGACAGTAATGCCTGACGGTAAAGCGGGCTGGCGAAGCCATCCGAAGAAAACAGTCCCAGTTGGTAGCCTTGCTGATTCAACGCGGTAATGAGCGCCGCAGGCGTTCTGGTGGATAACACGCCATCCATATAGCCTGGCGATATGCCATAGAACAGGCCGAAAATACCGTTATCAGTGGTATTCCCTGAACTCATATGACGAGTGAAGTCGATGTTTTGTTCGGCAAATGTAGCCAGCTCCGGCATCTGCTTCTCAAAGCGGGAATAGTTCAGGCCGTCTACGGTAATGAGCAGCACATTCTGACCGGTGCCCATATCGCGGTAGTGCAAATTGCTGAGCGGGTACTGCACGGAGACCGCTTCCGGATTGCCTTGCTCTACCAGACGACGCTGATATTCCTGCGCATCCAACAGACCGTGTTTTTCAAGAAAACGTCGCGCCGTCATCGGATAAGAGAGCGGCAGGTTTGCCCGCTGCATGGTAATCGGCCGGTAAAAATTAGCGTCTGCCCAGATGTAGATAAGATGCGATGCAATAAAGGAGACGAAAAAGAATGCCGCAAGCGGCCTTGCGAAATGGCGGCGGCGCGTAAGACTGCGCAGCTTTTGCCAACTCCATGTCGCAAATAGCATCTCAATCAATAAGATAACCGGCACGCTAATAAACATAAGCTGCCAGTCGCGCGCCGTTTCGTTCTGGTCAGGGTTGATGACCAGTTCCCAGACAATGGGGTTAAGATGCAGGTGAAAACGGGTAAAGACTTCGCTGTCGATAAGCAACAACGTCATACCCGCGGTCGCCAGAATGGCTGATAAAAACCGCATCAGCCGCTGGGACATCACGATAAACGTGAGCGGAAAAAGAATAAGCAAATAGGTGGCGAACACCAGAAAGCTAAAGTGCCCGACAATGCTCAGGTAGGAGTATATGCGACCCGCAAGCGTTGTCGGCCAGTCGGCGACAAACAGGTAACGGCTGCCGAGCAACGTAGCCAACAGTATATTGAACAGAGCGAACCAGTGCCCCCAGCTAACCATCTGGGAGACTTTTTCACGGTAGCGCTGACGATGAGTTACCATACCTGTCGCTTGTTTCTCCGGAGTCGGCTTTTTAGTGCGCGTTGTCTTCGCTAATCGAAGACTGCAAGGCGCGGGCAAAAGAGTTCGCAATCGCCTGGCGTTGAGCCGGCGCAACGCTGGTGTTGATAAGGTTGGTGAC
This sequence comes from Salmonella sp. 741265116_PST, assembly GCF_046567715.1. Lineage (NCBI taxonomy): Bacteria > Pseudomonadati > Pseudomonadota > Gammaproteobacteria > Enterobacterales > Enterobacteriaceae > Salmonella > Salmonella sp. 741265116_PST. The sequence continues at coordinate 1,454 of NZ_JBKFPH010000057.1, read as the reverse complement.
CATATTTCCCAGCACCATCAGGGAAAGATCGGTCGGCGCCTTATGTTTTTCCAGTACACTGAGCAGTTCGCTCAGCAGTTGTTCAACATGTTCATCACTATAGCGGGAGAGTTGTGGCATAAATCAAAATCTGTTTGTTCATGAAAGGGCAACATATTACCGTAGCAACAGTTTTTTTTCTGCATTTTTATCCCCTAAATCATTCGCGTTACGGATAACGCCTGAAATGACAGGGCGATTGCTTGCGTCTTCCGGCAGGCGGTGGTTGAATACCGCCCGGTCTTAAAGGAGAGTTTATCATGAGTCTGGATATCAACCAGATTGCCCTGCACCAGCTTATCAAGCGCGATGAGCAAAATCTTGAGCTGGTCTTGCGCGATTCATTGCTGGAGCCGACAACCACCGTTGTCGAGATGGTGGCTGAACTGCATCGGGTCTATAGCGCCAAGAATAAGGCGTATGGCCTGTTTAGCGAAGAGAGTGAACTGGCGCAAGCGCTGCGGTTGCAACGTCAGGGGGAAGAAGATTTTCTTGCCTTTAGCCGGGCGGCGACCGGACGCCTGCGTGACGAACTGGCGAAATATCCCTTTGCGGACGGCGGCATTGTATTGTTCTGCCATTATCGTTACCTGGCGGTGGAGTATCTGCTGGTTACGGTACTGAACAACCTGAGCAGTATGCGGGTCAATGAAAATCTGGACATTAACCCGACGCATTATCTTGATATTAACCATGCGGATATCGTGGCGCGTATCGATCTTACCGAGTGGGAAACTAATCCGCAATCGACCCGCTACCTGACGTTTCTCAAAGGTCGGGTAGGGCGCAAGGTCGCTGACTTCTTTATGGATTTCCTCGGCGCCAGCGAAGGGTTGAACGCCAAAGCGCAGAATCGCGGCCTGTTGCAGGCAGTGGATGATTTCACCGCAGAAGCGCAGTTAGATAAAGCAGAACGTCAGAACGTGCGCCAGCAGGTGTACAGCTACTGCAACGAGCAATTACAAGCCGGGGAAGAGATTGAGCTGGAATCGCTGTCTAAAGAGCTTTCCGGCGTCAGTGAAGTTAGCTTCAGCGAATTTACCGCCGAAAAAGGCTATGAACTGGAAGAGAGCTTCCCGGCGGATCGCAGTACGCTGCGCCAGCTAACCAAATATGCCGGCAGCGGCGGCGGGTTAACGATTAACTTTGATGCGATGCTGCTGGGTGAGCGGATTTTCTGGGACCCGGCTACAGATACGTTGACCATCAAAGGTACGCCGCCGAACCTGCGCGACCAGCTGCAGCGCCGCACATCTGGCGGGAAATAAGGGCATACTACATATAAGGGCGCAGTAGTGAGTAAAGGAATACGTCAGAAGCCGTCTGTTAATTTCAGTTTATTTCGGCAGGTTTTGTACGCGCACATTGTAACATTTTTGATGATGTTGATGCTTGGTATTGTGTTCACAGTTCTC
>NZ_JBKFPH010000056.1:0-10369 GCF_046567715.1 Salmonella sp. 741265116_PST | reverse complement strand
CGGTTGCCAGTTACATGCCGGAACCGTTCGCCGCTGGTTGCCGTCTGCGGGGCTTGTGTGGCGAAGGGCCGCGCCAACCCTGCGTATCCGTGGCCCGCATAAAGATGAAAAGATGTCTATTCGCTACTTCCAGAAGGGCAGCGGACATATCACGTTCAAGCGTCTGGATCTGGTGGAGAAGATGAATGATATCGTGGCGAAACACTATCCGGGGATGTTGCCTGCGAAATAAGATGTGATGTTTTTATAGGCACCGCTATGCTAATCTTAATAGTAGTTATTAAGTGTTATTAAATGAGGTGATCCCTATGGTTTCTTCTGCTAAACAGACCATCAGCGCGCAGATTCCAGTTGAGTTGGCTCTTGCCGTTGAGAATCTGGCTGTAGAGCTGGATCGTTCAAAGAGCTGGGTCATAAAGGAAGCATTACTCTCCATGCTGGCAGAAAGAGAGCTACGTCACCAGAGCATCCAGGCCGGTCTTGCCGATGTGGATGCCGGTCGTGTGGTGAGTCATTCGGATATGGTAGATTTTGCCAACCGTTTAAAGGAAACCTGACAGGCAAAGATGTTGCTATCCGAGATAGTCGCCTCTCATTGCCATTTGCTTAAATACTCCCCATACTAGATACATGTGTTTATTACACGTGTAATTTCAGGAGGCTCTATGTCGGGTATGAGTGTACGACATAAAAAAACAGTCAGTGTCACGCTGGAACCTGCATTGCTTCAGCAAGCCCGTGATGCAGGTATTAATCTGTCTGCGGTGCTTACCGCTGCGCTGAAAGAGGAAATCAGTGCCACAGGCGTTGAACGCTGGAAAGCAGAAAATAGAGCGGGTTTGCAGGAGCTCAATCGTATTACTGATGAGCACGGCCTTTTATCGGACGATTACAGGACGTTTTAACCATGCAATACATGGTTTATCGCAATAAAGGAAACAGCAAGGCTTATCCTTATTTACTTGATGTGCAAAGCGATATTATTGATGAACTGCATACTCGCATGGTTATCCCATTGTTTCCTGTGAGCAGGTTGGTAAATAACCCAGTTAAGCGCCTCACGCCCACTCTGAATGTGGAAGGTAATGACTATCTGGTGATGGCTCACGAAATGGCGAGTATCAGGCTTTCGCAGATTGGTGATGAGGTGATGGACGTTCGTTCCCACAGGCAAACCATCAAAAATGCTCTCGATTTTATCTTTGACGGGTTCTGAATGGCTTGCAGGTCAAATGGAGAGTTGTTCACCGTTCTGAAAGGGACTTGACGCGCTTGAGCCTGTGGAAGAAGATGAGGCGGGATTTTAAGTTAGCTGCGTTTTCAGAGAATCGCGCGTGAGTATATATAGCGGTTATCTTGTTTTGTAATATTATTTATTTCAATAGGTTACGTCGAGGATCGCGGTCCGGCCTTCGCACCAAAAGATGCAAATCAAAGTCGCTTAAGGGCGGCTTTTTTTGTGTCCATTTCCGTCCAAATTCGTCCATATCTTTCTGTAATTAAAAGATAATTTATTTTTGATGAATAACTATATTTATTTTGTGATTTTCCCGTGTTGGTCGTTTTTCATCCATTAACATCCACGCGATCTGAGGCAAAAAGGGCAAACCCGGTTCGATAGAGGGGGGACCCCAAATGGCGCTTACAGATCTCGCAATCCGGCATGTCAGGCCGCCTGGCAAGGCATACAGGCTCTTTGACTGCCACGGTCTTTACATTCAGGTGAACTCCAGCGGATCCAAGCTGTGGTATCTGAAATTTCGCTTTGGAAACAAAGAGAGCCGTATGGCATTAGGCCCTTATCCGCTTATTTCTCTTGCACTGGCAAGGGAGAAGCAAGCGGATATAAGACGGCTTATTTTAGAAGGCGTTAATCCGGCGGAAAAACGCAGAGAGGAAAAGCAGGGTGGAGAGCCTCTTTATACGCTTGAGTCCGTAGCGCGCGAATGGGTCTCCAGTAACATAAACTGGTCGGCGGAACATTCGACAGCGTTATTTTCTGAGCTTACAGGTTCCAATATTGCACTGAACGCTGTCCCGTCGGGCTCACGGGCTTCTGGAGCGTGCTGTGCAGCCGGTAATCCTCTGCTGGTTCAGTTATAACGCTTTTATGTGACATGCAGCATGATATGGTCGTTTTCTGAACTCCGTATAACCTGAGTATTTGTATTGAAGCGTGAACAAAACATTGCAGCCAGCCTTTCAACGTGGACAATAGTTATCCATACGGTGATTTTATATTCGATAAATCAATGGGTTTCATTGAAACATAGGACTGGTAATGGATGACAATGCTTTAGGGTTTGCCTCGTACTGGCGCAATTCACTGGCAGATGCTGAGTCAGGAAAGGGCAGTTTTGAACGCAAAGATGCCAAAAATTTCACTCACTGGCATGGGATAGTGGCGGGACGTCTTGACGAAACGATCGTCGGTAAATTTTTTGAGGGAGAAAAAGACGACGTCGAAACAGTCGATGTCATCTTGCGGCCAAAGGTTTATTTCCGGTTACTGCAGCGTGGAAAGGACCATTCCGCTGGTGCGCCTGATATTGTTACCCCGATAGTGACGCCAGCCCTGTTGAGCCGTGAAGGTTTTTTATATCCGACGCCAGCGACCTCCATTCCCAGAGACCTGCTTGAACCTTTGCCAAAAGGAGCATTTTCAATTGGTGAGATTGGGCAGTATGATAAATATAAAACGACACATACCTCATTCTCTATCAACTTTGATGACAGTGTTGATAAGACCGCCGAAACAGATGAAGAACGAGAAGCACGATATGCAGCCTGGCAGCAGGATTGGCGTCAATATCTGGATGATTCAGAGAAGCTACTGAAGAACGTTGTCGGCGACTGGATTAAAAATCCCGAGCAATATGAACTCGCTGAGCACGGTTATATTGTTAAAACGGCGCAATCTGGCGGCGCCAGTTTCCATATCCTTTCACTTTATGATCACCTGCTTGTTTGCAAAAAGGATGTGCCGCTCTTCAATCGTTTCGCCTCGCGGGAAGTTCATGCTGCAGAGTCATTACTTCCTCCGGAAGCAAAATTCAGCGACAGACTTGGACACGCCGGGGATAAGTTTCCGCTGGCAAAGGCTCAGCGCGATGCCTTAAGCCATTTTCTGGATGCGAGGCATGGCGATATCCTTGCCGTCAATGGTCCCCCGGGAACCGGAAAAACCACGCTGGTGCTTTCTATCATCGCCACGCAGTGGGCCCGAGCGGCTCTCGAAAAAGCGGAGCCTCCGGTTATTATCGCGACTTCAACGAATAACCAGGCTGTAACGAACATTATCGAGGCGTTCGGGAAAGATTTTTCCCAGGGCACTGGTGTAATGGCCGGACGATGGTTGCCAGAGCTGAAAAGCTTCGGCGCTTATTTTCCCTCAAGCACTCGTAAAGCCGAGGCCGCCAAAAAATATCAAACTGAAGATTTCTTCAACCAGGTTGAATCAAAAGAGTATGTAGAGGATGCACAGCTGTTTTATCTGGAGAAAGCTAAGGCAGCCTTTCCTGAAAAAGAGTGTTCATCCCCTGAAAAGGTTATTGAACTCCTGCATGGTCAGTTGGCAGCAAAATCCGAACAACTGGTAAGGCTGAACACAACATGGCAAACGCTAAGCCAGGTTCGGGCAGCGCGTGAGCTTATTGCTAACGACATTAAGCAATATCTCGATAATTTAAATAAATTACTTGTCGGGCAAGAACAAAAAGTCACTCTACTAAAAAGTGCTAAAGCGGAATGGAAAAAATATCGGGCCAGTGAATCACTGATCTATTCATTATTTTCATGGCTTCCTGCAGTTCGCAGTAAGCGGCAGTACCAAATACAACTGTTTCTCGAAGATAAATTAGGTGCGCTGATTGCGGGAAATCAGTGGTCTGATCCTGAAACCATCGAACGTAATATCGATAGGTTACTTAATTCCGCCGAGCGCGAGCAAACAACCTACCGGCAGCAGATTGACTCCGCGCATGAAATCGTTCTTAAAGAACAGCAGGCGGCTCAGGAATGGCAGAGGCTGGCACTTGATTTAGGGCATGAGGGCGATGAAGAACTGAGCTTCTCACAGGCCGATGAACTGGCTGATACGCAGATTCGCTTCCCTGCATTCTTACTGACGACCCACTACTGGGAAGGTCGCTGGCTAATGGATATGGCGAAGATCGATGATCTGCAGAAAGAAAAGGGCAAGAAAGGTGCTAAAGGGGTAACAGCTCGCTGGCAACGCCGAATGAAACTTACCCCATGTGTGGTCATGACCTGCTATATGCTGCCCGGCAATATGCAGATAAGTGAACATAAAGGGCAGCGTAAATTCGAGAAAAGTTATTTATATGATTTTGCCGATTTACTCATTGTCGATGAAGCCGGGCAGGTGCTCCCTGAAGTGGCTGCTGCCTCGTTTACCTTAGCTAAAAAGGCATTAGTGATTGGTGATACGGAACAGATCCCACCAATATGGAGTATTACCCCCGCTATTGATATAGGTAACATGCTGGCGGAAAAAATTCTGTCAGGCAGTACGCAAGAAGAGATTACTGAGAAATATACGGCAATCGCAGAGCTTGGTAAAAGCGCCGCATCTGGCAGCGTCATGAAAATAGCGCAGTGTGCTTCACGCTATCAATATGATCCCGAACTGGCACGTGGCATGTACTTATATGAACACCGCCGGTGCTTCGATAATATTATTGGATACTGCAATACGCTTTGCTATCACGGTAAGTTGTTACCTAAAAGAGGGGGTGAAGAGAGCAATTTAATGCCCGCCATGGGTTATCTCCATATTGATGGTAAAGGAGAACTGGCAAGTAGCGGAAGCCGATATAATTTGCTGGAGGCTGAAACGATAGCGGCCTGGCTGACAGATAACCAGCAAAGTATTGAAGCGCATTACGGAAAATCGCTTCATGAAGTTGTCGGTATCGTGACGCCTTTTAGCGCGCAGGTATCGACCATCAAACAGGCGCTGGATAAACAAGGCATCAGCGCAGGCGCGAATGAAAAGTCGCTTACAGTAGGCACCGTGCATTCTCTTCAGGGCGCTGAAAGAGCGATTGTTATATTCTCGCCAGTCTATTCAAAGCATGAAGACGGCGCGTTTATTGATAGCGATAACAGCATGCTGAACGTTGCTGTCTCCCGAGCTAAGGACAGTTTCCTTGTCTTCGGCGATATGGACCTGTTTGAGATCCAGCCAGCCTCATCTCCGCGGGGATTACTGGCAAAATATCTCTTTGAGTCAGAGAAAAATGCACTCTTTTTTGACTATAAAGAACGTGAGGATTTAAAAACTTCCGAGACCAAAATCTACACACTCCATGGTGTGGAGCAGCATGATAATTTCCTGAATCAGACGTTTGAAAATACCGGTAAACACATCACGATAGTTTCTCCATGGCTAACCTGGCAAAAGCTGGAACAAACCGGTTTTCTTGATTCCATGATTGCGGCGTGTTCACGTGGTATTAACGTCACGGTAGTCACTGACAGAAGCTACAACACTGAACATAATGATTTTGAGAAGCGAAAAGAGAAGCAGCATAACCTTAAATCGGCGCTGGAGAAACTTAATGCGCTGGGTATTGCGACAAAACTGGTCAATCGTGTTCATAGCAAAATTGTTATTGGTGATGATGGGTTGCTGTGCGTGGGATCATTCAACTGGTTTAGTGCGACACGTGAAGCGCGATATGAACGATACGATACATCGATGGTTTATTGCGGTGATAACCTGAAGGGTGAGATTGAGGCAATTTACAATAGCCTTGAGAGGCGTCAGGTTTAGGTCAGGAGTGTGATTAGCCATCTTATCGACTGTTTTCCAGCGTAAGATGGCTGTATTACCTGGTGTGATGCAGAAACTATATGATTTAGCAAACAATTATGTATACCTGATACTGTAAGATTCACTGCGCAGTTTGTATGTACGCCCCAGAACAATTGGCAACACTATTGGCTAGCTCTCATAATTAGTACGCTCTGTTGAACGCATATACTGATCAAATATCCAGAATAAATCGTTTAATCTGGGTCAAATGAGTGATATATTTTCACCCATAAACCCCGAGGAGGCATTATGTCTGAATTCGATTTATTTGCGCAGGAACTGCTAGAAAAAGCAGAAGCTGAAGAAAAACAACAACAAGAGCGCGACAGGAAGCTGATTGATCGGGTGCTTGAAATTTACGACCAGAAGTATGTCGCAGAACTACTAAGAAAAATAGGTAAAAATGAGTGGAGCCGCGAAACACTTAACCGTTGGGTAAATGGCAAGTGTGAGCCAAAATCGCTCACCATGGCTGAAGAAGCGCTGTTACGGAAAATGTTGCCGGAGCAACCCACTCATCATCCTGACTATGATTTCCGCTTTATTGACCTGTTTGCCGGTATTGGTGGTATCCGTAAAGGATTCGAGGCCATCGGCGGGCAATGCGTTTTTACCAGCGAATGGAATAAAGAAGCGGTACGTACCTACAAAGCAAACTGGTACAACGATGAAGATGCGCACACATTCAATCTGGATATCCGCGAAGTCACGCTAAGCGGAGAAGAAGGCATCTCAGAAGAGAAAGCCTACGCTCATATCGATCAACATATCCCGGATCATGACGTCCTGCTGGCCGGTTTTCCCTGCCAGCCATTCAGTCTGGCTGGAGTAAGTAAGAAAAACTCGCTCGGACGCGCACATGGATTCGAATGTGAAGCGCAGGGCACTCTGTTTTTCGATGTCGCCCGCATAATCAAGGCAAAGCAACCAGCCATTTTTGTGCTGGAAAACGTGAAAAACCTTAAGAGCCATGACAAAGGCAAAACGTTTAAAGTCATTATGGATACCCTTGACGAATTAGGCTATGAAGTCGCTGATGCCAATATCACAGGGAAAGATGATCCTAAAATTATTGATGGTAAAAATTTCCTGCCACAACATCGTGAGCGTATTGTTCTGGTCGGATTCCGCCGTGACCTTAATATCCATCGGGGATTCACATTAAAGAATATTGATAAATTCTACCCTGAGAAAAGACCAACATTTGGTCAGCTTCTGGACCCTGTGGTTGACAGTAAATATATCCTGAGCCCTAAGTTATGGGAATATCTCTATAACTATGCTAAAAAGCATGCTGCCAAAGGTAATGGATTCGGTTTTGGTCTGGTTGATCCGAATAATGAAAACAGCGTCGCGAGAACATTATCCGCTCGTTACCATAAAGATGGCTCTGAAATTCTCATCGACAGAGGATGGGATAAAGAACTCGGCGAAATCGATTTCTCTAATCCAGAGAATCAGGAACAAAGGCCAAGAAGACTGACGCCCCATGAATGCGCAAGATTAATGGGATTTGAACAACCCGGAGGCAAGCCATTTCGAATCCCCGTTTCCGATACCCAAGCCTATCGCCAGTTTGGGAACTCAGTGGTTGTTCCCGTTTTTGAAGCCGTGGCAAAACTGCTTCAGCCTTATATTATGAAAGTCGCTGCAAGCAAGGCGACCAAAAAATAATATAAACAGATCCCCCCGGAACTTATCCGGGGGGAAACAGAATCAAATTATTTCATCGGCATACAATGATTTAGTTTCATCGATAAATGTTTCTAACGAAATAAGATATTCCCGGATAGTTTTCGGGTACTTACCATGAAGGCTACTGGGCACAACCAACCTGACATTTTCCTGCTGCATCTCCTGAAATTGGGCAACAGAAACACCTTCCTGAAGGGTAAAGAGGTAAATGTCCTGAATTCTGTCTGCCTCATTTAATATCTGCCGCCAGCGATCTTTACAGGTCGTTTTTACCGCTAACATACGCAGCTTCTGCTCTGGAAAAGCTTCATCGTGATAAGCTTGCGCAGAGGGGAATAAAAAATCTGGTTTCTTATTTCCTTCCGTAATGGCCTGAGTCTCAAAAGTTTTCAGTCCATACTCATTAAAAAGCTGTTCAAGATGCAGCTCCAGTGATTTCCCGGCTCGTGATTTTCGTCTGTTGCTCACGGAATTCGCCAGTGCAATAAATTCATTTACTGAACCAAACCCAGACAGAACCATACCCAGAACGTGCATTTCTTCCACCAGCAGGAAAATTTCATATTCAACACGACGGCGCTCAATCAATTGCTTATCCGGGCCAGCAACATTTGGGGAATAGTGAGCTGCTGCATACTCGATAATCTCCTTACCAGAAGGAAAATTTGTTCCCCACTCTTCCGGAAGACGATATCCACTGGAAACCGGTTCTTTTAAAGCCAGACCGCCCAGAATCTCATTTGCGGGACCATAGACTAACGATCCGGGAACAATTTCTCCGAGCGATGACTCAACAATATCTTCTTCTTCAGCGTCATGACACACCCAGATATCAACGCATTGACTATCTGCTCCCTGACGATGATCGAACGCCAATAAGGCCAGTGCCCCCGTGTTTTCAGGGTGTTGCAGAGGATTCTTTCCTCCTCCCCATCGGGTGATACGCTTTTCATTTCGGGTCTTACCAAAAAAACGTCCATTGTAATAAACGGCTCTGGCCTCACTGTCCGGGCAACTGTGCGAGGAGGTATGTGCATTCAGCGTCACGGACGGGTTAAGATCCCTTGTATGATTAATTGAAGGGAAAAGATGCTCAACAATGCCAGAAGGTATGTAAATGCCAACCTGATGCCCGCCCGTCGCACCGGTATCGTTGGCTGACAGGCGCTTGATGAACATATAGGTGTCACTGGTTGACTTATCTAAAAGCCATGAATGTAGCCCCGACATCATCACTTCCTCGCTGTAAAAATATCGCTGATTTATACAGGGTTATCCTGCCACAGCTCTGCTTTTGTGAATACTCACGATGCCATTTTATATGATGTCGTTCTTTTCCTTGTTCTCCCGTATTTAGTTCAGATCCCAAGATACTTTATAAACCGTTTTCTGGTCGTTTTCTGAAATCTCGGTTAAGAGATTTTCACGCGCCAGGGTACGGAGGTCATTACGCAGTGTTATCCGATACGCCCAGCGCCTCCGCTACACCTGCTGCGGAATATTTCCTACCAGGTTCAGCCAGAATGATATTGAGTAGCGTGACTTGTCGTCCGCTCAGCCGCGATAAGCTTCCTGATTTATACAAAAATTGGTCAATTCGGGCCGCGCGGGCAACCAGATTGTCTACATGCTTTAAGAGTCTTGTCATAGCCCGATGGATAATACTGGCCTGATATTCAAGGTAGTACGTCAGATCCATATCATCGGTTTCAGTGTACTGGTAGCTGTGGGCATATTTGGCCGGGGCGGCATGTAGTAACTGGCTGATCGAGATATATTTAAACACGTCGTATTCTGATTTCAGCATGTACCAGTAAAATAGCCCACGGCTTGTACGCTCGTTACCGTCTCTGAAAGGGTGCTCGTGAGCGATCATGAAGTGAAGAACGCAGGTTTTTACCAAGGGGTGAGCGTAGGATCCTGTGTCATTTACGAAGTCACACACCATTTGCAGACGCACCTGCAGGTTGGCGGCGGCTGGGGGCTGATGAACAATGTTACCGTCATAATCTGCAATCATCACATCATCGGTGTCGCGGAATTCTCCGGGACGGTATTTTTCGTCATTTATTCCCCCCATGCCAACGGCATGGAAACGGCGGATTAAATCTGGTGTTAATGGCTCCTGGAGCAGATCTGGTATTTCGGCCATCAACCGCGCATTACCAGCGATCATGTGTTCATCTTCGGTACGGGGCTCTGCCACTTTCCAGCATGTCGCGCGCGACAAGCGTAGTTGTGTTAGCGCCTTCCAGCTGTGATGAGGTGATGGGCTCTTCCATGCTTAGTGCTGTTAACTCTTTCCCTGCCCCTGAGTCTGGCGGTGAGTTCTTTGAGCGTCAGCCTTGTGGCGTGCTTGTCCACCTGTTCACACACTGACATGATGTTAGGTGTAAGGACAAAGCCAGCCTGATCGCCTGTTTCGTTGCGATAATGGATCCATTGCATAGCTGAGTCACGCGCGCGCCGCGTAAGCGTCCAGGCGATAGAGACATTTTCTCCGCTGGACGTACGGCGGCAGAATTCGTCAAACGGAAGATAGCGGCCTTTATCGTCCGTCACGCGGCTGTAGTGTTGGTTGAGTTTCAGATCCACTCCGTTAAGTTGGGACAATGCAATAAGTACCGGTGATCTTTTGATTGACATGTTGCTATCTCAAAATTTGATGAATTTGAGTTATACAGACCGCCACTTAAAACTATCTCAATTTTCCTTTTTTTTGAGATAGAACGTTCCCTGTGAAGACATGATAATTTATAGGTATCCGTAAGCGTACAGCGCGAACCGTCTGGTCATAATCTGATGTATCCGACAAAGTGGTGTCCACCAAATAAG
>NZ_JBKFPH010000055.1:0-10752 GCF_046567715.1 Salmonella sp. 741265116_PST | reverse complement strand
CTATGCTCCTGGGGACTCACTCCCTTGCCGCCTTTAAGCAACTCGAATTATTTTGGGTATAAACTATTATTTTAAGCATAAAAATAATACAAAAGACTCATTGTTTAGTATTTGTTATGTAATGACAGGAAGATATTTACGCTGGAGACCTCAAAAAAGTTAAAATAAGTAATTTCTTAAAAACATTATTCGCCAGAATGTTACTTCGTTAAAAAATGTCGTGGAAAGTAACGTTTAGCTGCTGGATCAGCCGAAGAAAGCTTTGCCTGTGGGGAAGGTTAAGGAGGGTGATAGGTTGTTTAAGCCGGTAAACTACACGATGATAAGGTACGCTTTGCTGACGTGCTATTTCTTTTAAAGAGGCGCCTTGCGCTAAAGTTTCAATCATCAACCAGTCAGTGCGGCTAAAGCTTTCCGATAAGCGAGGTTCGGCGGCTGATAACAAGGCTTTGCGTACTGAGGCCAGATTTTGTCGTCGTGACAGGACAAAAAAACGCCCAGCCATACGGATAAACTGTGTTATAGGGGGGTATCTGATACCAGCAGGTAAATCTGAATATCGCTTTGTTGCCAACTGAGTGCGCGTAGCTGGTTAAGCGCCTCAATACAGGAGACAGGTAGCGCCTTCATATCTACAATCAGTTGTTTGAGCGACCCCTTTTCAATCAACAAAGAAATGTCTTCTAATGAGCGGAATGCTGCGGTGAGTTTTCCGCAAAATAAGTAGTGACTCAGCGAATAGCCGAGGTAGTTATCAGTTGTAATTATTGCCTGAGAAATGATACTAACCGGCAAGGCATAATTAAGCTGTTGGTCCAGTAACTCAAGGCGATCAAATATCTGCGGCGTTGGAGAGTGATAACGGCAGGCGCAGTCTTTGGCATTTCTTAAACGGCGGCGTCTTTCCCTGCGTGGTACGCTGCGCATCCTGCTTTTTCCATTGCTCTAATATATATCTGGTAATATGGCTGGCCATCGTTGTACCAGCGTAAAAACAATGCTTCGTTGCTCTATTCACTGCTGAAAAAAAACTTCGCTATCATGTTCTGACGGAAGTTGCGTCAGGACCTCATAGCCGATTAATTGCGCAGTTGAGAGATTAACGATTGGCTCAGATTTTAACAATCCGCTGTTGAGATATAAATGACGTGTTGGCGAAGACGCCAGGTGTGGGGGATTTATCCTTTCCTTTAATAAAGTACCCTGTGCCACCAAACACTCCTCCAGGCATTTATGATGCAGCCATATATTTTTGACCCCTGAATCTATCAGGATATTATGGGCATCATTGTGGCAGCGTTAAAAAAATGCCTGTAGGTATCGTTACTTAATTATTGGTGAGATATTTCGTAAGCCTTGTAAAAAGTTAAGTGAGTTTACTTACTGAGTAAGAAATGAAGGTTAACTCTAATATACTTTAAAAACTGCTGCTCCGTTTTAACATGTAATTTGCGCATAATGCTCCGGCGGAGTGACTTTGTCTGCTCTTCAGAAAGTGAAAGTAAAGCACCCGTTTCGCTTAAATGATAACCGCTGGCGATCAGTTTTAACAGGTGACGTTCTGTTACTGAAAAATGACGAGTCGTGCAGTAGTGGCAAATGCCAGAAGGGACGCTATGTCGAAGCGCTCGTTTATGTAAGATCAATATCATTTTCCGGGTAATTTCTTCAACATCATCTTCCCGATAAATATGCGGCAGCATATACAGACATGGTCTGAACATGAGCTTTTCTTTATCGCATTTATTACAAATAATCACCCGTAGCTGATGTTGGGTATGCATAGGTATCTGGTAACAGCCTGCGCTGAACCAATCATCATCCAGGGCCAGGAAAGCGATATCGGCATTATCTATCTCTTCTGGCGGCAGAAAGTCAATTTTCTGTTGCCATTGATTCGCCAGACGCGTCATGATGATTTTCAAACCATGCTCAAAGTGACTGTTTTGTTCCTTAATAGCGATACGCAGCATAAAAAATATCCTACACAGCAGGTGAATCATGGTGAAATATTAAAGAAACTTATTGATTTTCTAAATGCTGGCGGCCTTAATTCCCACTTTATGCGTGCTGAGATGTGTCCAGGCGATTTCCTGGAACCTGGCATTGCGCCAGAAAAGACGATATTCGTACACTTAGTCAGCAACCAGAACAAAAGCCATTGACTCAGGAGTGCCTGACCGTATAATTCTCGCGTTTCGTCTACACGAAGTCTTCACTTCACAAGGCGCCCTTAGCTCAGTTGGATAGAGCAACGGCCTTCTAAGCCGTGGGTCGCAGGTTCGAATCCTGCAGGGCGCGCCATTGATAAATCAATAAGTTATATCAAAAAACCTATCATCTAAAATTATCTTGCAGTGTAAGTATCAGGGTAAGTTTTAAATCATCCCTGTATTTGCGCATTATCTCGCAACAGGTGTCGTTACGGGTGCTGTTTTATTTCCCTCAAATAAAACCCTCAAATACAACGCTGAACTGTTTGTAATCAAATAAAAATTTATGCTTCTCTAAAAAAGAGTCGGGTCATTGTGATTCCGTCTTGCTGCTTAGTCTGTCAACCGCTGTATTTTTCGGGATTATCGCCTACGTAGAGCGTCTATTAGTGTTGAGACCGCCACGGGGCAGGTTGCAGAGTCGACGTAAGGGAAGCGTTATTAATCATTACCAGCGTTCCCTTTGCGCTGGTCGGCGGCATGATTACCGCGCCGCTGCTGTCGCTGTTTATCATTCCGGTAGCCTACAAGCTGATGTGGCTGCGCAGGCATCGTCGCCTTGCGGCATAACGTGTGTCGCCCGCCTGCGGCGTCAAACTGCAGGCGGGTTCAGCGTACGTTTATCGTCCGAGCGCGCTGACCCGTTTGCGGTACTCGCCTGGTGTACAACCGAATTCACGGACAAAAGCTTTGTGAAAAGAAGATTCGCTCGCATAACCTACCGACTCGGCAATCACCATCACCGGCAGCGCTTCACGCGACAGGGTCTGGGCGGCGATTTGCAGGCGCAGCGTTGTTAACACGGCTAAGGGCGTCGTTGCGGACACGTCGCGAAATAGCTGGGCGAAGCTCGCCCGCGACATGTGTACCCGTTGCGCCAGCGTTTCGACCGTCCAGGGATGCGCCGGTGTTTCCAGCATGTGAAGGATCACGCGGCCCAGCCGGGGATGCAGCAATAAATTGAGCACGCTTTTCGCTGTGCCAGCCTGCGATAGCCAGTCGCGAACGGCGAGGGTAAACAGCGTGGCGCACTGCTGACTGTATAAGACCTCAGCGCCAGGTAAATGGCGTTCTGACTCCTGCTGTAACAGCAAAATGGCGGCGTTAAGCCAGATACTGGCGGGGCTATGCGGCGGCGGGGCAAGACATAACACTTCCGGCAACGCGGTAAGGAAATAACGTGACGTCGTGTGCAGACGTAGACTACCGCACACGATATGTGTCGGTGCTTCGCCAGACTGGCGCAAACGGTGGGCGGAGTTTTGCGGCAGAATCACCACCTTTCCCGGCGTAAGCGTCATGGCGTCGCCGGTAGGCATTTCCAGTTGCGCTTCGCCCTGCGTAACGGTATGCCAGCGAATCACCGATAGCTCGCCAGCGGCGTGCGGCAACTGCCAGTCGCCGCCTAACGGGCAATTCTTGTCGATTGAGCCCTGAGGGGCGTTAAGCGTCAATAGCCGACTAAGCGCATCCATATAGACTCCAGAACAGATTTACTTTCAAAAATAGGGATCACCATTTCTTTATCTGTTCACTATATTTCGGACTCAATGTCATTTCTACCCTTGTTTTTGCTAACTGCCAATTTAGACGATAAGACAAAAAATAGCGCGTTGCGGATAACCCTGTCTTTTTTGGCGTTACTTATACTTGTCCTGACAAACAGATGGTGATTTGGCGGAGAAAGAAGATGACACAGTATCAGGCGCTCATTATTGGTTTTGGCAAGGCAGGAAAAACGTTGGCGGCAACTCTGGCGAAGACGGGATGGCGCGTGGCGATTATCGAACAGTCCGCCAGTATGTTCGGCGGAACCTGCATCAACATTGGCTGTATTCCAACGAAAACGCTGGTGCATGACGCGGAACGTGAGGGCGATTTTTCTGTCGCCATGCAACGCAAAGCGGCGGTCGTAAATTTTTTACGCGACAAAAATTTTCATAATCTTGCCGACCTGGACAATGTCGATGTGATTGAGGGAAGGGCGGAGTTTATTGATAACCATACCTTACGGGTATTCCAGGCGGACGGCGAGCGGGTGTTACGGGGAGAAAAGATCTTCATTAATACTGGCGCAGAGTCGGTGATCCCGGCTATTACGGGCTTAACAACGACGGCGGGGGTGTTCGATAGCACCGGGTTACTCAGCCTGAGCCAGCGCCCGGCGCGGCTGGGGATTTTAGGCGGTGGTTATATTGGCCTTGAATTTGCCTCAATGTTCGCCAACTTCGGTACGAAGGTCACTATCTTTGAAGCAGCGCCGCAATTCCTGCCTCGTGAAGATCGGGATATCGCGCAGGCAATTACCCGTATTTTACAGGAAAAGGGCGTCGAGCTAATTTTAAACGCCAACGTACAGGCCGTATCCTCAAAGGAGGGCGCGGTACAAGTAGAAACGCCGGAAGGCGCGCATCTTGTGGATGCCCTGCTGGTGGCGTCGGGGCGAAAACCGGCGACGGCTGGCTTACAGTTGCAAAACGCCGGCGTGGCGGTGAACGAACGCGGCGGGATCATCGTGGATGATTACCTGCGTACCACGGCGGACAATATCTGGGCGATGGGCGACGTTACCGGTGGGTTGCAGTTTACCTATATTTCACTGGATGATTTTCGTATTGTACGCGACGGGGTATTGGGAGATGGCAAACGCAGTACCCGAGATCGCCAGAACGTTCCATATTCCGTCTTTATGACGCCGCCGCTCTCTCGTGTCGGGCTGACGGAAGAACAAGCGCGGGCAAGCGGCGCAACGGTGCAGGTGGTGACATTACCGGTGGCGGCGATCCCTCGCGCCCGTGTTATGAACGATACCCGTGGCGTACTAAAAGCGGTAGTGGACGTGAATACGCAGCGTATTGTAGGGGTGTCATTGTTATGCGTTGATTCTCATGAAATGATTAATATCGTTAAAACCGTTATGGATGCAGATTTACCTTATACGGTGTTACGCGACCAGATATTTACCCATCCTACAATGAGTGAGTCTTTAAACGATCTCTTCTCTCTCATTAAGTAAAACATAAATAACGTAGCCCTGTTAATCAGGGCTTTTTTTTGCCTGTCAGGCTATAAAAATACGCCAGGACAAATATGCTGGCGTCTGAAAGAAAAGGCTTTAGTCAGGCATAACGTATTATAACACCATTGAAATAACCCACGACTGGAAATCTCGATGTTAAAAGTTACCACACTTATTGCTTCATTATTGGCTGCGCCGCTGGCGTTTTCCGCCTCCGCCCAGCCGCTAACTGACGTTGAATACATCAGCGTTTCTGCGGTGTCAGCAACGCCGTCAATGCTTGAAGACGCTATTGCCAGACTGGCGCAAAGTAAACAGGCGTCGTCATGGAAAATTACGTCCATGCGTATTGATAATACGGGTTATGCCACTGCGATATTATATAAATAAGGAGAGCCTGAGATGGATAAATATCTTCGTCTGTTAAGTCAGGGGGATCGGCTGGGATTAACATTAATTCGCCTGAGTATCGCCATCGTTTTTATCTGGATTGGACTACTAAAATTTGTGCCCTATGAGGCAGACAGTATTACCCCGTTTGTGGCGAACAGCCCGTTTATGTCTTTTTTCTATGAACATCCTGAAGAATATCGTCAGCATCTGACTCATGAGGGCGAACTAAAACCGGAGGAACGCGCCTGGCAAACGGCCAATAATACGTATGCGTTTTCGGATGGTCTGGGCGTGGTGGAATTGATTATCGCGGCGCTGGTACTGGCTAACCCTGTCAGCCGCTGGTTAGGGCTGGCAGGCGGCGTGCTGGCATTCCTGACGCCATTTGTCACGCTGTCGTTTTTAATCACTACGCCGGAGGCCTGGGTTATGCCGCTGGGCGATGCGCATTATGGTTTTCCGTATTTATCGGGCGCCGGGCGGCTGGTATTAAAAGATACGTTAATGCTGGCAGGTGCGGTGATGATCATGGCGGATTCCGCCCGTTCGTTACTTTTACAGCGACAGTAGCGACCCTCTTGCCCTCTTTATACCGCGATTCGTCGGGTGGCGCTTGCGCCATCCGACAATGTGTTGATGAATGATGGACTACCCTGACAGAAGTTCCTGTTCCACCTGTTGAACCTGCGCCTCCAGCGTATTGCGAATTTCGGTTAGCGCCCGTTCCTGCCCGGAGAAATAGGCTTCCTTATCCGCAACGGAAGAGGCGAGCCGCCAGGCGTTTTCCGTTTCCAGTTGCGTTATCTCTTTCAACAGCGCGTCGATTTGCGTGCGGAGCTGGCGTATTTTATGGCGCAGATGTTCCAGATTATTTAGCCTGTCGCTTGCCATCATCGGTTCCAGACCGCTTTGCAGCTGTGTCAATAACGCGCGAATTGCCGCCAGATCGGCATTCTGCCGCGCCTGATTAAGCTGTACCATCATCTGGTGCGCTTTTTCTTTCAATTCATCGGCGACCACATCCGGGTGACACAGGCGGCTGGCCTGACGCCACAAACGTTTTAATTCATTGCGTTCGTCAGCCGACAAACGTTGATCGCGGGCGTAGCGGAATTGCGCTTCCTGCTGCTGCTCCCGGTACTGGTGATAGTCCTGTTCCGCATTTTCCTGCGCCTGGCGGAATGTGCTGTCGTCCTGATGGGAAAAATCCGCTTCCAGCTCGCGAATTTCCGCCAGCAACGCGGTAATTAATTCCGTCTGCTGCTGGATTCGCTGACGGATGCCCACCGCTTCGCGCGAGGCGGCATTCAATCCTGTCCACTGCTGTTTTAGCGTTGCCAGTTGATCCACGGCCTGGGAAATAAATTGCAGGCAGGATTGATAATCCTTTTCCCGGCGTTTTATTTCGGCCTCTTGCTTACGCTGCATACTCACCGCGAGCTGTTTACGCAACTCCAGAATACGGCTCATCAACGGCCCGAGACGCAGATGATAGAGGTCGTTGAAGTCGTCGAGGATTTGTACCCGCGCATTTCGTTTGTCAATCAGATCGCGAAGTTGGGCTTCAAGCGCTTTCAGCTCCAGTTTACTGGCGGCAATAGAGGGATCTTGCCACGTCGAGAGCGCCCGTTGAGCCTGTAGCCAGGCGGCGATCTCTTGCATGGCGTCACTGAATCGACGAGCTTCAATCGCCTGGGCAATCGCGCTGATTACGGCATCCTGCGGCTCATTTTTCAGGTAGATGAGCTGCTGACGGATAATCTCTTCATCCTCAAGTTCGATGGCGCTTTTGATGATCTCTAAACGTTTGATGATCTTATTCATGACGTTGATGCCTGGCGTGGCTCAAAAACGGATAACAGATACCAGGTCTGATTCACCTTTTTGAAAATACTGAAAAAATACTAAATGTATTCTGTAGGGTGTCGTACTTTTCGTCCAGAGTTATTCACATATTTTATACTCGGCGTCTGTCACCCGTCACTTTCTATATCGGCGCGCACTCTTTTCTTTTTACTCCCCGTGACATCTTTTTTTACACGATAACGTTAACGTCCGGAGTTGAACCTTAACAAACGATTGCGCCTTGCGGCAGCGAGAACGAAATGTTAAAAGGTGCCCCTCAATAAAAACGATACAGGGGTAGGACGTGAAAAACGCGTCAACTGCATCTGGCGTCAGCGTGTCGGATGCCGCGTCGAAGAATGAACCGACGCTTCAACGGGGGTTGCAAAACCGCCATATTCAGCTAATCGCGCTGGGCGGCGCGATTGGCACCGGACTGTTTCTGGGCATCGGCCCGGCGATTCAAATGGCGGGGCCGGCTGTTTTGTTGGGCTATGGCGTTGCCGGGATTATCGCTTTTCTCATTATGCGCCAGTTGGGTGAAATGGTCGTGGAAGAGCCGGTTTCCGGATCGTTTGCCCACTTCGCCTGGAAATATTGGGGGCCGTTTGCGGGCTTTTTGTCGGGCTGGAATTATTGGGTCATGTTTGTGCTGGTCGGGATGGCGGAGCTGACCGCGGCGGGCATCTATATGCAGTACTGGCTGCCTGACGTACCAACATGGATTTGGGCGGCGGCGTTTTTTATTATCATTAATGCCGTAAATCTGGTGAACGTTCGTCTGTATGGCGAAACGGAATTCTGGTTCGCGCTGATTAAAGTGCTGGCGATTATCGGCATGATAGGTTTTGGTCTGTGGCTGCTGTTCTCCGGCCACGGCGGCGAACATGCCAGCATTGATAACCTCTGGCGTTATAACGGTTTCTTCGCTACCGGTTGGCATGGTTTGCTTCTGTCGCTGGCGGTGATTATGTTTTCTTTTGGCGGACTGGAGCTGATCGGCATTACTGCGGCGGAAGCGCGCGATCCGCAAAAAAGCATCCCGAAAGCGGTGAATCAGGTGGTATACCGTATTTTGCTGTTCTACATCGGTTCGCTGGTGGTGTTGCTGGCGCTCTATCCGTGGGTAGAGGTGAAATCCAATAGCAGCCCTTTTGTGATGATCTTCCATAATCTGGACAGTAATGTGGTGGCTTCGGCGCTGAATTTCGTTATTCTGGTCGCGTCGCTTTCGGTGTATAACAGCGGCGTTTATTCGAATAGCCGAATGCTGTTCGGCCTGTCCGTACAAGGCAACGCGCCGAAATTTTTAACCCGCGTCAGCCATCGCGGCGTACCGGTGAACTCGCTGATACTTTCCGGAGCGATTACCTCGCTGGTGGTGCTGATCAACTATCTGTTGCCGCAAAAAGCGTTTAGCCTGTTGATGGCGCTGGTTGTTGCGACGCTATTGCTAAACTGGATAATGATCTGTCTCGCGCATTTACGTTTCCGCGCGGCGATGCGTCGTAAAGGGCGCGAGACGCAATTTAAGGCGCTGTTCTATCCCGCCGGAAACTATTTGTGCATTGCGTTTCTGGCGCTGATTCTGGTGTTAATGTGTACGATGGACGATATGCGATTGTCGGCGATTTTGCTGCCGGTATGGATTGTGTTCCTGTTTATCGCGTTTACAGTTTTGCGCCGTAAGGCTCATTAACTTTTTTGCCCGATCCCATGCTCATGCGATCGGGCAATCCATTAATGCCGCAATGTCCCTGACAGCGCGCGAATATCGCTGCCGGTCGGCGTCTGATGAATACGCAAGCCAAACTCTTCCACCACGGCAAAAATATGATCGAAAATATCGGCCTGAATACTCTCATATTCCAGCCACACGACGGTATTGGTAAAGGCGTAGATCTCTATCGGCAAACCATGATCGTCAGGCGCCAGTTGGCGTACCATCAGCGTCATGTCTTTACGGATGCGCGGATGGTGGCGTAAATATTCGTTCAGATAGGCGCGAAATGTCCCGATATTGGTCATTCGGCGGTGATTTAAGGCTGATTCCGGCGCATCCAGTTGTTTATTCCATTCATCGATTTCCTGATGACGGCTGGTAAGGTACGGCTTTAACAGTTGCGCGGTTAACAGCCGCTGTTTTTCATCATCATCCAGAAAATGGATACTGGTCGCGTCAATATTAATGCTGCGTTTAATCCGGCGTCCGCCGGACGCAGACATGCCGCTCCAGTTTTTGAACGAGTCGGAAACCAGCGACCAGGTGGGAATGGTGGTGATGGTATTATCCCAGTTGCGTACTTTTACCGTGGTTAAACCAATATCAATGACCGCACCATCTGCGCCATATTTCGGCATTTCCAGCCAGTCGCCCAGTTTGAGCATATCGTTGGCGGAAAGCTGTATACCGGCAACCAGGCCAAGAATCGGGTCTTTAAAGACCAGCATTAATACCGCGGCCATCGCGCCCAGCCCGCTGATTAAAATTGCTGGTGACTGGCCAATCAGTAGTGAAATCATCAGAATGCCGACGATAATTGCGCCGATGAGCTTAATACCCTGAAATATTCCTTTTAGCGGCAACTGAGAGGCGGCGGGCCATTTTTGCGATAGATTGAAAATCACGTCCAGCAAGGAAAATAACGACAGCAGAGCGTAGGTCATAATCCATAACTGCGCGCAGGTCGTCAGGATATCCGCAGCCTCACTGCCTTTTTGTAGCCAGAGCGCGGCCTGAATATTGACAATGATGCCTTGCAGCGTAAAAGCCAGACGATGGAATAATTTATTCTGGGTAATAATTTGCAGCCACAGGCGGGAACTGGCATTGGCACGTTTTTCGAAAGCGCGCAGTACTATCCAGTGCAAAATAATATGCACGACAACTGCTGTCAGAAAAATAATACCAAATATTACCACCAGCGATGTGGTGTGATTCATTTCAATTCCCGCTAAATCTTCTACCCGGGATATCAATTCCTGCATAATCTCTCCTTTATAAACAGCAGTCTATGATGACTGCTGAATGGCATTTATGCAAATCAGGACGCTCGCGCTTCAGGCATAATCAGCAACAGATGGGTAAAAGCGCTTCAGGGGTTATCCATACGCTATATTTTATCCAGCACCCTATAAACGTCGTTATTTTACGCCACCCAATTTTTTTGAACAGACGCCAGTTCGTCAACAATGGATGAAAACATTTTAACCAGAATGCTTAGAGCCTATCCCATTAGGGCTATTTTACTTGCCATTTTGGACCTGGGCAGTGCTCAAAAT
>NZ_JBKFPH010000054.1:0-10948 GCF_046567715.1 Salmonella sp. 741265116_PST | reverse complement strand
GCATTTCCGGATTCTTACACAACCACTGGATCGGTCAACCGATCCTTAACTGATCGGCATTACGCCCAAAGGCGCCATTCTTCACTGCGGCAAGAATTACTTCTTAATGCGGATAACCGGAGTTTCACCCACGGTCACGCTACCAGACAGTTTGATCAGTTCTTTGATTTCATCCATGTTGGAGATAACAACCGGAGTCAGGGTAGACTTGGCTTTTTCTTCCAGCAACGGCAGATCGAACTCGATGACCGGATCGCCAACTTTCACGCGCTGACCTTCTTCAGCAATACGCTTGAAGCCTTCGCCTTTCAGCTCAACGGTGTCGATACCGAAGTGAACGAACAGCTCAATGCCGCTATCGGATTCGATAGAGAACGCATGGTTGGTTTCAAAGATTTTGCCGATGGTACCGTCAACAGGGGCGACCATTTTGTTACCGGTTGGTTTGATAGCGATGCCATCACCAACGATTTTTTCAGCAAAAACTACATCCGGCACGTCTTCGATGTTGACGATCTCGCCAGAGAGCGGGGCAACAATCTCAATAGTTCCGGTGTCTTTCTTATCATCAGAAACCAGAGATTTTA
Source organism: Salmonella sp. 741265116_PST (assembly GCF_046567715.1). Classification (NCBI taxonomy): domain Bacteria; kingdom Pseudomonadati; phylum Pseudomonadota; class Gammaproteobacteria; order Enterobacterales; family Enterobacteriaceae; genus Salmonella; species Salmonella sp. 741265116_PST. The sequence continues at coordinate 10,361 of NZ_JBKFPH010000054.1, read as the reverse complement.
GTTTATCGAACAAACCCATGATCTTCTCCTAAGCAGTAAATTGGGCCGCATCTCGTGGATTAGCAGATTGTTTTTTCTTCAATGAACTTGTTAACCAGCGTCATTAACTCGTCCGTTGTCGGTTGAGCAAGAGCCTGCTCTGCTAACACCTTCGCATCTTCGAAGTTCGTGTTACGGATAATCTTCTTAATGCGCGGGATAGAAATGGCGCTCATAGAGAATTCGTCCAGACCCATCCCCAGCAACAGAAGTGTAGCACGTTCGTCGCCTGCAAGCTCACCACACATGCCAGTCCATTTACCTTCTGCATGAGAAGCATCAATAACTTGCTTGATCAAGTTCAGTACGGACGGTGACATTGGCTGGTAAAGGTGTGAAATCATATCATTACCACGGTCAACTGCCAGGGTGTACTGCGTTAAATCATTGGTGCCGATACTAAAGAAATCAACTTCTTTGGCTAAATGACGCGCAATTGTTGCCGCAGCCGGTGTTTCCACCATCACGCCAATCTCAATGCTTTCGTCAAATGCTTTACCTTCGTCACGCAGTTCCTGTTTGTAGATTTCAATCTCTTTGCGCAGCGCGCGAACTTCTTCAACAGAGATGATCATCGGGAACATAATGCGCAATTTACCGAAAGCGGAGGCACGCAGAATCGCGCGAACCTGGTCACGCAGGATCTCTTTGCGATCCATGGCGATACGCACGGCGCGCCAGCCCAGGAACGGGTTCTCTTCTTTCGGGAAGTTCATGTACGGCAGCTCTTTGTCGCCGCCAATGTCCATGGTACGGACGATAACCGCCTGCGAGCCGCACGCTTCAGCGACCGCTTTATAGGCGGCAAACTGCTCTTCTTCCGTCGGCAGCGCGTCGCGATCCATGAACAGGAATTCAGTACGATACAGACCAACGCCTTCCGCGCCGTTGCGCTCAGCGCCTTCAACGTCACGAACGGTACCGATGTTGGCGCAAACTTCAACCTGATGTCCATCCAGCGTGATTGCCGGCAGATCTTTCAGTTTTGCGAGTTCCGCTTTCTCGGTCGCAACCTGCTCCTGGACGGCGCGCAGTTGCTCAATAACATCGTTGGTCGGGTTGACGTAAACCTGGTTGTTTACGGCATCCAGAATCAGATAGTCGCCGTTTTTCACCTGAGAGGTGACGCTACCGGTACCTACGATCGCCGGCAGTTCCAGAGAACGCGCCATGATGGAGGTATGAGACGTGCGTCCGCCCGCGTCGGTGATGAAGCCCAGCACTTTCTGCAGGTTCAGCTGTGCGGTTTCTGACGGCGTCAGGTCAGCGGCAACCAGGATAACTTCTTCCTGAATCGCGCTCAGATCGATAATGGCCAGACCCAGGATGTTGCGCAGCAGGCGCTTACCGATATCACGTACGTCAGCCGCACGCTCTTTCAGGTATTCATCATCCAGTTCTTCCAGGGCAGTGGCCTGACCTTCGATAACTTCATGTGCGGCTGCGTCAGCCGTCATGTGCTTATCTTTAATCAGGGCTATGATTTCCTGCTCCAGCTCCTCATCTTCGAGCAGCATAATATGCCCTTCAAAGATGGCTTCTTTTTCTTCACCGAACGTTTCACCAGCTTTTGTCTTGATCGCTTCCAGTTGCGCAGATGCCTTGGCACGACCGCTCAGAAAACGTTCAACTTCCTGATCAACCTTGTCGGCAGAAATTTTTTTCCGGTCAATGACGATTTCGTCTTCTTTCAGCAGCAGTGCTTTGCCGAAAGCGATACCCGGGGATGCTAAAATGCCTGAAATCATAACCCTACCTTACTTGTGACTGATTTTTAAAAGAACCCGGAAAAAAAACTTACTCGAGTTCCGCCATCAGTTTGACCAGATGTTCAACCGCTTTCTGCTCATCTTCACCTTCTGCGGAGATGGTGACGACGGTGCCTTGAGTCAGGCCCAGAGTCTGCAGTTTAAACAGGCTTTTCGCGCTGGCGCTTTTGCCGTTGGAAGTCACAGTAATCTCAGAAGTGAAGCCTTTTGCTTCTTTAACAAACTGAGCAGCAGGGCGGGTGTGCAGACCGTTCGGAGCGGTAATGGTAACTTCTTGCTGGAACATTGTATTTCCCCAACTTATAGGTTTAGTGTTGTGGAACTAAAGTCTAGCCTGGCGGCTCAACTTTAGCCTGTATTGTTAGCGCCGGCGTAAACGGGACGCGACACAAAAGGTGTTCTGCGCAATCCGTTGCTGGCAACTTATGGCCGCTGACGTTTCGCTCGTCATTAAACATTATGCCGCGAAAGGAAGATTTGAACCAAATCATAAAATCGATTCAGCTAACGCTTTTCCTGTAACGATTAATTTCGCGCATCAAAATAATTAGTCTGGTTAAATACCAGTTCCGGCAGGGTGAATCAATGCCAGGTGAGGTGAAAGTTTGAAGCAGGCCACAAAAAAGCACCCAAAAAGGTGCTTTTTTACGCGTTTTTAACATGCTGGCATCACTGTTGCAGTTCTTTCTCAGTAAAGAGATCGGCGAACAACGCGGTGCTCAGATAACGCTCACCTGATGAGGGTAGGATAACCACAATATTCTTATTGGTAAAGCTTTCATCTTCCTGCAGCTTAAGCGCGGCAGCAACCGCGGCGCCGGAAGAAATTCCCGCCAGAATACCTTCCTCTTCCATCAGACGGCGCGCGGTAGAAATGGCTTCTTCATTGGTGATGCCAACCACTTTATCAATCAGTTTCAGATCCAGGTTGCCCGGGATGAAGCCTGCGCCGATGCCCTGAATTTTATGCGGGCCCGGTTTGATCTCTTCACCAGCCAGCGCCTGGGCGATAACCGGAGAGTCAGTGGGTTCCACCGCAACGGTGATAAGATCGGTTTTACCCTTCGTCCCTTTGATATAACGCGTGACGCCGGTTAACGTACCGCCAGTACCAACGCCGGAGATAAACACATCCACCTGACCATCGGTGTCTTCCCAGATTTCCGGGCCGGTGGTTTTTTCATGGATTTCCGGGTTGGCAGGGTTACTGAACTGCTGGAGCAGGAGATATTTTTGCGGATCGCTGGCGACAATTTCTTCGGCTTTCTGAATAGCGCCTTTCATCCCTTTCGCCCCTTCGGTCAGCACCAGATTCGCGCCTAATGCTTTGAGTAGCTTGCGGCGTTCAATGCTCATGGTCTCCGGCATGGTCAGGGTGAGTTTGTAACCGCGCGCGGCGGCGACATACGCCAGCGCAATACCGGTATTGCCGCTGGTCGGCTCCACCAGTTCCACGCCAGGTTTCAGTACGCCACGCTTTTCGGCATCCCAAATCATATTGGCGCCGATACGGCACTTGACGCTGAAGCTCGGGTTGCGCGACTCCACCTTCGCCAGAATGCGTCCATTACCGATACGGTTCAGTCGAACCAGCGGCGTATGACCGATAGTCAGCGAGTTATCTTCATAAATCTTACTCATGGCCTGTCCTTAACTGTATGAAATTGGGATACCTTCCCAGCATACCTTCCAGCCAGATATGGGGAAGTAAGGATTTCGCATATCTATATGCTGATGGGGAATAATGGTTATCAGTATGGAATAAGAGACAGCATAAGAGCCTATCCCATTAGGGCTATTTTACTTGCCATTTTGGACCTGGGCAGTGCTCAAAATCCTCACGTACTACGTGTACGCTCCGGTTTTTGCGCGCTGTCCGTGTCCAAACTGGCTGCGCCAATAACGCCTGGTGGGATAGGCTCTAAGCCATCTCTTATTTATACATTTTTACGTTATTTCCATAACGCGTGTTTAGCACGCCAGCAATCAACCCACATTGCCGTCGCGCCACAGACGGCGACAGGCATAATGAAAAGGTTAAGCACCGGAATCATCGTAAAGAGGCTGGTGAGCGCGCCAAATTGCATATTCGCCACCTTCTGCGTGCGCAACGCGGCGCGCATCGTTTTAAACGGCACTTTGTGGTTATCAAACGGGTAGTCGCAATACTGGATCGCCAGCATCCAGGCGCTGAACAAAAACCACAGCACCGGCGCGATGGTTTGGCCAATGCCAGGAATAAAATAGAGAACCAGCAGCACAATCGCGCGCGGCAGATACCACGCCAGCTTTTGCCATTCACGTTTCATAATGCGCGGTACATCTTTCATGATGCCGAGTATGCCGGTATCTGGCGGTGTGGCACCGGTTAACCGCGCCTCAAGCTGTTCGGCTAAAAGGCCGTTAAACGGCGCGGCGATCCAGTTGGCGAGGGTAGAGAAAAAATAGCCAAAGACCAGCAGAACAGAAATAACCGCAATCGGCCACAGCAGATAGCTCAGCCATTGCAGCCAGTCCGGCACATGACTCATCAACGAAGGTATCCAGGCATCAAGCTGGGTAAACAGCCACCAAAATGCGCCGCCCATCAGCACAATGTTGACCAGCAAAGGTAAAATAACAAAGCGGCGGATTCCCGGTAGGGTGACTAACTTCCATCCTTGCGAGAAATAATAGACGCCGCTATGTGGTACGGTTGTGGATGATGAAACCATATGCAGGACATACTCCTTTTTCTTAAAGCCCCGGGTAAACGTGGGATATCTTACCCGGTTATCAGACGGTGGATAGTTCGGAAATGTTCGAAAAAACAGCAAAAAGTACATTTTCCTTCATCTTTATGCTGCGAAAGCCAACAGTACACTTGCACTTGACGTAATCGGCAAATACTCTTAGTGAGTAAATGTTTGCCGTGGTGGCAAGGTGTTAGAACAACAGAGAATATAATGATGCAGGATTTGCGTCTGATATTAATCATTGTTGGCGCGATCGCCATAATCGCTTTACTGGTACATGGTTTCTGGACCAGCCGTAAAGAACGATCTTCTATGTTCCGCGATCGTCCACTAAAACGCATGAAATCGAAACGCGACGACGACTCGTATGACGACGATGTCGAAGAAGACGAAGGCGTGGGTGAAGTTCGTGTTCACCGCGTGAATCATGCCCCCGGCCAGCCGCAGGAGCATGATGCCCCTCGTCAGTCGCCGCAACACCAGTACCAGCCGCCTTATGCGTCTGCGCAACCGCGTCCAGCGGCACCACCGCAGCCGCAAGCGCCGATGCAACCGCCGGTTCAGCAACCGGTCCAACCTGCGCCTCAGCCTCAGCAGGTTCAGCCATCTGCGCCGCCGGTACAGCCGCCGCAACAGCAGCCTGCACCGCCGTCGCAAGCGCCGCAGCCTGTTGCGCAGCCCGCGCCGCCGCCATCAGCGCAAACCTTCCAGCCTGCGGAACCTGTGGTTGAGGCAGAACCGGAAGTGGAAGAAGCGCCGGTAGTGGAAAAACCGCAGCGTAAAGAGGCGGTCATCATTATGAACGTCGCAGCCCATCATGGCAGCGAGCTTAATGGTGAAGTGTTACTGAACAGTATTCAGCAGTCAGGCTTTAAATTTGGCGATATGAATATTTTCCATCGTCATTTGAGCCCGGATGGCAGCGGCTCGGCCTTGTTCAGTCTCGCGAATATGGTCAATCCGGGAACGTTCGATCCTGAGATGACGGACTTCACTACGCCTGGCGTCACTATTTTTATGCAGGTGCCGTCTTACGGCGATGCGCTGCAGAATTTCAAGCTGATGCTGCAATCCGCGCAGCATATCGCTGATGAGGTCGGCGGCGTCGTGCTGGATGACCAGCGTCGGATGATGACGCCGCAGAAACTGCGCGAATATCAGGACCGCATCCGCGAGGTGATGGACGCTAACGCCTGAGGTTAACGCAGGTGTGACATTTTTAACGTAACCCCCGCCTGTCGGGGGTTTTTTATCATTGATGGTGTGATATGGAACCAATCGAACAACAACTGACAGAACTGCGAACCACGCTTCGCCATCATGAATATCTGTATCATGTGATGGATGCGCCGGAGATTCCCGACGCCGAATATGACCGCCTGATGCGGGAACTGCGAGAGCTGGAGGCGCAACGTCCGGACCTTATCACGCCGGATTCGCCCACGCAGCGCGTTGGCGCGGCGCCGCTGACGGCATTCAACCAGATTCGCCATGAAGTACCGATGCTGTCGCTCGATAACGTATTTGATGAAGAAAGCTTCCTGGCGTTTAACAAGCGAGTGCAGGATCGTCTAAAAAGCACGGAAAATGTCATCTGGTGCTGCGAGCTAAAGCTGGATGGCCTGGCGGTCAGCATTCTGTATGAAAACGGCGTGCTGGTGAGCGCTGCGACGCGTGGCGACGGCACCACCGGTGAAGATATCACTTCAAACGTGCGCACGATTCGCGCCATTCCGTTAAAGCTGCACGGCGATAACATTCCGGCGCGTCTTGAAGTTCGCGGAGAGGTATTTTTACCGCAGGCCGGGTTCGAAAAGATCAATGAAGACGCGCGCCGCACTGGCGGCAAAGTGTTTGCTAACCCGCGTAACGCGGCGGCGGGCTCGCTGCGTCAGCTCGATCCGCGTATTACGGCGAAGCGACCGCTAACATTTTTCTGCTACGGCGTCGGTATTCTGGAAGGCGGCGAGTTGCCGGATACGCATCTGGGGCGTTTGCTGCAATTTAAAGCGTGGGGGTTACCGGTCAGCGATCGCGTGACGCTGTGCGATTCTCCCCAGGCGGTACTGGATTTTTATCACAACGTCGAAAAAGATCGCCCCACGCTCGGTTTTGATATCGACGGCGTGGTGATTAAGGTCAACTCGCTGGCTTTGCAGGAACAGCTGGGCTTTGTGGCCCGCGCGCCGCGCTGGGCGGTGGCGTTTAAATTTCCTGCTCAGGAGCAGATGACTTTTGTGCGCGACGTTGAGTTTCAGGTAGGGCGCACCGGGGCGATTACGCCGGTAGCGCGTCTGGAACCGGTTCAGGTGGCTGGTGTGCTGGTCAGCAATGCCACGTTGCATAATGCCGATGAAATTGAACGGCTTGGCTTGCGTATTGGCGATAAGGTGGTTATCCGTCGGGCAGGCGATGTGATCCCTCAGGTGGTCAACGTGGTTCTGTCCGAACGCCCTGAAGAGACGCGTCCGATTGTGTTTCCAACGCACTGTCCGGTGTGCGGATCGGACGTAGAGCGCGTCGAAGGCGAAGCCGTTACCCGTTGTACCGGCGGGCTGATTTGCGGCGCGCAGCGTAAAGAGTCGCTGAAACATTTTGTGTCGCGCCGGGCGATGGATGTAGACGGGATGGGCGATAAGATCATCGACCAACTGGTGGAAAGGGAGTATGTCCATACGCCAGCGGATCTGTTCCGTCTGACGGTGGTTAAACTGACCGGCCTGGACCGAATGGGGCCAAAGTCCGCGCAAAATGTTGTTAACGCGCTGGAAAAAGCCAAAGCGACGACCTTTGCGCGTTTTCTCTATGCGCTGGGCATCCGTGAAGTGGGTGAAGCGACGGCGGCGGGGCTGGCGGCTTATTTCGGTACGCTGGAGGCGCTGCAGGCCGCCACCATTGACGAGTTGCAGAAAGTACCTGACGTGGGGATTGTGGTCGCTACGCACGTCTTTAACTTTTTTGCCGAAGAGAGTAATCGTGACGTGATTGGGCAGCTACTGGCGGAAGGGGTGCACTGGCCCGCGCCGGTAGTCATTAATGTGCAAGAGATCGATAGCCCGTTTGCCGGTAAAACCGTGGTACTAACCGGTAGCCTGAGCCAGATGTCCCGCGATGACGCTAAAGCGCGTTTAGCGGCGCTGGGCGCGAAAGTGGCAGGCAGCGTATCGAAGAAAACCGATCTGGTGATTGCCGGTGAAGCGGCGGGTTCGAAACTGGCCAAAGCGCAGGAACTGGGTATTACCGTGATTGATGAAGCGGAAATGATCCGCTTACTGGGTGCCTGAGATGGAAAAAGAGCAGTTGGTTGAAATTGCCAACACCGTGATGCCGTTCGGTAAATATCAGGGACGTCGATTGATCGACCTTCCGGAAGAGTATTTGCTGTGGTTTGCCCGTAAAGATCAATTTCCGGCGGGTAAACTGGGGGAGTTGATGCAAATCACGCTGCTGATTAAAACCGAGGGGCTGACGCAACTGGTGCAGCCCCTGAAACGCCCGCTTTAAGCTTTCGCGGCGCGGCTTTCCTGCTGCGCCTGTAACTTCTCGGTCTGGCGTTTGTAGCGCCGCGCCAGCCCTGCGCAGACCATCAGTTGGATCTGGTGGAAGATCATCAGCGGTAATACCATCATACCCAGCACTGACGTCGGAAACAGAATATTGGCCATCGGGATCCCGTTGGCCAGGCTTTTTTTCGAACCGCAGAAAACAATAGTGATTTCGTCGGCTTTATTGAAGCCGCATTTACGGGCGACAAAGACGTTAATGGCGATGACGATCGCCAACAGTATGAGGCTGACCACGACGATAAACAGCAGCGATCCCCAGCCGACTTTGTGCCAGATGCCGTTGACCACCGCTTCGCTGAACGCCGAGTAGACCACCAACAGAATAGAGGTCTGATCTGTTTTCGCGATCCACTTTTTGTTGCGCGCGACCCAGTTGCCGATCCACGGGCGAGACAGGTGTCCCAGCACAAAAGGCAGCAGCAGTTGCAGCATAATTTTGCCCACCTCTTCCAGACTGCCCTGCGCGCCATGAATATTCATTACCAGACCGACCAGCAACGGCGACAGGAAAATGCCCAGCAGACTGGACGCAGACGCTGAGCACACCGCGGCCGCGACGTTACCGCCCGCGAGTGAAGTAAACGCAATCGCAGACTGCACGGTGGCGGGCAAAATACACAGATACAGAAAGCCGCTGTAGAGCATAGGGTCGACATTGACAGGCGCCCACCAGGCAAACAGTACGCCGAGGACAGGAAAGAGCACAAAAGTGCTGCACATGACCCACAGATGCAACCGCCAGTGGCTGCCGCCAGCGATGATCGCTTCACGCGAAAGCTTCGCGCCATGCATAAAAAACAACAGAGCGATGGCCGCTGTTGTAATACCTTCAACGACAGGCACAAAGCCGCCTTCCGCCGGGAAAAAAGAGGCCAGTAGTACCACGGTGATAAGTGTCAGCGTGAAAGGGTCAAGGATACGAAAAAGTTTCATAAAAACTCCTGAAAGTCGGTGCAGCTATTTTGCGTTTTTCGCTTTGAGAAATAAAATTGATTTATTGCATCTATATATGAATCTAGTCGATGAACTATTCACTGCGTCAACTGCGTATTTTTATTACCGTCGCCCAGGCCAAAAGTTTCAGTCGGGCAGGGGACAGGATTGGACTGAGCCAGTCTGCGGTCAGTCATAGCGTAAAAGAGCTGGAGCGGCAAACCGGCGTCAGACTGTTGGATCGCACTACGCGTGAGGTGGTGCTGACCGAGGCGGGGCAACAACTGGCGACGCGTCTGGAGCGGGTGCTTGATGAACTGAACAGCATACTGCGCGATGCAGGCAGAGTAGGGACACAATTAACCGGCACCGTGCGCGTTGCCGCGAGCCAAACCATTTCTGCGCATCTTATTCCGCAATGTATTGCCCAAAGTAATTCGCTTTATCCCGCTATTGATTTTGTATTGCACGATCGTCCGCAGCAGTGGGTGTTGGAGAGCATCCGCCAGGGGGAAGTGGATTTTGGCATCGTTATCGATCCCGGCGCAGCGGTGGATTTACAGTGTGAAGCCATCTTATCAGAGCCTTTTTTACTGTTGTGTCGCCAGGATCATCCGCTGGCGCATCAGAAATGGGTAAGCTGGCAGGATCTTAAACAGGCGTCGCTGGTCTTACAGGATTATGCTTCCGGCAGTCGACCGCTGATTGATGCGGCGCTGGCCCATTTTTCTATTGAGGCGGATATCGTGCAGGAGATTGGTCACCCGGCCACGCTGTTTCCAATGGTGGAAGCGGGAATCGGCATCAGCGTGCTGCCCGCGCTGGCGTTACCGCTCCCGCAGGGCAGCCACTTACAGGTTAAACGGCTGACGCCCGTAGTTGAAAGGCAGCTCATGCTGGCGCGGCGAAAAAACCGATCGCTCTCCACGGCGGCGCAGGCGTTGTGGGACGTGGTGCGTACTCAGGCCAGCGAATTAACCGCCGCGAGGGCGAAAGATCCGCTGTATCAGCTATAGACGGTAAGCGAGCCGGTAGCGTTGCTGCGGTATTTATGCCGAGTGGCGGCTTCGCCTTATCCGGCCTACGTGTGCGGTATCGTCTGCGCCGGATGGCGACTAACGTCTTATCCGGCCTACGCGGCGGTGTCGTCTGTAGGCCTGATAAGCGCAGCGCATCAGGCAAGACCCGAACCTGCTGCAGGTTCGAATCTTCCATATCGCAGATAGCAAAAAAGCGCCTTTAGGGCGCTTTTTTACATTGGTGGGTCGTGCAGGATTCGAACCTGCGACCAATTGATTAAAAGTCAACTGCTCTACCAA
>NZ_JBKFPH010000053.1:0-11226 GCF_046567715.1 Salmonella sp. 741265116_PST | reverse complement strand
AGACAGCGCTGCTACTCACGGATAAATTAAATTCAACAATGGATACGGTTTCCCAAGATCGTCAACCTCCGAACGTCCCGTCACCTTAAATCCCATTTTCTTATAGAATACAACAGCTTGTGCATTCTGCTCGTTAACATTGGTTGTCAACCCCGGCGCCAGCGTTAACGCATGTTCAACTAATCTCTTCATCATGACAGAGAGTAACGTCAGGGTCTGGAGTGGGAACACGCAGTGATTCGTAAGCCGGGAAGTATCAGTTAAAGAAAAGGGCCATCCATCAGGATGGCCCTTTTCTTTTTCATTCTCTTGAAATTTCTCACTGAATCTTCTGCTCGTCCATCCTGCACCTGCGAAGCAAATATCCATATGTACGACTCACGCCCCGTTCTGTCTCTTGATCCCAAAACGATAAAATTTAAGAGGCAGATAGTTGACAGAGTAATTGATGGTGCTAGAATCACTTTGTTCTTTATTGTCGTATCTGATTCTACATTGACGGATTTGCGTAAGGCGACAACATATGGCTTGATTAACGACTTTGTTTAAACTCTTCGTGCGGATGATACTGATATAGTTTAACAGAAAGTTCTTGCGAATATTGTTGCAGTGTTTTGATCATTTTCTCTTGTTTATCGCTTTCCTGCATTCTGGGGGTGAAGCCAGAGATACTGATAGCGCATGCGACTTTATTGGGAGCGTTGAATACAGGCACGGCAATACAGGAAAGTCCGATCTCAATTTCTTCATTGTCGATAGCGTAGCCACGTTGGACAACCAGGGACAAATTTTCTCTTAATTGGTCGGCTTTGCTTAAGGTGTTGTAGGTCATTGTCGTTAATTTACGACTTAAAATGGCCTCTTTCCGTTCGGTAGGCATGTAAGCCAGGATACATTTTCCTACACCCGTACAGTGGATGTAGTTTTTTGCCCCTATTTGTGTATTGATGTAAATGGCACCTTGTGCTTCTACTTTATCGAGATAGATGACACTCCCATGAGCTTCAACGGCACAGTGCGCGGTCTCGCCGAATTGGTCAGAAAGCATCTCCAGATAGGGGTGAGCTGAGCGGATAATAATGTTGTGTATCTGTGCTGCATTCGATAAGCCAAGAACTTTAGGTCCCAAAGAATAGCGTTGGGTTTGCTCATTTTGGTGGAGATAGCCAAGGGAGAATAGCGTATTCACAAAGCCGAAAGCGGTACTTTTATTAAGATCTAGCATTTGTGAGATTTCCTTGATGCCTAACTCTTCTCGGTTTTTCTGAAAGAGTTCTAAAATGGCGAAAGCCCGTTCAATCGACTGAATATTTTTTGTGGTTGCCATGTTATATATGCTCTTTATGCTGTAATGATCATATGTTTAATGTGTTAGTAAGTATGTATTTTATTTTAAATGCAAGTTAATAGTCAACTTGTATTAGAAAATTAAGCGAGAATATTTATGGGGAAAGTAAAAGTTGGCATTATTGGGCCTGGGAATATAGGTACTGATTTAATGTATAAAATAATGCGTAGCAAATATATAGATATAAAATGTATGGCGGGGATTTATGCGTCTGAGGGGATTAAACGTGCGGCCAGACATGGCGTAAATACTTCTATAAACGGTGTACATGCAATAGCAGATGATCCGGAAATAAAAATTGTATTTGATGCGACAAGTGCTACTGCGCATATAAATAACGCTCCTATATTAAAAGATGCAGGCAAAATCGTATTTGATATGACTCCCGCTGCAATTGGGCCTTTTGTTGTGCCTTGTGTTAATTTAGAGCATTTACTGGGGCAGAAAACAGATAACTATAATATGGTGACATGTGGTGGGCAAGCGACGATTCCTATAGCATATGCAATTAATCGTGTAGCAGATTCAGAATATACGGAAATAGTCTCTTGCATTTCTTCTAAATCCGCAGGGCCGGGTACGAGAGCAAATATTGATGAATTCACTGAAACGACAGCAAAAGCACTTGTTGAAGTAGGGGGGGCAGATAGAGGCAAAGCTCTGATTATATTAAATCCTGCTGAGCCACCTCTTATGATGTCGAATACGATTTATTCTATCGTAAGAAAACCTGATAAGAAGGCGATAGAAGAGTCTGTAAATCAGATCGTCGCGGATGTACAAAAATATGTTCCAGGATATAGCCTGCGGGTACCTCCGATTATAGATGGCAATATGGTGACGGTTATTGTTCAGGTAGAAGGTGCTGGAGATTTCTTACCTAAATATTCGGGTAATCTGGATATTATTAATGCAGCGGCGATCTCGGCTGCGGAAGAAGTGGCTAAGCGAATAAGCAAGGAAGCATAAGCATGTTAAATAAGAAAAAAATACACATTGTCGATACAACATTGCGGGATGGAAGCCATGCGATGATGCATCGCTATACCGAAGCGCAAGTTATTGCTATTGCTGCGGGTCTTGAGCGTGTTGGTGTCGATTTTATTGAACTCTCTCATGGCGATGGTATTTCTGGTTCCTCTATTAATTACGGCTTTTCGGCAGTATCGGAATTAGATTTGCTCAAAGCCGCATCTACGGTTGTCAAGAATGCAATACTTACTGTTCTGTTGATTCCTGGTATTGGCACGATTGATGATTTGAAGAAAGCGCAGGAATGTGGCGCAAAAGCGGTACGTGTAGCAACACATGTAACAGAAGCAGATGTTGCGATTCAACATATCAAGGCGGCAAGATCGTTGGGCATGATGCCCATTGGTTTTCTTATGATGGCACATATGGCTTCACCAGAGAAGATACTGGAGCAAGCCAAAATATTTGTCGATGCAGGCGCTCAGTATGTGAATCTTGCTGATTCGGCTGGCTACATGTTGGCAGATGATGTTAAAGCTCGCGTGGGCTTACTTGTTGAAAAATTGGGGGTGCCTGTAGGTTTCCACTCACACAACAATTTAGGCTTAGCGGTGTCTAATTCTATCGCAGCAGTAGAATATGGTGCTGAATATATTGATGTGACTTGTCGTGGACTTGGCGCTGGAGCAGGTAATACACAAGCTGAGGTATTTGCGGCAGTAATTGACAGGATGGGGTTAAAAAATAACCTCGACCTATATGAGTATATGGATTTAGCTCAGGATGTGGTAGCGCCAATGATGCTGCGCGAACAATATATTGACAGTGCTGCATTAACACTTGGATATGCTGGCGTCTATTCTAGTTTCTTGTTACATACTTATAATGCTGCGAAAAAATTTGATCTAAATCCTCGTGATATTTTGGTAGAACTGGGAAAACGGCGTATGGTTGGTGGTCAGGAAGATATGATTATTGATGTGTCGCATGCTTTAAAATATGGGAATTAGTGTTTTTATCTATTACTTTATAAATATATCCGTGTTTATAAGTTGGCATAATTTTACGATAGAATCATTGAAAAGGAGTTGAGAAGTGAAAAGAGGACTAAAGCTTGATTCAAGAGATAATGTTGCAGTCGTTATTGATAATATTAAAGCAGGTGAGGAGATATTAGTTGGCACAGAGGTAATAGTTGTAATTAATGATGTTGAAATGCCACATAAAATCGCGCTTAGTGACATTAAAACTGGTGAGCCAACAATTAAGTATGGTGCATCATTTGGCTATGCAACTAAAGATATAGTTAAAGGTGAGCATGTACATGTACATAATGTCGACTCTGAGAAGATGATGAAATAGTCACTACATAATAGGGAAATATAGAGATGAAAACATTTAAAGGATATGTTCGTCCAGATGGCCAGGTTGGTATCCGTAACCATGTTGTTGTCATGGCAAATGCGGCTTGTTCAACCGGTGTTGTAGATCAGATAGCCAAAAAACTACCAGAAGTAGTCCCTTTGTTACATACCTATGGTTGTAACTATGTCGGTGAAAGGAAAAGATGGAAGACTGTTCAGAATGGTATTCTGTCTAATCCTAATATTTATGGCGCTATTTTGATTGGGGTTGGTTGTGAGGACTTTGATGCCAGAGAAGTCGCAGCTGAGCTGCGCCAATGTAATGGAAAACCCATTGTGGCGCTTATTGTCCAAAACGATGGTGGTGGTCAGGCTGTTATCACAAAAGCGGTAGAAGAAGCCAGAAAAATGCTGGCAGATGCAGCCATGCAAGAACGCCAGGAGGTACCGCTCAACAAACTTGTTTTTGGCACTGAATGCGGTGGTTCAGATTCCTTATCTGGTGTGACAGCAAACCCCGTAATTGGCTATGTATCAGACTGGGTTGTTAGAAATGGCGGTACTTCCATTTTAAGCGAAAATGCAGAGTTGATAGGTACAGAGGATTCACTTGCCGAACGTTCAGTAAGTAAATTAGTCGCTGATAAAATATATGATTTAATTTATGGCGAGGAAATTAAACTAAGAAAATTGCTAGGTGAAGAAAGTTCTCGTACCTTAGCGAAAGGTAATATTGATGGTGGTCTTACCACGATCCAGGAAAAAGCATTAGGATGTGTAAGAAAAGGCGGCAGTGCGCCAATTCAAGATGTGATTGGCTATGGTGAACCTGTCGGCGATCGTAAAGGGCTACTTATCATGGATGGGCCGGGTAATGATCCCATTTCTTTGACGGGTTTATTTTCAGCTGGAGCCCAGGTAGCAATTTACTCTACTGGCCGCGGCACCCCAATGGCGCATCCGATTTGTCCAGTCATCAAGCTTTCATCTAATACCAGAACCTATGAAATGGTGGGCGGGGAAAATGGTGATATGGATTTGAACGCAGGTGAAATCATAACCAAAGGTATCTCTTTAGAGGAGATGGGTGAAAAAGCAATAGATTATTTGATCGAAGTATTAAATGGTATGGAAACCAAACCAGAAAAATATGGGTATGGTGGCACATTTAATGTTTATACCGATTCTCCCGTATTTTAAAGGATAATTTTAAATAAAGGAGTAAGTAAAGATGCAAATACCAATTAAGAAAACGCTCGACAGAATACCAGGCGGTATGATGGTAGTTCCTTTATTTCTTGGGTGCTTACTGAAAACCTTTTTTCCTGATGCATTAGCTATGGGAGGGTTTGTAACAGCGTTGACACAAGCAAGCCCTATTATGGCCGTCTTTTTTGTGATTGTCGGTGCGCAGATGTCTTTCAAAGAGGCTCCGAAAGCCATTTGGCGTGGCGGTGTTCTGACAGTGGTGAAACTTGTAACAGGTATTTTGATCGGCCTGTTTGTTGCCCATTTTTTGGGGGATAACCTCTTCAGTATTAGTTCACTGGCAATTATTGCGGCCATGACAAACTCAAATGGTGGTCTGTATCTTGCTTTAACCGGTCAGTATGGGACTAAAACGGATACTGGCGCTTATGTAGTTACAGCACTTAATGATGGTCCGTTTTTTACTATGATTGCGCTTGGTACTGCTGGTCTTGTCAGTGTCCCATTCAGCGCTTTACTCTCTGTCATCATTCCTATTGTCTTTGGTATGATTATTGGTAACTTAGATGAAAACATGCGCGAATTTTTGTCCGCGGGATCGTCTAAATTTATACCATTCTTCTCATTCGCTCTTGGTACTGGTCTTACCCTGGAAATGCTAATATCTGGTGGTGTTTCTGGTATATTACTGGGGGTTATTACCACTTTCATTGGCGGCGCAATACTTATTATTTCGGATAAACTAAGCGGTGGTTCGGGAGTTGCTGGCGCGGCTTTGGCTAGTACCGCTGGTAATGCTGTTGCTACGCCTGCCGCCATTGCTGAAATTGATAAAAGCATTGCTGCCTCTGCTACCATAGCGATGCCACAGATTGCGGCTTCTACCATTACGACTGCAATTTTGACGCCAATCTTAGTCAATTTCTGGGTGAAGCGATTGCAGAAAAAAGGGATTGACCCGACTATCGAAAAGGGAAATGGGCAATGTGTAAAATAATTACCCCATCGGTTACTATTTTTGATGAAAATGGCCATGTTGATATAGATGGGAATCAAAAGGTAATAGATTTCCTTATTGCCGGCGGTGTGGATGGCATACTGGTTTTAGGCTCTACGGGCGAATTCACCAATATGTCTTTGGCGGAACGTAAAACATTGCTCAGTATGTACGTAAAACATACAAATGGTAGGGTAGAGCTTTATGCTGGTACCGGTTGCTTAGATGCTGCTGAAACTATCGAGTTAACTAATTATGCCAGTGAGATCGGTTACCAGGGCGTTTTCATCATTGGGCCATATTACTATGGTTTAAACCCGGATCGTTTGTTTGAGTATTATGATGAGGTCGCAAAATCGGTAAAATGTAACATTCATCTATACAACTACCCTGAAAGAAGTGGCCACTCTTTGGATGCTGATACGGTAAAAAGAATTGTAGCTGCTAATATAAATGTTATTGGTATGAAAGATTCTGTTATGATTCCAGCTCATTCTAACGAAATCATTTTAGCCATAAATAAAAAAGATTTTCAGATGTATTCAGGGTTTGATGATCAGTTCTTGTATAATATAGCAGCAGGTGGCTGCGGTGGAATTTGTGGCTTATCTAATATTGTACCAGAGATTTTTAGTAGCCTTGTTGATGCCTGTCGGAAGAAAGACTTTGACAAAACATTCCAGCTTTCAAATCTGATACATGGGTTAATGCCGATCTATAGCCTGGATTCAAACCCTTCGCTTATCATAAAAACTCTTATGAACTATAGAGGAGTTAATGTAAATGAAAAGTCAATATTTCCTTTTACCGATATCAGTGATGAGAAACTCACTTATGCCAAAAAATTGATAGACCAGGTATTAGCTCGATATAATCTGATTTGTCAAGAGTAGTTCAATAAATTATCTTTTTTATATGGCTTCCCACAAGCTATCGAGACAATGTTGTGCGTGCCTCCCAGTAATGTGTTTTTGTCAATGACTGGGGGGCTTGCTGGTTTTTTTACAGCAACTTGAAATAGGTCAAAATGGTACATAATAAATAACTTTACAGTTCTTAATGGTTTTTTATTAATTCTGTCTGGCTGGTTTAATCGTTCCTGCTATTTTCTACCCGTAAACCGCAAGCCTTCCCAACACAGATACGGTACACTATTCTTGGTTCAGCATCAGGAATAGCCGTTATGACTCACTCCCTAAAACCCTGGAATACCTTCGGCATTGATCATTGTGCAAAGCACATCGTACGCGCTGAAAACGAACAACAGCTACTGAGCGCCTGGCAGCAAGCAACTCGTGAGGGACTGCCGGTTATGATCCTGGGTGAAGGAAGCAATGTCCTGTTTCTGGAAAATTACGCCGGCACCGTGATCCTTAACCGCCTGAAAGGCATTGAGGTCAATGAAAACGCGGACGCCTGGCACCTACACGTCGGCGCAGGCGAAAACTGGCATCAGCTGGTTCGCTACGCGCTGGACAACAACATGCCCGGCCTGGAGAATCTGGCGCTGATCCCTGGCTGCGTTGGTTCCTCGCCTATACAGAATATTGGCGCGTATGGCGTAGAACTACAGCGCGTCTGCGACTATGTTGACTGCGTTGAACTGGAAGCGGGAAAACGTCTGCGTTTGTCCGCGGCGGAATGCCGTTTCGGCTATCGTGACAGTATCTTCAAAAATGAATATCAGGATCGCGTTGCGATCGTCGCGGTGGGTCTGCGTTTGTCAAAGCAATGGCAGCCGGTGTTGACCTATGGCGATCTTACTCGTCTGGACCCGAAAACGGTCACCGCGCAACAGGTGTTTGATGCTGTATGCCATATGCGCACCACAAAATTGCCGGATCCTAAAGTGAATGGCAATGCGGGCAGCTTTTTTAAAAATCCCGTTGTCGCAGCCGATATCGCTATGGAACTGTTAGAACGATTTCCCAACGCGCCGCATTACCCTCAGGCAGACGGCTCAGTGAAGCTGGCGGCAGGCTGGCTGATTGACCAATGTCAGTTGAAAGGCGTCACCATTGGCGGCGCTGCGGTACATCGCCAACAGGCGCTGGTATTGATTAATGCGAATAATGCGACAAGTAAAGATGTGGTGGCGCTGGCGCATCATGTCCGGCAAAAAGTGGGTGAAAAATTTAATGTCTGGCTGGAGCCTGAGGTTCGCTTTATTGGTCAGCTCGGAGAGGTGAACGCTGTGGAGAGCATTGCATGAAAGATACTACCGTTCCCCTGACGCTGATTTCACTACTTGCCGACGGAGAGTTTCACTCAGGCGAGCAATTGGGTGAACGGCTGGGAATGAGCCGTGCGGCAATTAATAAACATATCCAGACATTACGCGACTGGGGAGTAGATGTATTTACCGTTCCCGGTAAAGGATATAGCTTACCGGAACCCATCCAGTTACTGGATGCTGACCGTATACATAGCCAACTGGATAGCGGAAACGTGGCGGTATTGCCCGTTATCGATTCAACCAATCAGTATTTACTTGATCGAATTGGCGAGCTGCGTTCAGGCGATGCCTGTGTAGCAGAATACCAACAGGCAGGGCGTGGTCGTCGCGGGCGTAAATGGTTCTCACCGTTTGGTGCGAATCTATATCTTTCAATGTACTGGCGTCTGGAGCAGGGGCCTGCGGCGGCAATAGGCTTGAGTCTGGTCATTGGAATTGTGATGGCGGAAGTGCTGCGTGAACTGGGCGCAGATAAAGTTCGTGTGAAGTGGCCTAACGACCTCTACCTGCTGGACCGCAAACTGGCGGGTATCCTGGTTGAGTTAACCGGTAAAACGGGCGATGCCGCACAAATAGTGATTGGCGCTGGTATTAACATGGCAATGCGTCGTGTAGAAGAGGACGTGATAAATCAGGGATGGATCACGTTGCAGGAGGCCGGAATTACGCTCGACCGCAATATGCTGGCCGCAAAGCTGATTTATAAGTTACGTGCTGCGCTTGAGCTTTTTGAGCAAGAAGGTCTTTCTCCTTATCTTTCGCGCTGGAAAAAACTGGATAATTTTATTGATCGTCCGGTAAAACTGATTATTGGCGACAAAGAAATATTTGGTATTTCTCGCGGCATTGATACTCAGGGCGCATTATTGCTTGAACAGGATGGCGTGATTAAACCCTGGATGGGCGGAGAAATATCGCTGCGAAGCGCCGAATAGTAAAAAAGGGGAGTCGGTACTCCCCTTTTTTCTGTTATTTTCGTAATCTTACCTGTTCCACCGCATGGTTAGCGCTCTTGGTCATAATAAGGCTGGCACGTTCTCGTGTAGGTAAGATATTTTGCTTTAAATTCAACCAGTTAATTTCTTTCCAAAGCGAAGCTGCTGTATTAACAGCTTCTTCTTTAGATAATTTCGCATAATTGTGGAAATAAGAGTCAGGATCGGTAAACGCCCCTTCGCGGAACTTCAGGAAGCGATTGATATACCATGTCTGAAGAAGTTCTTCTGGCGCATCAACGTAAATAGAGAAATCAACGAAATCAGAGACAAATACATGGTGCGGATCGTGAGGATAATCCATACCGCTTTGTAAAACGTTCAAACCTTCAAGAATCAATATATCAGGCTGAGCGACGGTTTTATCCCCTTCAGGAATAACATCGTAAATCAAATGAGAATAGACTGGCGCCGTCACGTTCGGTACGCCCGACTTGAGGTCAGAAACGAATTTCACCAGTCGGTGCATATCATACGATTCGGGGAACCCCTTTTTCTTCATTAACCCGCGTTCTTTCAACACCTGGTTTGGGTGGAGGAAGCCGTCAGTGGTAATCAATTCAACACGGCGGTGTTCCGGCCAGCGACTCAGCAACGCTTGCAGAACGCGTGCTGTCGTGCTTTTACCCACTGCGACGCTGCCCGCGATACTGATGATGTAAGGGATTCGCTGGCCGTTAGTGCCCAGAAACTGTTCCAGGACAGCCTGACGACGCAGATTTGAACTGATATAGAAATTTAGCAAACGGGAGAGAGGTAAATATATTTCTGCAACTTCTTCCAGCGATAAATCTTCATTAATGCCTTTTAACTGCGCGATCTCATCCTCGGTCAGGGTCATCGGCACAGAATCGCGAAGCGCAGCCCACTGGCTGCGATCAAACTGTAGGTAAGGCGTCATTAACGATTGCTCTTTTATACTCATAAGCATGTTTCTGGCTGCTATTGCTACATCAGTTCAGCGATGAACGAGGGCCATCCCTGACATGCAACGGCACGTCACATTTAAGTTAATTTGGACAATGGGCAGGAGGGTAACACCAGATGGGGAGGAATAATAAGAAAAAATCTCGCTGTGAAAGCTATCCCTGAGAAGCAATGTGACGAATATACCAGATACAGAAGATTGCTTTCTATCGACGGAACGTTGAAATGCCGCGTCGTATCCTGGTCAGACGGTCAGTAAAATGCCGAAAATTTATGCTCTCTTGTTTGAAATTAGAGCATTTTTGTCTCTTATAGCGCAAAATGTGAGCGATAGAACATTTTATGCAATTTTTTAGTTGCATGAGCACGCAGGTCTCCATAGAATGCGCGCTACTTGATGCCGACTTAGCTCAGTAGGTAGAGCAACTGACTTGTAATCAGTAGGTCACCAGTTCGATTCCGGTAGTCGGCACCATCAAGTCCGGTGGGGTTCCCGAGCGGCCAAAGGGAGCAGACTGTAAATCTGCCGTCACAGACTTCGAAGGTTCGAATCCTTCCCCCACCACCATTTTCGGCCGCGCGATGGCGCAGCCCGAGACGATAAGTTCGCTTACCGGCTCGAATAAAGAGAGTTTCTCTCGATATTCAGTGCAGAATGAAAATCAGGTAGCCGAGTTCCAGGATGCGGGCATCGTATAATGGCTATTACCTCAGCCTTCCAAGCTGATGATGCGGGTTCGATTCCCGCTGCCCGCTCCAAGATGTGCTGATATAGCTCAGTTGGTAGAGCGCACCCTTGGTAAGGGTGAGGTCGGCAGTTCGAATCTGCCTATCAGCACCACTTCTTTTCTCCTTCCTGTTTTTCTCTTCTGTTTATTAGCATTCAACAAGTCGGGCGTGTTGCCTGGTTGATGTGGTGATATCACCGATTTATCCGTGT
Organism: Salmonella sp. 741265116_PST; assembly: GCF_046567715.1. Lineage (NCBI taxonomy): Bacteria > Pseudomonadati > Pseudomonadota > Gammaproteobacteria > Enterobacterales > Enterobacteriaceae > Salmonella > Salmonella sp. 741265116_PST. The sequence goes on along the minus strand of NZ_JBKFPH010000053.1, from coordinate 238 downwards.
CTTAGAGGGACAATCGATGTCTAAAGAAAAGTTTGAACGTACAAAACCGCACGTTAACGTCGGTACTATCGGCCACGTTGACCATGGTAAAACAACGCTGACCGCTGCCATTACTACCGTACTGGCTAAAACCTACGGCGGTGCCGCCCGCGCATTCGACCAGATCGATAACGCGCCGGAAGAAAAAGCGCGTGGTATCACCATCAACACTTCTCACGTTGAATACGATACCCCGACC
>NZ_JBKFPH010000052.1:0-11427 GCF_046567715.1 Salmonella sp. 741265116_PST | reverse complement strand
AACGTTGCGTCAGCAACGGCCCGTAGGGCGAGGCGAAGCCGAGTCATCCTGCACGACCCACCAGTGTAAAAAGGCGCCCTAAAGGCGCCTTTTTGCTATCTGCGATATGGAAGATTCGAACCTGCCGCAGGTTCGGGTCTCACGCAGTGAGACAACGGAGCCGCTTGCGGCGACGGCCCGAAGGGCGAGCGAAGCGAGTCATCCTGCACGACCCACCAGTGTAAAAAAGCGCCCTAAAGGCGCTTTTTTGCTATCTGCGATATGGAAGATTCGAACCTGCCGCAGGTTCGGGTCTTGCCTGATGCGCTGCGCTTATCAGGCCTACAGACGGCACCGCTCACGTAGGCCAGATAAGACGTTACGTCGCCATCAGATACGGGGCTACGTAATTATTGTGACTTTCCTTGTTGAATCAGCTATCTTGTTTAGCATATAAAACAAATTAACCGATTGCGGCGTTTATTACGCTTTCATTTGGTTGTTTCGTTAAGCCAGTAAAACGAGAAGCATGATGAGCGTAATGTTTGACCCACAAGCCGCAATCTACCCGTTCCCGCCGAAACCAACGCCGTTGAACGACGATGAAAAGCAATTTTATCGTGAGAAAATCAAACGACTCCTCAGCGAACGGGATGCGGTGATGGTGGCGCACTACTACACCGATCCGGAAATTCAACAGTTGGCAGAAGAAACCGGCGGCTGTATTTCCGACTCGCTGGAAATGGCCCGTTTCGGCGCGAAGCACGCCGCATCCACGTTACTGGTAGCGGGCGTACGGTTTATGGGGGAAACCGCCAAAATCCTCAGCCCGGAAAAGACCATTCTTATGCCTACCCTGGCGGCGGAATGTTCGCTGGATTTAGGCTGCCCAATAGACGAATTTAGCGCTTTTTGTGATGCGCATCCTGACAGAACCGTAGTGGTCTATGCTAACACCTCGGCTGCTGTTAAAGCGCGTGCGGACTGGGTTGTGACCTCCAGTATCGCCGTAGAACTGATTGAGCATCTGGATAGTTTGGGGGAAAAAATTATCTGGGCGCCGGACAGACACCTGGGGAATTACGTGCAAAAACAGACCGGGGCCGATGTACTGTGTTGGCAAGGGGCGTGTATCGTGCATGACGAGTTTAAAACCCAGGCGTTGACCCGTTTAAAAAAAATCTATCCCGATGCCGCTCTTCTGGTTCACCCTGAATCGCCGCAGTCCATTGTCGAAATGGCCGATGCGGTGGGCTCCACCAGTCAGCTTATTAAGGCGGCAAAAACGCTGCCGCACAGACAGCTTATCGTGGCGACCGATCGCGGCATCTTCTACAAAATGCAGCAGGCGGTGCCTGAAAAAGAGCTGCTTGAAGCGCCCACGGCTGGCGAGGGGGCGACCTGCCGTAGCTGCGCGCACTGTCCGTGGATGGCGATGAATGGCCTGAAAGCCATTGCTGAAGGGCTGGAGCAGGGAGGCGCGGCGCATGAAATACAGGTTGATGCGGCGCTACGCGAGGGCGCATTACTGCCCCTCAACCGGATGCTGGATTTTGCGACTACACTTCGGGCGTAAAGACGGAAATCTTTGGGGGAGAGAATGGATTTTTTTAGTACGCACAACATACTGATTCATATTCCGATTGGCGCTGGCGGGTACGATCTCTCGTGGATCGAAGCGGTAGGAACCATCGCCGGCCTGCTCTGTATTTGGCTTGCCAGTCTGGAGAAGATCAGCAACTACTTTTTTGGACTGGTTAACGTCACCCTGTTTGCGATTATTTTCTTTCAGATCCAGCTTTATGCCAGCCTGTTGCTGCAACTCTTTTTCTTTGCCGCCAATATTTATGGCTGGTATGCATGGTCGCGGCAAACAAAGGATAATCAAGCCGAGCTTAAAATCCGCTGGCTGCCGTTGCCAAAAGCAATGGCATGGCTGGCGATATGTGTGATAGCTATCGGTTTGATGACGCGATATATCGATCCCGTATTCGCCGTCCTGACGCGCGTGGCCGTCGCCATTATGCAGATGCTGGGGTTACAGGTGACAATGCCTGTACTGCAACCGGACGCTTTCCCGTTCTGGGACTCTTGCATGATGGTGCTGTCTATCGCGGCGATGATTCTGATGACACGCAAATATGTCGAAAACTGGCTCCTGTGGGTGGTAATCAACGTGATCAGTGTGGTGATTTTTGCTTTGCAGGGCGTCTATGCGATGTCGCTGGAATATCTGATCCTGACATTTATCGCCGTGAACGGTAGCCGCCTGTGGATAAACAGCGCGCGGGAGCGAGGATCGCGCGCGCTTTCCCGTTAATGGTGATGAACATGCCCGGATGGCGTCTGATTCAGATGACAGTCCGGGCCGTGACACACTTGATACTCCATCTGAATCGTAGCGTGCGCAATATGGTATTCGTGCATCAGGAAATCCTGGATACGTTCCAGCAGCGCATCATGGTCGTGTGGCGGAATGACCTGAGCGTGCAATGTCATGACCGGTTTTTCGCCGACCATCCAGACATGCACATGGTGTACGTTGCGAACTTCGGGGATTTCCCGGCTTAAATGGCGCTGTAAGGCATGAATATCCAGCGAAACCGGCGCACCTTCCAGCAATTCGTTGACGCTATCTTTTAACAAACGCCAGGCGCTGCGTAACACCAGTACCGAAACCAGAATAGAGAGAATCGGGTCCGCTGGCGTCCAGCCCGTCCAGATAATGATCAACGCGGCGACTATTGCGCCGACGGAACCCAGCAAATCTCCCATCACATGTAGCGCGGCAGCGCGCACGTTCAGGTTTTTTTCATCGCTTCCCCGATGGAGAATCCAGAACGCAAACAGGTTCGCCAGCAGACCCGCAACCGCAATCACCATCATCAGATTGCCCGCCACCGGACGTGGCGTGTAAAAGCGCTCTATCGCTTCCCAGACAATGAGAAGGGTAATGACCATCAACGCAATGGCATTCACAAAGGCCGCCAGAGTGGTGAGTCTTAGCCAGCCAAAAGTGTGGCGAACAGTCGGGGGACGACGGGAAAATTGAACCGCCAGCAGCGCAAAGAGAAGGGCCGCCGCGTCGGTGAGCATATGTCCCGCATCCGCCAACAACGCCAGAGAGCCGGAGAGTATCCCGCCCACCACCTCAAGGAGCATAAATCCGGCAGTGACGATAAAGGCGAAAAGCAGGCGACGAGCATCATTATCTTGCGGCAGGTGTGAATCGGCATGAGAGTGTGAGTGCGCCATAACGTCATTCCTTTGTTATTCTCATCAATACTGTAGTCATCATACTGATTTTTCGCTGACAAAATAAAAAGGAGAGCGAAAGCTCTCCCGTTATCAGACTTTTTTCTGCATTACTGTGTGGTACCGTCGGTTTTGGTGTTCACGTCATTATTGACGCCATTACCGGTTTCCACTTTTTTATTAATATCCGGGCAGCGACCATCTTTACACATGGTATTTTTATGCTCTTCATCCTTGGTCATTCCGTCGTGACTCATGGTTGAACCGTCTGGATGCTGCATTGTGCTGTTAGTATTGCCGTTGGTATTGATGTCGTTGTTATTCACATCATTCGGCGCCACATTCTGGCGGGCGTCCGGGGCAACCTGACCGGCATTTGCCGCCGAGTTAGCCTGGCCATTACTGGACTGCGCGTTAGATTCAGCAGCTAACGCTGCGCCGCTGGCAAGGCCGAGGGTAGCGGTGAGTAAAAGCGTAGTTAGTTTTGTCATTTTCATAAGATGCTCCTGTTATGGTGGATATGTCGGATAACCTCTTCCAACAGTGCACGTGTCAGTCAAATCCTCAAATAAGGGATAAAAAGCGTTAGCCGCCGCGGGTTAACGCAGCAGAGAATCTTGCAATAATTCATAAACAGAGTGGTTACAGTTAAAAAGTGTAGGTTAGATCCCATTTTTCGCTACATTTGTGCGTTTTTTTCCTTAATTCCAGGATTATTCCGTTCAAAGTGTAAAAGCCCGTTTACACTATTTAATTGAAGAGATAGATTGGAGGGATTGCATTCATTGGGATAAGTACGGCAACACTGGAATAAACATGAATTATCAGAACGACGATTTACGCATTAAAGAAATCAACGAGTTATTACCTCCGGTCGCGCTGCTGGAAAAGTTTCCCGCCACGGAAAATGCAGCAAATACCGTTGCTCACGCACGCAAAGCCATCCATAAAATTCTCAAAGGCAATGACGATCGTCTGCTGGTGGTGATCGGTCCTTGTTCAATTCATGATCCGGCAGCGGCGAAAGAGTATGCCGCCCGTTTGCTGGCGCTACGTGATGAGCTTCAAGGCGAGCTTGAAATTGTCATGCGCGTCTATTTTGAGAAACCGCGTACCACCGTCGGCTGGAAAGGGCTGATTAACGATCCGCACATGGATAACAGCTTCCAGATTAACGACGGTCTGCGTATTGCGCGCAAACTGCTGCTGGATATTAACGACAGCGGCCTGCCTGCCGCCGGCGAATTCCTCGATATGATCACGCCGCAATATCTGGCCGATCTGATGAGCTGGGGCGCCATTGGCGCGCGGACTACTGAATCCCAGGTTCATCGCGAACTGGCGTCTGGCCTCTCTTGTCCGGTCGGTTTTAAAAATGGTACTGATGGCACGATTAAAGTCGCCATTGACGCCATCAACGCCGCCGGCGCGCCGCATTGCTTCCTCTCCGTCACTAAATGGGGTCATTCGGCGATTGTGAATACCAGCGGCAACGGCGACTGCCATATCATTCTGCGCGGCGGTAAAGCGCCAAACTATAGCGCGCAACATGTTGCTGAGGTGAAAGAAGGCCTCATCAAAGCGGGACTGACGCCGCAGGTCATGATCGATTTCAGCCATGCCAACTCCTGTAAGCAATTTCAAAAGCAGATGGAGGTTTGCGCCGATGTCTGCCAGCAGATAGCGGGCGGTGAAAAAGCGATTATTGGCGTGATGGTAGAGAGTCATCTGGTAGAAGGCAACCAGAGTCTGGAAAGCGGTCAGCCGCTGACCTACGGTAAAAGCATTACTGACGCCTGTATTGGCTGGGAAGATACCGATGCGCTGCTTCGTCAGTTGTCGGCAGCGGTAAAAGCCCGTCGCGGCTAAGTTTAGTTTCTATCCTGTGGTGAAGTGCAGGATAGAAAACATATCGGTCCGGTAACAGCCTACCGGACCGATATTGCCAATATTAATGTATTATTATTTGGCGTACTTGGGTACTTCCTGCTTCTGGAGAGTATTTCCTTCCGAATCAATTCCTACAATGACTCTATAGCGGTCAAAATATAACTTCTTAATGGATTCTGTTCCTAATTCTTCGTAGGCAACAATTTCTACTGATTTAACATGTTTTGTATTAATTGCAGACGCTCCTCCAATCCCGAGTAGCGAAACCCCACCGTATTTTTTACAAAGCTCAGCGACATAATCAGCACGATCGCCTTTGCCAAGAAACGCAGTTGCCCCTTGTTGAAACATCATTTCTACAAATGGGTCCATACGCGCGGCCGTTGTAGGACCGTTGGAGCCAATAGGTAAACCAGGTCTGGCAGGGCAGGGGCCAGCATAGTAAATCGTTTGGTTTTGAAAATCGACTGGTGATTTTTCTCCGTTACTAAGCGCTACTTCGATTTTTTTATGCGCGGCGTCACGGCAGGTGTAAGCAAATCCAGTGAGAAATAATATATCGCCGACCTTAAGAGTTTTCGCTTTCTCTTTAGTCAATGGTAATGTTAATTCCATCATAGCTTCTCCAGGTATTAAATGATTTCACTAGCGTGGCGGCTTGCATTACATTGGAAATTGATTGCGACTGGCAGTGCAGTGATATGGCAAGGATAGTAATCGACATGCACGCCTAACGCCGTAATACGCCCGCCCATACCTAAAGGGCCGATCCCTGTATTATTCACGGCCTCTAATAATTCAGCTTCGAGCTGGGCATAAAGTGGTTTAGCATTGAACTCACCAAGAGGGCGTAATAATGCTTTCTTCGCCATCCACGAACAGTGATCCATTGTACCGCCAACGCCGATACCAATAATATAAGGAGGGCATGGATTGCCTCCTACACGACGGACAGTTTCCAGAACAAAATCTTTTATACCATCAATACCATCGCCGGGAAGCAATGTTTTAAAAGTTCCCATATTTTCGCTACCGCCGCCCTTTGGCATAACGGTAATTGTCACTCGGTCACCATCAACAATTTCAGTATGTAAAATTGCAGGAGTATTATCATTAGTATTAATACGTTCTAATGGATCTGCAACCATGGATTTTCTTAAGTATCCATTTTCATAGCCCTGGCGAACACCCTGGTTCACCTGATCTTTAAGCGGCTTACCTTCCCAGCATACATGTTGTCCAATTTCCATTATAACGATACAAGTGCCGGTATCATGGCAGCATGCAAGTTGTTCTTTTTTTGCATACTCTCCATTATCAATTAATATCTTAATGGTTTCCTTGCCGATCTTTGACTCTTCTTTATCATATGCTTTACGAAAAGAACACATGAGATTATCATCCAGTTCATAACAAGCTTTTTTTACAAGTTTTTCGATAACCGGAATGATAATTTCTGTATTTAATATACGACTCATACTCCCTCCAGTGCTATGTTGCATTGTTTTATCCATTGATCACATTTTCATGATATTCGTATTCATTGTAGGAAGGAAATATGTTATTTTTATTAAATGATAAATTTTATTTATAGTAGTGGAAAATAGATGGAAATTAGACAATTAGAATATTTTGTAAGCGCTTCTTTGTTAGGTAACTTAACCAGAGTTGCTGAGCGGCATTTTGTTTCTCAACCTAATATCACCATTGCTATTAAGAAGTTAGAGAATGAATTAGGGGTGACATTATTTGATAGAAAGAAAAATAAACTTGTCCTTACTGAGGAGGGCATGTTTTTCTTACAAAAAATTGAACCTATCCTTATTGCGTTAAAAAATAGCGTAGCGGAAATGAAAGATTATCGTAATGAAAATGGTGGCATAGTAACTTTGGGGATCCCACCGATGATAAGTTTGTTTCTTTTTTCACCGCTCTTCAAGCATTTCCGAGAGATTTATCCAGAGATGGAACTCTCTCTTGTTGAAGAGGGGACTTTTGGTTTACATGATAAACTTTCTGCTGGAGAGCTGGATCTTGCTATTGTTATTATTAATGACTGTCCAAAAGAATTAGTTACGGTACCATTAATGACTCAGCAGCACGTGGTATGTATGTCAGATAAACATCCTCTGGCAAAAAAGGATAGTATCGATTGGGAAGATCTACAATATGAGCCATTGATACTAATGAAAAAAGATTCCTGGCATAGAAAAACGATTATTGAAGAATGTACAAAGCGAGGAATTCATACACATATTTTTCTATCATCAAACAGGATTCAAACCAACATAGATCTGGTTGCTAAAAATGAAGGAATTTCTTTCATTTTGGACGCTGTCGATCTTAAAGCCGAAAAAGTAATAACCAAGGCCATGACTGAGCCGACTTATGTTACGATTGGTTTGGCCTGGAAGAAAGATAAATATTTATCATATGCAACCAGAGCATTAATTAAATTCATTGAGGATTATATTAAAGAACATTTTACAATTAAATAATTATATTTGTTCTTCAACAAAAATTTCCCATAGCTCTTCGGCATCTGGAGGCATTCTCTTGGCTGGTCTATAAAGTCTTATTTCTATGGGTACCCATAAATTGCTTTCTTTTTCCGCTGCAGTAACAATAGTTTTAGCCTCTATATCTTGCCTGGCAAGGCTTTGAGGTATCCAGGCAACACCATCGCCAGATCTGACCATTGCCAATAGTGTTGCTGCCAGATCGGCCACAAAGGCAACATTTATATTATGGGTAATTCTGTTAATAGACGCTGTATTTGCTATTATTCTTCCCAGACCTGATTGTGATGAAAAAGAAAGGTAAGGGAATTGAGTCTTATTATTTATATTCCACAACGGTTTTAACGTTTCTGAGTCTGGTTTACTGAATGGAATTAATGTATCAAACCCAAGACGAATGTTCATAAAGTTATTTTTATTTAAATTTAGATGCATATGTGGGTGATGGTGACACAGCAAAAATTGTGAATCTCCCTGCCGCATCATTTTTTCGCACGCATTCAATGAGTCAGATAAAAGACGAAATGAACCAAATTTTGCAATTTTATCACTTTGTTTTAACAAATGTGGTACAAAAGAGAAAGACAAAGCATGCGTTGCTGAAAAAACAAGGCTAGGTTGTTTATTACCTGCGGCCTCAAGGGTATCACTTTTCAATGTGTACAAGGAGTGGATCAGTTCGGGAATCTGGTCTGTAAATACTTCTCCGGCCTTGGTAAGGGTGACTCCCCGTTTACTTCTTTCAAAAAGGGGCGTACCCACCCATTCTTCGAGAGATTGTATCCGACGACTAAATGCGGGTTGAGTCACATATCTTGAGGCAGACGCTTTTGAGAAATTCAACGTTTCTTTTAGAGCCAGACAGTCTTCGAGCCATGTTAGTTCGAGGTGATGCCGATATTGCATAAGCTGCAACCTTATTAGCATTGGATGAGTTTCATTTATATAAGTAGCATTATACACAGACAGATTTTAAGAGGAAATTATTTGATTAAACAGAAACAAAAGCAGTAAGAATATGTTATGCCTTTGTCGGGTAAGTGCTGTTATTTATGTGAGTGTATTCTTTCTCAATAGAAATTAATTAGATGTAATTTTAGTATAACATGTGATTTATGCTTGTTGCAGTTGTATTCATGACTGTAATGAGTTGTTTTTGTACCCTAATAATATAAGGACGTATACATGTCACCAGCGATTATTACTTTGTTGGTTTTAGTGGTTGCAATAATTATCTTTGTTAGCGATCGTCTTCCTATGGGATTAGTTGCATTTATGGTCCCAATGGCACTTTATTTTACCGGTGTTATCGATGCTAAGGATATTTTTGCTTCAATCGTAAATGCGAATGTTATTCTTATCGTCGCCATGTGTGTACTCGGTGCGGCATTTTTTAAAACAGGTTTGGCATGGCAATCAAGTAAAATTTTACTAAAATATGCTAAAACAGAAAGAATCCTTAGTGTATTGATTTTTCTTATTGGTGGAGTTATGTCTGCCTTTGTTTCTAATAGCGGAACAGTTGCTGTGCTAATTCCTATTGTTTTAGGTATTGCCGCCAGTAGTCAGATTAAGCCTATTAAACTTCTTATGCCTCTGGTTTTTGGGGCAACAATCGGTGCTGACATTTCTATTATCGGTTCGCCAGGAAATCTGATTGCTAAAAATACTATTGAAACTTTTAGTAAGGGAAGTCTGTCGGTGCCATTTTTCGAATACGCTAAAATTGGTATTCCTTTGCTGATTGCATGCTCTATATTTCTCTATTTCTTCGGTTCAAAACTCATCGCAGATCGTGATGGAAATACACAATCTGATTCTCAAATGGATTATAGCCAAATTCCGGCCTGGCATAGAAATTTAACTTTAGCCGTTTTTATTCTGTCTATCGCTGGAATGGTGGCAACTGATTATATTAAGTTTCTGCCTCCAATGCATATTATTGCGTGTTGTGCGGCTATTGTTCTTGTATTTGCTGGCGTTTTAACACAAAAGGAAACTTTTAATTCTTTTGAAACGCTAACTGTTTTCATGCTTGCGTTTATGATGCCTTTAGGAGCCGCGCTTAATTCTACTGGTGCTGGAGAAATGATTGCTAATGCCGTTATTTCAGTAACCGGAGATTCTGGCGTTATGATTATTATGGCGTCATTGTGGATACTTACATGGGCTTTGACTCAAGTAATGAGTAACACTGCAGCATGTACGTTGTTATGCCCGGTAGGATGGACTATCGCACAATCTATTGGCGCAGACCCTCGTGCAGTTGTTATTGCTGTTTTTATTGCGAGTAGTGTTGCTGTTTGTACCCCAATGGCTATTCCAGCAAACTCAATGATTATTGGCCCGGGGAATGTTAAATTTAAAGATTTCTTAAAACCCGGATTGGCGATTAGTTTGGTTTGTTTTATCGTTAGTATGATTTTACTACCGGTATTTTATCCCTTCTATTAATGCCTGATATTACTTTTCTATTTTAGATTATTAAATTTGAGACTTTATTATGAATAGTTCGGTGCTATTAGGTGAAGGCTTCACTCTGATGTTCCTCGGCATGGGGTTCGTGCTGGCGTTTCTGTTCCTGCTGATTTTCGCCATCCGCGGCATGTCCGCCGCCGTCAACCGTTTCTTCCCTGAACCGGTCCCAGTACCGAAGGCGGCACCTGCCGCCGCCGCGCCCGCTGACGACTTTGCCCGCCTCAAGCCGGTGATTGCCGCCGCTATCCACCACCATCGCCGCCTTAACCCTTAATTTACGGAGGAATCCATGACCATTGCCATTACCGACGTCGTCCTGCGTGACGCCCACCAGTCCCTTTTCGCCACCCGCCTGCGCCTTGACGATATGCTGCCGATTGCCGCCCAGCTTGATGACGTGGGCTACGGGTCCCTCGAATGCTGGGGCGGCGCCACCTTTGACGCCTGCATCCGTTTCCTCGGCGAAGACCCGTGGGTCCGCCTGCGCGAACTCAAAAAAGCCATGCCCAAAACCCCGCTGCAGATGCTGCTGCGTGGCCAGAACCTGCTCGGTTATCGCCATTACGCCGATGACGTGGTGGAACGCTTCGTCGAACGCGCGGTGAAAAACGGCATGGACGTGTTCCGTGTCTTCGACGCCATGAACGACCCGCGCAATATGAAAGCCGCCCTGCAGGCGGTGCGCAGCCACGGCGCCCACGCCCAGGGCACGCTCTCGTATACCACCAGCCCGGCACACACGCTGCAGACCTGGCTGGACTTAACCGAACAACTGCTGGAAACCGGTGTTGACTCGATTGCCATCAAGGATATGTCCGGCATTCTCACGCCGATGGCGGCGTATGAGCTGGTCAGCGAAATCAAAAAACGTTTTGAGGTGCGCCTGCACCTGCACTGTCATGCCACCACCGGCATGGCGGAGATGGCGCTGCTGAAGGCTATCGAGGCGGGCGTCGACGGCGTGGATACCGCTATCTCCTCCATGAGCGCCACCTACGGCCATCCGGCCACCGAAGCGCTGGTCGCCACTCTCGCCGGAACGCAACACGACACCGGGCTGGATATCCTGAAGCTGGAGAGCATCGCCGCGTACTTCCGCGAGGTGCGCAAGAAATATCACGCCTTTGAAGGCCAGCTGAAGGGCTACGACAGCCGCATTCTGGTGGCCCAGGTGCCGGGCGGAATGCTCACCAACCTGGAAGGCCAGCTGAAGCAGCAGAACGCCGCTCACCGTCTGGACGAAGTGCTGGCGGAAATCCCCCGCGTGCGCGAGGACCTCGGCTTTATTCCGCTGGTCACTCCGACT
>NZ_JBKFPH010000051.1:0-12123 GCF_046567715.1 Salmonella sp. 741265116_PST | reverse complement strand
CTATTCCGCACCGCTGCGCGTAAAACTGCGTCTGGTGATCTACGAGCGCGAAGCGCCGGAAGGCACCGTTAAAGACATTAAAGAACAAGAAGTCTACATGGGCGAAATTCCGCTCATGACCGACAACGGTACCTTTGTTATCAACGGTACTGAGCGTGTTATCGTTTCTCAGCTGCACCGTAGTCCGGGCGTCTTCTTTGACTCCGACAAAGGTAAAACCCACTCTTCGGGTAAAGTGCTGTATAACGCGCGCATCATTCCTTACCGTGGTTCCTGGCTGGACTTCGAATTCGATCCGAAGGACAACCTGTTCGTGCGTATCGACCGTCGCCGTAAACTGCCTGCGACCATCATCCTGCGTGCGCTGAACTACACCACTGAGCAGATCCTTGACCTGTTCTTTGAGAAAGTCGTCTTCGAAATTCGCGACAACAAACTGCAGATGGAGCTGATTCCAGAACGTCTGCGCGGCGAAACCGCGTCGTTCGATATCGAAGCTAACGGCAAAGTGTACGTTGAAAAAGGCCGTCGCATTACCGCGCGTCACATCCGTCAGCTGGAAAAAGACGATATCAAGCATATCGAAGTTCCGGTTGAGTACATCGCAGGCAAAGTCGTCTCTAAAGACTACGTTGACGAATCCACTGGCGAGCTGATCTGCGCGGCGAACATGGAGCTGAGCCTGGATCTGCTGGCTAAGCTGAGCCAGTCCGGCCACAAACGTATCGAAACGCTGTTTACCAACGATCTGGACCACGGCCCGTACATTTCTGAAACGGTACGCGTCGACCCAACTAACGATCGTCTGAGCGCGCTGGTAGAAATCTACCGCATGATGCGCCCTGGTGAGCCGCCGACACGCGAAGCGGCTGAAAGCCTGTTCGAGAACCTGTTCTTCTCCGAAGACCGCTATGACCTGTCTGCAGTGGGTCGTATGAAGTTCAACCGTTCTCTGCTGCGCGACGAAATCGAAGGTTCCGGTATCCTGAGCAAAGACGACATCATTGATGTCATGAAAAAGCTCATCGATATCCGTAACGGTAAAGGCGAAGTCGATGATATCGACCACCTCGGCAACCGTCGTATCCGTTCCGTCGGCGAAATGGCGGAAAACCAGTTCCGCGTTGGCCTGGTGCGTGTAGAGCGTGCGGTGAAAGAGCGTCTGTCTCTGGGCGATCTGGATACCCTGATGCCTCAGGATATGATCAACGCCAAGCCGATTTCCGCCGCAGTGAAAGAGTTCTTTGGTTCCAGCCAGCTGTCTCAGTTTATGGACCAGAACAACCCGCTGTCTGAGATTACGCACAAACGTCGTATCTCCGCACTCGGCCCAGGCGGTCTGACCCGCGAACGCGCAGGCTTCGAAGTTCGAGACGTACACCCGACGCACTACGGTCGCGTATGTCCTATCGAAACGCCGGAAGGTCCGAACATCGGTCTGATCAACTCCCTGTCCGTGTACGCACAGACGAACGAATATGGCTTCCTTGAGACGCCGTACCGTCGTGTGGTTGATGGCGTGGTCACTGACGAAATTCATTACCTGTCTGCTATCGAAGAAGGCAACTACGTCATCGCTCAGGCGAACTCCAACCTGGATGACGAAGGCCACTTTGTAGAAGACCTGGTAACGTGCCGTAGCAAAGGCGAATCCAGCTTGTTCAGCCGCGACCAGGTTGACTACATGGACGTTTCCACCCAGCAGGTGGTCTCCGTCGGTGCGTCCCTGATCCCGTTCCTGGAACACGATGACGCCAACCGTGCATTGATGGGTGCGAACATGCAACGTCAGGCGGTTCCGACTCTGCGCGCTGATAAGCCGTTGGTTGGTACCGGTATGGAACGTGCTGTTGCCGTCGACTCCGGTGTGACTGCAGTGGCTAAACGTGGCGGTACTGTTCAGTACGTGGATGCATCCCGTATCGTTATCAAAGTTAACGAAGACGAGATGTACCCGGGTGAAGCAGGTATCGACATCTATAACCTGACCAAATACACCCGCTCTAACCAGAACACCTGTATCAACCAGATGCCGTGTGTGTCTCTGGGCGAGCCGGTTGAACGCGGCGACGTGCTGGCAGACGGTCCGTCCACCGACCTCGGTGAACTGGCGCTCGGTCAGAACATGCGCGTGGCGTTCATGCCGTGGAACGGCTACAACTTCGAAGACTCCATCCTCGTATCTGAGCGTGTTGTTCAGGAAGACCGTTTCACCACCATCCACATTCAGGAACTGGCGTGCGTGTCCCGTGACACCAAGCTGGGGCCGGAAGAGATCACCGCTGATATCCCGAACGTGGGTGAAGCTGCGCTCTCCAAACTGGATGAATCCGGTATCGTTTATATCGGCGCGGAAGTGACCGGCGGCGACATTCTGGTTGGTAAGGTAACGCCGAAAGGTGAGACCCAACTGACGCCAGAAGAGAAGCTGCTGCGTGCGATCTTCGGTGAGAAAGCGTCTGACGTTAAAGACTCTTCTCTGCGCGTACCTAACGGTGTCTCCGGTACGGTTATCGACGTTCAGGTCTTTACTCGCGATGGCGTAGAAAAAGACAAACGTGCGCTGGAAATCGAAGAGATGCAGCTCAAGCAGGCGAAAAAAGACCTGTCTGAAGAACTGCAAATCCTCGAAGCGGGCCTGTTTAGCCGTATCCGTGCGGTGCTGGTGTCCGGCGGCGTTGAAGCTGAGAAGCTCGACAAACTGCCGCGCGACCGCTGGCTGGAACTCGGTCTGACCGACGAAGAGAAACAAAATCAGCTGGAACAACTGGCTGAGCAGTATGACGAACTGAAACACGAGTTCGAGAAAAAACTTGAAGCGAAGCGCCGTAAAATCACCCAGGGCGACGATCTGGCGCCGGGCGTGCTGAAGATCGTGAAGGTCTATCTGGCCGTGAAACGCCGTATCCAGCCGGGTGACAAGATGGCAGGTCGTCACGGTAACAAGGGTGTTATCTCTAAGATCAACCCGATCGAAGACATGCCTTACGATGAAAACGGCACGCCGGTAGATATCGTACTGAACCCGCTGGGCGTACCATCGCGTATGAACATTGGTCAGATTCTGGAAACCCACCTGGGTATGGCTGCGAAAGGTATTGGCGACAAGATTAATGCCATGCTGAAACAGCAGCAGGAAGTCGCGAAACTGCGCGAATTCATCCAGCGTGCCTACGATCTGGGCGCCGACGTTCGTCAGAAAGTCGACCTGAGCACCTTCAGCGATGATGAAGTGCTGCGTCTGGCTGAAAACCTGCGTAAAGGTATGCCGATCGCAACGCCGGTATTCGACGGTGCGAAAGAGTCTGAAATCAAGGAACTGTTACAGCTGGGTGGCCTGCCGACTTCCGGTCAGATCACCCTGTTCGATGGCCGTACCGGTGAGCAGTTCGAGCGCCAGGTTACCGTTGGCTACATGTACATGCTGAAACTGAACCACCTGGTTGATGACAAGATGCATGCGCGTTCTACCGGTTCTTACAGCCTGGTTACTCAGCAGCCGCTGGGTGGTAAGGCGCAGTTCGGTGGTCAGCGCTTCGGGGAGATGGAAGTGTGGGCGCTGGAAGCTTACGGCGCCGCCTACACCCTGCAGGAAATGCTCACCGTTAAGTCTGATGACGTGAACGGTCGTACCAAGATGTATAAGAACATCGTGGACGGCAACCATCAGATGGAACCGGGTATGCCGGAATCCTTCAACGTTCTGTTGAAAGAGATCCGCTCGCTGGGCATCAACATCGAACTGGAAGACGAGTAATTCTCGCTCAAACAGGTCACTGGTGTCGGGGTAAAACCCGACACCAGATTGTGCTAACTCCGACGGGAGCAAATCCGTGAAAGATTTATTAAAGTTTCTGAAAGCGCAGACTAAAACCGAAGAGTTTGAAGCGATCAAAATTGCTCTGGCTTCGCCAGACATGATCCGTTCATGGTCTTTCGGTGAAGTTAAAAAGCCGGAAACCATCAACTACCGTACGTTCAAACCTGAGCGTGACGGCCTTTTCTGCGCCCGCATCTTTGGGCCGGTAAAAGACTACGAGTGCCTGTGCGGTAAGTACAAGCGCCTGAAACACCGTGGTGTTATTTGTGAGAAGTGCGGCGTTGAAGTGACCCAGACCAAAGTACGCCGTGAGCGTATGGGCCACATCGAGCTGGCGTCTCCGACTGCGCACATCTGGTTCCTGAAATCGCTGCCGTCCCGTATCGGTCTGCTGCTCGATATGCCGCTGCGCGATATCGAACGCGTACTGTACTTCGAATCTTATGTGGTTATCGAAGGCGGTATGACTAACCTGGAACGTCAACAGATCCTGACTGAAGAGCAGTATCTGGACGCGCTGGAAGAGTTCGGTGACGAATTCGACGCGAAGATGGGTGCGGAAGCTATCCAGGCCCTGCTGAAGAGCATGGATCTGGAGCAAGAGTGTGAAACTCTGCGCGAAGAGCTGAACGAAACCAACTCCGAAACCAAGCGTAAAAAGCTGACCAAGCGTATCAAACTGCTGGAAGCTTTCGTTCAGTCTGGCAACAAGCCAGAGTGGATGATCCTGACCGTTCTGCCGGTTCTGCCGCCAGATCTGCGTCCGCTGGTTCCGCTGGATGGTGGTCGTTTCGCCACGTCAGATCTGAACGATCTGTATCGTCGCGTCATTAACCGTAACAACCGTCTGAAACGTCTGCTGGATCTGGCTGCGCCGGACATCATCGTACGCAACGAAAAACGTATGCTGCAGGAAGCGGTTGACGCCCTGCTGGATAACGGTCGTCGCGGTCGTGCGATCACCGGTTCTAACAAGCGTCCTCTGAAATCTTTGGCCGACATGATCAAAGGTAAGCAGGGTCGTTTCCGTCAGAACCTGCTCGGTAAGCGTGTTGACTACTCCGGTCGTTCTGTTATCACCGTAGGTCCATACCTGCGTCTGCATCAGTGCGGTCTGCCGAAGAAAATGGCGCTGGAGCTGTTCAAACCGTTCATCTACGGCAAACTGGAATTGCGTGGCCTGGCTACCACCATCAAAGCCGCGAAGAAAATGGTTGAGCGCGAAGAAGCTGTCGTTTGGGATATCCTGGACGAAGTGATCCGCGAACACCCGGTACTGCTGAACCGTGCACCGACTCTGCACCGTCTTGGTATCCAGGCCTTTGAACCGGTTCTGATCGAAGGTAAAGCTATCCAGCTGCACCCGCTGGTTTGTGCGGCCTATAACGCCGACTTCGATGGTGACCAGATGGCTGTTCACGTACCGCTGACGCTGGAAGCCCAGCTGGAAGCGCGTGCGCTGATGATGTCCACCAACAACATCCTGTCTCCGGCGAACGGCGAACCTATCATCGTTCCGTCTCAGGACGTGGTATTGGGTCTGTACTACATGACCCGTGACTGTGTTAACGCCAAAGGCGAAGGCATGGTGCTGACTGGCCCGAAAGAAGCTGAGCGTATCTATCGCGCAGGTCTGGCCTCTCTGCATGCGCGCGTTAAAGTGCGTATCACTGAATATGAAAAAGATGAAAACGGCGAATTCGTTGCGCACACCAGCCTGAAAGACACGACCGTTGGTCGCGCCATTCTGTGGATGATCGTACCGAAAGGTCTGCCTTTCTCCATCGTCAACCAGGCGCTGGGCAAGAAAGCGATCTCCAAAATGCTGAACACTTGCTACCGTATTCTGGGTCTGAAACCGACCGTTATTTTTGCGGACCAGACGATGTACACCGGCTTTGCTTATGCAGCGCGTTCAGGTGCGTCCGTTGGTATTGATGACATGGTCATCCCGGAGAAAAAACACGAGATCATCTCTGAGGCGGAAGCTGAAGTTGCTGAGATCCAGGAGCAGTTCCAGTCCGGTCTGGTAACCGCTGGCGAACGCTATAACAAAGTTATCGATATCTGGGCTGCGGCGAACGATCGTGTATCCAAAGCGATGATGGATAACCTGCAAACCGAAACCGTGATTAACCGTGACGGCGTAGAAGAGCAGCAGGTTTCCTTCAACAGCATTTACATGATGGCCGACTCCGGTGCGCGTGGTTCTGCAGCACAGATTCGTCAGCTGGCAGGTATGCGTGGTCTGATGGCGAAGCCAGATGGCTCCATCATCGAAACGCCAATCACCGCGAACTTCCGTGAAGGTCTGAACGTACTCCAGTACTTCATCTCCACGCACGGTGCGCGTAAAGGTCTGGCGGATACCGCACTGAAAACCGCGAACTCCGGTTACCTGACTCGTCGTCTGGTTGACGTCGCGCAGGATCTGGTGGTGACCGAAGATGACTGTGGTACGCACGAAGGTATCCTGATGACCCCGGTTATCGAGGGTGGCGACGTGAAAGAGCCGCTGCGTGACCGCGTTCTGGGTCGTGTGACGGCGGAAGATGTGCTGAAACCGGGTACCGCGGACATTCTGGTTCCACGCAACACGTTGCTGCACGAACAGTGGTGTGACCTGCTGGAAGCAAACTCCGTTGACGCCGTTAAAGTGCGTTCCGTTGTATCCTGCGACACCGACTTTGGTGTATGTGCGCACTGCTACGGTCGTGACCTGGCGCGTGGCCACATCATCAACAAAGGTGAAGCTATCGGCGTTATCGCGGCACAGTCCATCGGTGAACCGGGTACACAGCTGACGATGCGTACGTTCCACATCGGTGGTGCGGCATCGCGTGCGGCTGCTGAATCCAGTATCCAGGTTAAGAACAAAGGTAGCATCAAGCTCAGCAACGTGAAGTCGGTTGTGAACTCCAGCGGTAAACTGGTTATCACTTCCCGTAACACCGAACTGAAGCTGATCGACGAATTCGGTCGTACCAAAGAGAGCTATAAAGTGCCTTATGGCGCTGTCATGGCGAAAGGTGATGGCGAGCAGGTTGCCGGCGGCGAAACCGTGGCAAACTGGGACCCGCACACCATGCCGGTTATCACTGAAGTGAGTGGTTTCATCCGCTTCACTGACATGATCGACGGTCAGACCATTACGCGTCAGACCGACGAACTGACCGGTTTGTCTTCGCTGGTGGTTCTGGATTCGGCTGAACGTACTACCGGTGGTAAAGATCTGCGTCCGGCGCTGAAAATCGTTGATGCTCAGGGTAATGACGTTCTGATCCCAGGTACCGATATGCCTGCGCAGTACTTCCTGCCGGGGAAAGCGATTGTACAGCTGGAAGATGGCGTACAGATCAGTTCTGGTGACACCCTGGCGCGTATTCCGCAGGAATCCGGCGGTACCAAGGATATCACCGGTGGTCTGCCGCGCGTTGCCGACCTGTTCGAAGCGCGTCGTCCGAAAGAGCCGGCAATCCTTGCTGAAATCGCAGGTATCGTTTCCTTCGGTAAAGAAACCAAAGGCAAACGTCGTCTGGTGATTACGCCGGTTGATGGTAGTGACCCGTACGAAGAGATGATTCCGAAATGGCGTCAGCTCAACGTGTTCGAAGGGGAACGTGTAGAACGTGGTGATGTGATTTCCGATGGTCCGGAAGCGCCGCACGACATTCTGCGTCTGCGTGGCGTACATGCTGTCACTCGTTACATCGTTAACGAAGTCCAGGATGTATACCGTCTGCAGGGCGTTAAGATTAACGATAAACACATCGAAGTTATCGTTCGTCAGATGCTGCGTAAAGCGACCATCGAAAGCGCCGGTAGTTCCGACTTCCTGGAAGGCGAACAGGTTGAATACTCCCGCGTCAAGATCGCTAACCGCGAGCTGGAAGCGAATGGCAAAGTGGGGGCTACCTTCTCCCGCGATCTGCTGGGTATCACCAAAGCGTCTCTGGCAACCGAATCGTTCATCTCTGCCGCATCGTTCCAGGAGACCACGCGTGTCCTGACCGAAGCAGCCGTTGCGGGTAAACGCGACGAACTGCGCGGCCTGAAAGAGAACGTTATTGTGGGTCGTCTGATCCCGGCTGGTACCGGTTATGCGTACCACCAGGATCGTATGCGCCGTCGCGCCGCGGGCGAGCAGCCAGCAACACCGCAGGTCACTGCGGAAGATGCATCTGCCAGCCTGGCAGAACTGCTGAACGCAGGTCTGGGCGGTTCTGATAACGAGTAATCGTTAAATGGTGGAGGGGTATTTATCCCTCCACCAGCATTGTGCTGGAGCTTGTACATCAAGTTGTTACAGGGAAGGGGAAATGCCAGCAATCATTTCATTATTTTATTTAGTGTTTGGTTTTTTTTTATTTACAAGAAAAATTAGGATCTCAAAACTTCTCTCTGGGTTTTTATTGTTTTTGTCATTGAATATATTGCAACATAACCCTCTGCTGATATTTATCTATTGTCTTTTTATTATCATTGCCACTATTATTATTGGCAGAATAAATACCAGCAAAGCCAAAAAGGAAGTTTTTTATTTTTCAATGCCATGCTGGCTTTTGATTTTATCTGTAATTATAAATTTAATGGATAAATGAATTATTTTTTCATGTCTCTTGTTTCTCGCATTATTTGTAAAAACTCATTATCACTGGTTATATGAATAAATTGTCCAGTTTTTGCATTATATTTTGCCATCGCACAGGGAAGACTATTACCGCCGTTAGCCATAACAAATTTTGCTTTTGTATTACGATAAAGATTGACGCCAGGAATGGGGTCCTGACCGAATGTATAAGGCGTTGGGACAACTACATTATGTTTGTTTGAGAACCACTTTGCTAAAATCCCGCCAACGCCATCAACCGGCGTAATAAAAGTAGAGAATCGACAATACTCAATATTGAAAGTTTTTTTACCATTGAGTTTGGTTTTTTCTGTAACATTGAGTCCAAATGTGACTTTAAATTTATCCCATAAATCTAAGTTATTAAAGTCTATTGGCTCGCCATTATAAAATGCCTGCTGTTCATACATTAAATGATAAACCTGTTTTAATACCTGTATGCTGGTAGGGCTAATAGTATTCGCAAAGGAGGGTAAGCCATTTTTGCTATAAATCTGCTCTTTTATAAAATATATACATGTGCCTTTGAAAAGATTCATGTCCTGTCCTTACAGTCAAACGTTTATTGATGGGTAAGATGATAAAGGACGTCATCTAATTATTACAGTTCTTTTGGAGATGTTTTTATCAGGAATGCATTATATTTGCTATATGAATATTGTTGATTGAAGCTGATAAGCTAATAAATAGCTATTATTTTGAGTTGAAAAAACACGGGCCCGGTAAAGTGTGTATCACTGGGCGATTGAAAAGAAATTAATCGATTAAAGGCAACCGACGATACAGCTCAATCATGCCGCCTGCCAGATCCTGAATAACCATTGCATTCATCAGATGATGAGCCTGTCAGTAATTCTGTGTAACTGCCACTGTATTAAAGGTGATCGCTCAGGCGATCACCGAACTCGATAATAAAGCGGCTCATCGCCAGCCGCCAGTTCTGGATCGGCATACTCCATTTTTTTGACGCATCCTTGATTGCCAGATAAATAACCTTCCGCACCGAGTCGTCCGTTGGGAACACTTTGCGTTTCTTAATCGCGGCACGGATCACGCTGTTCAGCGATTCTATGGCATTCGTGGTGTAGATGGCCTTGTGGATATCCGCTGGGTAGCCGAAGAACGTGTTCAGGTTTTCCCGGTGTGCACGCCAGCTTTTGCTGATTTGGGGATACTTATTATCCCACGCGTCTGCGAACGCATCCAGCGCCATCAGCGCCGCCTCTTCGGTCGGAGCCTGATAAACTGCTTTTAGCCCACCGGTGACGGCTTTGTAGTCCTTCCAGGACACGTATTTCAGGCTGTTACGCACCATATGGATGATGCACAGCTGGATGTGAGTCTGCGGGTAGACGCTGTTTATCGCATCCGGGAAGCCCTTCAGACCGTCCACACAGGCAATCAGAATGTCCTGAAGGCCACGGTTTTTCAGCTCCGTCAGTACGCTTAGCCAGAACTTTGCGCCTTCATTTTCGGCCAGCCACATACCTGGTAATTCTTTCTGGCCTTCGGTGTTGATACCCAGCGCCAGGAAGACGGCTTTGTTGATTACGCTGCCATTCTGACGGACTTTGACGACAATGCAGTCCATATAAACAATGGGATACAGCGTATCCAGCTGTCGGTTTTGCCACTCAGTGACCTGCTCTTTTACGGCGTCGGTGACTTTAGATATCAGCGTGGGCGATACATCCGCGTCGTACATTTCTTTGAACGTGGCGACGATTTCGCGCGTGGTCATACCTTTGGCGTACAGAGATAAAATCTGGCTGTCCATCTGCGTAATACGCGTCTGGTTCTTCTTAATCAACTGAGGTTCAAAGGTATTTTCACGATCACGCGGCGTGTTCAGCTCAATCTCGCCGTCATCGCACAACACCGTTTTTGACGAGTAGCCATTGCGGGTGTTAGAGCCTTTTTTGGGCGCATTTTTCTCGTGTCCGAGGTGGTCAGTCAGCTCAGCATTGAGTGCTGTTTCGACAGTAAGCTTCGTCAGCATCCGGGAAAACTGGTTAAGATCGGCTTCGGTTTTAAGGCCCTTAGCCAGTACAGCAGCCAGTGCTTTGAGTTTATTTTCGTCCATAATTTGCCTGTCTCCGGTGTTGGAGTGAACATATCAAAAACAGACAATTACATAATTTAAATTACAGTCTCTTTTTATGCTGCGGACTCTCGTGGTTATGTTAATTAGTTTTTTTTTAAAAATAATAAATTCATTTTAGAGATATAATTATCTATTTCCTCTGGTAAGTAACTTAAAATTGTTCCCATCTCCCTTGCGACAACAAGCTCTGATTTTATTGTTTTCAATTCATTAGACTCATCACTCATATCATACATTAATTCTCTTTTTTTATTGTATAATTCAATAAATCGGTTTGCATATTGTTCACCCTGCGCACAATCTTTTCTGTATACTACTATTATATATAAAAAATTATTGCCCTCTTTGGGGAAGATTTTACATCCAATATTTGGTAGTTCAAGCAATGAATGCAACACCGGTGAATAAAGACTATCTACTGAAAACTGTCCCATTGGACGTTTCCCTGTAATAACAGTTAACCAACTTCCTTCAGCGGTGTTGGCTTCATCCCTGGAGATGCTTTTAAAATTAACGTGAGAGTCTGAATACATACGTTGCATATAATGAGTGAGTTCTGCCTTTTTATTAATGTATCCATTAATTTTAAATACAGACTGTTCTCTGGTTATACCTGAAATGTATTTCTGATCATAAACATTAGGTTTTTCCATGAAAAAATAATGAGTTACATCAGGATAAGTTTTCATTATTATATCTATTGTATTAATCCGATCCGAAAACGAAATCTTTTGATTGCTAATGCTGGGTGTTTTCATTTACAATTCCATTTTTATTTAGATGCTACAATGATATCGTATGTTCTCTATTTAAACATCAGTCCGTCAAGAATTATATGCTAACCAAGGCGCATCCCTTAACAGTCGCCTTAAAGATCTTGATAGAACTCAGTTTAAGCATAGATTAAAATTAGCACGTAGCTGTTGTATCATGTGATCCCTGTGATTTGTCTACAGAATTTACATAAAGTATCAATTTTAACAATAAAATATTTGTTTCATTGCTCACTAGTAGGATATGTATGTATCCATCGGTTAATGCTTAATTTAGCATCTTTTAGCTGACAGCGATTGCAACGCTAAAAAACATGTGCTAATAATCATCATGTAAAATATGTAATGAAGTAAGCATGGAGCATTTAATTGTTATGATTCCACCATTAAATAGATATGTTCCCGCGCTTTCAAAAAATGAATTGGTTAAAACTGTTACCAACAGGGACATTCAGTTTACAAGTTTTAATGGAAAAGATTATCCCTTGTGCTTTTTAGATGAGAAAACCCCTCTTCTTTTCCAGTGGTTTGAGCGGAATCCTGCTCGCTTTGGGAAAATGATATACCTATAATTAACACAGAGAAAAATCCCTACCTTAACTATATCATTAAAGCAGCAACAATTGAAAAAGAACGTCTTATAGGTATTTTTGTAGATGGTGATTTTTTTTCCAGGGCAAAAGGATGCTTTTTCAAAACTTGAGTATGACTATGAAAACATAAAAATCATATATATACCCAATAAACCTCAAGATGCAGATTTCAGCACCTGAAAGTGATCATTAATTCGGGATGA
>NZ_JBKFPH010000050.1:0-12330 GCF_046567715.1 Salmonella sp. 741265116_PST | reverse complement strand
CATCGCTGAAAATGCGCTGCGGATGGTCAGTCTGGGGCGTAAAAACTTCCTGTTCTTCGGCTCTGACCACGGTGGTGAGCGGGGAGCGTTGCTGTACAGCCTGACAGGAACGTGCAAACTGAACGGCGTGGAGCCAGAAAGCTACCTCCGCCATATCCTTGACGTCATTGCTGACTGGCCGGTAAACCGGGTTGGTGAACTGCTGCCGTGGCGGGTCACACTGCCTTCCAAATAGCCTGTACTCGTCAATACGGTTCTCGCTGTACGCTTACAGTCATCCTTCCCTACTCCATTTATGATCGTCTTCAGGAAATTGACCAGGGCGCTATCGTGGACAACAAGCGCCTCGGACGTACACTCGATTTTATCAAACTGGTTCAGGACAAACGTGACAATAACCGCTCTCAGGCCATCCCTGCGGGTGATGGCCCTTCACGACGGCGCAGAAAACCAACAGGTAAGAAATCTCAGCGCTCACTCAACGGTGACGATATGTTGGAAGCCTTGAATACACTGCAATCACGTTCTGAGGAGATATTTGGAAAACGAAAATAATTATGATCATACTTATAGTTTTTTTGATGATAGCAATCGGAGTCATGCGAAAAATTTGATATTTTTCCGACTGCTTAACAATTTACTTAACGAGGCCTATACCGGGTATATTTGGATATCACACTCCCGGAATACGTCAGCGTATTGTTTACTTACACTTTGTTCTATCACAAGAACATCAATCTGGCTGCTGTCAGCAACAACATAGCGTGCGACCGCCGGAATTTTATCTGAGGTTAAACCTACGATAATTTCACTACACTGCCGGATTACGGCTTTTTTAAACTCACAATCTGCATAATCAAACCCGGTCAACCCCAACTCTGGTGCCATTGCGCAACCACCAATAAAGCCCTGATCGAAGATAATCCCTTTAATTTGTTCAAGGGCAGGAGCACCAACACACCCCCCGGAAGTACGCTGTACGCCGCCGCCCAGCATAATTACCTCGCACAATGGTTTTTTTAGCAGTGTTATGGCTATCTCAGGGGAGTTAGTGACTACCGTGAATACTGTAGTGTTCGGAAGTGCCTCTGCCATTGCAAGATTTGTTGTACCTGAGTCGATATATACACAGCTGTTTGGTTTGACTAGTTGCGCGCATTTATGCGCGATCGTGCTTTTTGTATCGGTTTTTTTAGTCTTTCGTTCTGCATAATTACCTGCTTCTGGCATCGCAGCAACAGCGCCACCATACACCTTTTTACAGATGCCTGATTTACTAAGTTCATGTAAATCACGACGAATTGTGTGTTCTGACACACCAAGCTGGACAGAAAGCTCCGCGCAAACAACCCTTCCTTTCTCCAGGAGAACCTGGCGAATTAGGGCTTGTCGTTGATCCGGGAAAGCTGCATAATCGAGCACTAGTAACTCCTTGAACCATGATAACGAGCAATAAGAAGCATGATCGTGCATTCTGAATGCATCTGTCAACTTCTGATGGCTGGTAATAAGGCTTAAACAATGCAAACTACCCCTGATATCAAGTATTTTCATCAACTTGCGTCTCTAGCTGAATATCGCTTGTTGAATCCGCAAATAACTACTCCCCTTTGTCATACACAGGACCTGCTCGGTGAAATCAAAGAGGAAATACTGGGTTTATTTCCACATCATAGCGTCAATACGGATACCGCTCCTTCTGAAACCAAAAAATCAGCATGGACAATCAGACAATTCCACAGCCACATTGACGATATCCCTGTCAGCGGTATCTTTATCGGTTTCACCGAGAATGAAAAGAACGGTATGTGTATGTTAACTAACCCCTTTACCCGGGAACGCTTCTGGTCTGATGGCATTCGGTCCCGGGCTTTTGGCCCATTTGGTGAATACGATTTGGCAACCAGGCGGAACACACGGTTACATCAGGCCGTAATACATATCAGCACAGACTTTTCAGTACAGGATTCTTCCACCGGGAAAATAAGACAGCAAGCTCTGCTTACACGTAAAGGCGACCCTTTTTATGCTATGGGGATGCTGGCAGCGGGATATATCGATGCCTGCATAATTAATCCTTCAGCCGTTCAGGAGTTTATGCCATTTATACATCTGATTGAAAACGCAGGCGGAGTTTTCAGTATTTTAAGAGAATATTGTGATGGTTCCGGTAATATGCTGATTGCCAGCGGTTCACGGGAATTACACAACGAAGTGATGAATGTACTCACTGCTGCCTGAATATTAACTAGTCATTACTCTTTTTTATAATGAGAATCAGAATGAACGAAAGAATAGCAACGCGGTCTGTTTTTTTCATCGCAGGGCTGGCAACATCTGCCTGGGCGGTAATGGTTCCTTTTGCCAAACTGAATACCGGTGCTAATGAAGCTCTTCTGGGTATATTACTTCTTTGCCTGGGGGGCGGTGCTATTATATCAATGCCATTAGCCGGACCACTTTCATCCCGCTATGGTTGCAGGAAAATTATCGGCTATGCGGTGATGATTATTATATTATCTATGCCGTTTTTAACATTAGCCAATAGCCCCGTAACACTTGGCTTTTTATTGCTGATTTTTGGTATTGGCGTTGGCCTTACCGATTGCGCCATGAATATTCAGGCAATACTGGTAGAGAAAAATGCAGGTACTCCACTCATGTCTGGTTTCCATGGAATGTACAGTGTTGGAGGGATTGCCGGTGCTGGTTTAATGACTGGGTTACTTACGTTTGGCCTGAACATTCTGGCATCGTCTCTGGTTGTGAGCCTTATCATTTTTATGCTTTTGATGGTGTGTTTCAGCCGACTACTGCCTTATGCCAGTCCGGCAGAAGGTCCGGCATTTGCATTTCCAAAAGGAGAAGTCCTGCTCTTTGGTGCAATATGTTTTATCGTCTTTCTGGCCGAAGGCACGGTTCTTGACTGGAGCGCTGTATATCTGGTTGAAGTCAGACAAATAGCGGACTCACAGGCCGGTCTCGGGTTCACATTCTTTGCTCTTGCAATGACAGTTGGAAGACTTAGTGGTGATGCAATAATCAGACGTTTCGGCTCTCTGCACATAGTTGTCAGCGGCGCGGTTCTGGCTTTCGGCGGTTTTTGTCTCATCATTTTCTCAACCTCACTTATAGCGTTGCTAATCGGTTATCTCTGTATCGGTGCAGGTTGTGCCAACATTGTGCCCGTGATGTTCAGCCAGATAGGTAAACAGACAAGTATGCCGCAAATGGTTGCTGTCCCGGCAGTGACGACAATGGGATATATCGGCGTACTGGCTGGCCCCGCTATGATTGGATTTATTGCACACCATAGCTCCTTACCCCATGCCTTTATTTTTGTTGCCGCGCTCATGCTTATCGTATTAATGCTCAGCGTTGCATTAAACAGAACAATAAAATTACATCAGGAATTCTGAAATGAAACATGTCGTTTTATTCTCTGGCGGTAGCGCTTGCCGCTCTTTGAATATTGCACTTTGCCAACGTTCGATCTCACTGACGCGTATTGTTCCGGCATGGGATAGCGGTGGAAGTTCGCGCTCAATCCGGGAAAGCATTGATATTTTGTCCGTCGGAGACATCCGACAGGCATTAATGACAATGGCCTATGGCGAAGGCTGCTCTGGCGACATAGTGCGAATTTGCAACACCCGCTTATCCTCAGAACAAGATAGCAAGGAGGCATCGAGAGAGTTTCGGGCCTATGTTGAAGGACAGCATCCATTGCTTGGTCGTCTGGACCCGGGGCTGAGAGGAGCTATCGTTAATTACCTGAAGATATTTGCAGACAAAGCCGGAATCACGTTTGATTATCGAAACGGAAGTATCGGCAATTTTATCCTTACAGGTGCTTATCTTGCTCATAATCAGGATATGAATACTGCTATTTTTGTTTTCAGAAAACTATGTGGTATTACGGGCGAAGTCTGGCCTTCTTCTCTCGATAATAACCTGCTCCTTTCTGCACAATTAAGTGACGGTCAGCAGATTTCTCCTCAGGATAAAATCACCCATCTTTCCAGGCAACAGTCGGAAAAAGGTATCAGCTCGGTCTCATTAAAGACCTCCACCGGGAGTCATGCTCAGGCCAACACCGCCGTGCTGGAAGCAATCAAAAATGCCGACCTTGTTATCTTTGGCCCTGGCAGCTTTTATACCAGTATCCTGCCACACCTCCAGGTTACAGGGATGACAAGCGCCATCGCGCAAGCCGGGTGTCCGGTTGCATTAGTTGGCAATATCCTCCAATGTTGTGAGACTCGAAGTCTGGGTTTGCAGGATATTACTGATCGCTTTATCCAGTACTGGCACGATGCTGATGCTTCCATTCCATTGCCGGGATTGGTCGTTCTGGGCAATCAGCGATTTCTTTCCATTGAAAAATACGTGGGCGAATTCGCCTATCTTGGTGATGAGATTATCGATTCCCCCCGGTACAGCAGCGTGCTTGATGAGTTTGAAGATGTCTGGGTACGAGGTAAACATGATGGTGAAATACTTGCAAGCAGATTACTCTCTTTAGCCAGGAATTAATCTGATGGGTGGTTATTCTCTTATCAGGCTTGTAATAGGTGATAGATACGTTTCACAAAAAGAATAACCATGTTCTTTACTCAAATAAGAATTTAAGTGGAGTCCAAATGAATAATTATTGTATTGGTGATGTTATTATAGATGAACAGAATATCGCTGCTGGAGTCAGCAGTGTAGCCCGGAAATTAAATCAGGATTATTCTGATGCCGTGGTCATTACAGTTGTACCCGGAGGGATGCTCTACACAGCGGATCTGACAAGACAGTTGAGTTTTGATATTAATATGGACTATATATCGTGTCCTCATACCCCAGGCGATCGCAATAATATCTCCACGATTGTCTATCATCAGAATATTAATATTGCTCACCGTCATGTTATTCTCATTGATGATGCGATTGAATCCGGTGGCACAATGAAACGACTTGTTGAGCATATCTTAGATAATTACAAGCCAGCATCTTTATCTGTTGCTGTTCTATTTGTAAAGCCTGGTAGAATAGATATTCCAGTAAAACAGTACTACGCTTATGAAATGGAGAATGATGATCTTCTTATTGGTTACGGTATGCCTTGGGATAATAAATATCGAAACCGTCCAAATATCTCCCGACTCATAAGGTAAGGGGAGATATTGTTCGTACTCTCACTTACAGATATGTGGGCCTGAACTACAAATGTCCATTTCAGTAAGAAGTGGACATTTCAACTTTGCTGGCAGGCGGACATCTGAACTTAGCCTTGACAGAATAGCAGAGGGCGAAAAGCAGTCCCCCAGCGTGAATCAGTCATACAACCAGCGACCAGTCCTGGCAGACGCAATGAGCATACCTATCGTGAACTCCGGCGCCTGAGGAATATCGTTTTTGCGAAACGGATTAAGCAAATGCTTTAGCGGTGGTTCTGGCGGATAGTATGTTGTGATCGAGAAACTCCCTTTATCTACATTGAATGTCGTAAAAAAATCATCCATCAATGCCAGTGCTTCATCATCTTCCAACCGTAGATCTGAATCCAAATCTGTTGACGGTGTCAGTTCTTTTTTCTTAAAAAGGTAAATTCCATCATGGCTTCTTACCAGTTCATAAATCCGCTGTTCAAGAGTATCACTTACCATATTTTATCGCTTCCTCTGGCAATACAGCACCACGCGGTTTTGTCCGCGTAGGCAAAACATTCAATCCAGCCACAATAGACACTATCGCTCCAAAATCCTGAACACCCAACTGATTGGCAGTGTTTTCGCAGAAAATCATAAACAGCAACTGACTAGCAGTCAGATTTGAACGTCCGGCATAAAAATAAGTGCTATTAAGCTCTTCAACTGTATCCATACTCTAATTTCCTGATTAAATTAACTTTATGCATTGGCAATGCAACCACTTTATAGGATTGTTTTAACACATTTGTTCGTCGTGTGCTTGAATTAGACAATGGCAAGCTGGTGCGCACGCTGTTAACGTTCCTGGTAATCGATACAAGCAGTTAGGTTCTGGACATCAGAGCTTAGCCTTGAAAAAACCGTCAGCTGCCCGCATCACTGACCGGGCTGGAGCTGAATCCCCTTCGTGAAGGATGCTTTTATTAGTACTATTAAAGGTGCTATATTTAGTCATCAACCAGGAGGTAAATTATGGCATTTCAAATTTTAACGACTACTGCAGCAAGCATTACAGAACTGAAACGTGATCCAATGGGAACTTTCAATGCCGGAGATGGCGCTCCAGTTGCCATTCTTAACCGTAATGAACCGGCTTTCTACTGTGTTCCTCCGGCACTTTATGCTCATCTTATGGATATTCTTGAGGATGAAGAACTCGGTCGTATTATCGATGAGCGTGCGAATGAACGCGTCATTGAGGTCAACATTGATGACTTATAAGCTGGCATTTAACGAATCTGCACTAAAAGAGTGGAAAAAGCTGGGACATACTATACAGGAACAGTTTAAAAAAAGTTACGGGAACGGCTTGAAAACCCTCGGGTTCCGGCTTCTCAATTGCATGGAAGAAAGGATCAGTACAAAATTAAGCTGCGTGGTGCAGGATACAGACTGGTGTACAGCGTCGAAGATGAAATTATCACGGTAACTGTCATTGGTGTTGGAAAGCGAGAAAATGATGCCGTCTACAAAATGACACGACACAGAAGCTAATCACTCTGGAAATGCTCTCTTTCCCGTCAAGCGATACGACAAACAGGCCCAGTTCTTTTATGTGACTGCACCTTGACATATGTCACGTATATGAAACTATGGCCTACGTTGTGTATGTGACATTCATTTTATTCCAGCCCGGAGTGTTTACGCTATCTGAGGATAACATTATGACGCAACGTATCGCGGTTTTTCCTGCCGATCGCCATTCTCTGTATGAGGAACATGGGTATTCCGCAGCCATCCGTTCTGGTGATTTACTGTTTGTTTCAGGCCAGGTAGGCAGTCACACAGACGGCACGCCGGAGCCTGATTTTCAAAAACAAGTGAGGCTTGCTTTTGAAAACCTGAAAGCAACGCTGACTGCAGCAGGATGCACATTCGATGACATAGTGGATGTCACCACATTCCATACCGATCCAGAGCAACAACTTAACGACGTTATGGCGGTGAAACAGGAGATATTTGCCCATCCCCCTTATCCTAACTGGACCGCTGTTGGCGTTAACTGGCTGGCCGGCTTTGATTTCGAAATAAAGGTTATTGCCCGCATCCCCTGATGCTTATTCTCGGTAAAACCGGTAGCATTATATGTACCGGTTTTATTTTATTCATCCCTGCCCTTCATCCTGCATGATTAACATGCAATCACCAAACATATCGAACTGACATGACTGGATATCTTCTGAGGCATAGGCCTTCATAAGTAGATCAACCCCAGCAAACTGACCGGTTAACACCATATGCGTCGTCTTTGGCTGATGTAAGTTCGTTAGCAGGCAGTCAACCACTTTCAGTTGATAGCCTGGATGTATATAAAGCGCAGTCCAGCCAGAACTTGCTTTGAGGCAATTGTGCTCCCTCGAATACGCAGATTCCAGGCATCGTGTAACGGTAGTTCCTATGGCAAAAATGCGTCCGCCATTTTGCTTCGCAGTATTAATGATATCCGCTGTTGCTTGTGGAACCTCGTAGTATTCTTCGTTGATAGTCACATCCTCTACACATTTTGTTTGTATTTTTCTGTTGGACAACATTTCTGTTGATGCAACATGTAAAGTAACAAAAGATATTAACCCACCTTTATCTTTGATTTTTTGGATAAGATCCCAGGTAAAATGAATGCCGGCAGAGGGTATTTCCAAAGAGCCATACTTTTTAGAAAAAACGGAACGATAAGCATCTGGATATTTATAAAACAAGCTGGAATCCACATACTCATCAAGACGCTCACCATGACTGGCTAAATAGCAAATTAAGGCCTCATAATTTTCTACGACGGCCCGGTACTGACGTTCTTCGCTAAACTTTTGCTCTACCTCAATAGAAATACCAGGATTATCAACCAAATAAAAAACATCATTCGCATTAAACCTTTCTTTTAAAAGTCCGGAAATAATTACTCTATTATTTGGTAAAAACCCCTCTAAAACAATTTTAATTAATTTATTCTGCCTTGTTTTACAGATAAACATATAGTTTATTATAGCACTGTCGTTAAAACAGATTACATCACCTTCGTTGATATAATCTGTTACTTTACTAAAGTCTACCTTATGAATTTCCCCTTTACTCCGGTTGAGGACAAGCATCTTACACTTTTCCCTGAATGAATCATTGGCTATCCAATGAGGTCTGAGTGGGATAGTCATCTGATCGGTAATGCGAAAATCATATTTTTCGGTAAGCATATATTTACCCTTTGAAAAACCATTGATACGGCGATTGTTATATAGCCGTATTCTGCAGTATACGTTGGGCTTTCAAAGGATAAAAATTAACTCGATAAATGTTGTTGTTATATTTACTTTGCTGGCTATTTAATCAATGTCAGATATCGAGATTAAGCTGGACGATCGGATTTGACCGCCCTTTTCTTTTGCTTATTCCGGCATTGAAGCATCGCTATCCATTGCATCGGCAAACTTTTGCATTAACCGAACAAAGATATCAAGTTCATCCTGAGGCCAGTCTTTAAAAACAACTTTGCCCATTTGCTCTCGCGCAGCGTCTATACGCTCCGTCATCGCCTTTCCTGTCCGGGAAATAACGGCCTCGCGTATACGACGATCGATGGCATTATGCTGCCGTATTATCAACCCCAGCTTCTCCAGTTTGGCGACCTGTCGGCTTACCGTCGTATAATCACGACCAGCACGTTCGGCTAACTCAACAACGCCAATCGGCCCTAAACGTTCGATACTAATAAGGATCGAAAATAGCGCACGATCGAGTTGAATCCCCGCCTCTGCAATTAATTTCTCATCATTACGAGGCCGGTTAAGCGCGCTCACCACGCGAATCAACGCACCGTGAAGCGCCTTCATTTGCTCGGAAATATGTGTATCTTGCACATTTTTATTTTCTGACATAGCATGTCTCCTCTTGTGTGCATAATACACATATCGGAGAGACGATGACAAGATACACCACTACAGATGTACTGATCTGCGGCGCTGGCGTTACCGGGCTTACTTTAGCCATCGAACTGGCGCGTCACGGGATCTCATTTCGCCTGATTGAGAAAAGAACGACGCCTTTTATCGGCTCCCGCGGTAAAGGTATTCAGCCGCGAACGCAAGAAATCTTCGAAGATCTTGGAATACTCAATAAAGTGGTCGCCGCCGGCGGGCTCTATCCCCGATTACGAACCTACCGTCACGACGGAAGCTATGTAGATTCAGATATTGCGCATCATACAAAACCGACCCACGCCGAACCCTACCATCTGCCATTGATGGTTCCACAGAACGTGACAGAAACGATTATGCGGGAGCAATTAAAAGCGTGGGGACATCGGGTGGAGTTCGGCTGCGAGTTACGACATTTTGCGCAAACCCCACGCACG
Source organism: Salmonella sp. 741265116_PST (assembly GCF_046567715.1). Lineage (NCBI taxonomy): Bacteria > Pseudomonadati > Pseudomonadota > Gammaproteobacteria > Enterobacterales > Enterobacteriaceae > Salmonella > Salmonella sp. 741265116_PST. The sequence goes on along the minus strand of NZ_JBKFPH010000050.1, from coordinate 2,790 downwards.
GTCACCGCGTATGTTGCCGGGCCGGCTGGAGAAGAGGTCATCATCGCTCATTATTTGATAGGCGCGGATGGCGGCGGAAGCTTTGTCAGAAAGAAATTAGGCGTTAGCTTCCCCGGTCGTACGTTGGGAATCCATGCGCTTGTGGCTGACGCTTCACTTTCCGGTCTGAGCCGGGATGTATGGCACCATTTTAACGATGGCGATATGGCGCGGATGATAACGATTTGCCCTCTCGCCGGCACGCAGCTCTTTCAAATCCAGGCGTTGTTGGCCCCGGACGACTCGCAGAATTTCTCAGCCGACGTGCTCACGGCTTTTCTTACTGAGCGAATCGGGCGGACGGATGTTCGCATCCATTCGATTCCCTGGGTATCGAAGTACCAGATGAATGCGCGCATAGCGGGACATTACCGGGTGGGTAAGGTATTTTTAGCCGGTGATGCCGCTCATGTGCATCCGCCGACGGGTGGGCAAGGTTTAAATACCAGTATCCAGGATGCCTATAACCTGGGATGGAAAATGGCAGCCTCGCTGCGGGGCGCAGGAGAAGAGCTTCTCGATAGCTATGAACAGGAACGCCGCCCGGTAGCCGAATCACTGCTCCACCTTTCTACCCGATTACTTGACTCTCAAAAACAGGGTGGCATCAAACGAGAACGCGACGTTCAACAACTTGACATCCAGTATACCGACTCCCCCTTAGCCCACACGTTGCCCGAACGTCAGCATGGGTTACAAGCGGGAGAAAGAGCTCCGGATGCTCCGCTTTTGGGCGCCAGCGGCCAATCATTACGATTATTTCAGTTACTACAAGGTCCGGACTGGAATCTGTTGGCCTACGAAACCCACGGTAAGGTCATCGATGCGCGGCGAGGACTGCGTATTCATCACATTGGCGAGCAGGACGAGCTCATCGATACCCTGGGGCACTTCCGGGAGTCCTATCATCTGGCGCCGGGTCAATGCGTGCTGATCCGACCCGATGGCTATGTCGGCGCATTCTTTCACGGCAAACAGAGCAACGATATTGAAAATTATCTCTCTCGTTTTGCCATAGGGATTAAAGATGAATACTAATGTCTATGAGAACACCGACAGCGAAACTATCACCCCGCTCAACAAGCGGCGTATTTTGCCTGTTTTCCTGCTTGTCGGCCTTTACGCCGCCAGTACAGCGGCTGTGATGTCGGTACTGCCTTTTTATATCCGCGAGATGGGCGGTTCGCCGCTTATCATTGGAATCATCATCGCCACTGAGGCTTTTAGCCAATTTTGTGCAGCGCCCCTGATTGGCCACCTTTCCGATCGCGTTGGCCGCAAGCGAATACTGATTGTCACGCTGGCTATTGCGGCGATAAGTTTACTATTACTTGCCAACGCGCAATGTATCCTGTTTATCCTGCTCGCCCGCACGCTTTTTGGCATTAGCGCCGGGAATTTGTCAGCCGCCGCAGCCTATATTGCCGATTGTACGCACGTCAGAAATCGGCGTCAGGCAATCGGTATCCTCACAGGCTGCATTGGTTTAGGCGGTATTGTCGGGGCAGGCGTTTCAGGGTGGCTATCGCGTATCAGTCTGAGCGCGCCGATCTACGCTGCCTTTATACTTGTCCTTGGCTCTGCCCTGGTCGCGATTTGGGGGTTAAAAGCCCCTTCCACAACATCACGTCCCACAGATAAAATAGCAGCGTTCTCTGCCCGCGCTATTTTAAAGATGCCAGTCCTTCGCGTCTTAATTATCGTAATGCTTTGTCATTTCTTCGCCTATGGTATGTACTCTTCACAATTACCTGTTTTTCTTTCTGATACCTTCATCTGGAATGGGCTTCCCTTTGGGCCAAAAGCGTTAAGCTACCTGTTAATGGCGGACGGGGTCATTAATATTTTCGTTCAGCTATTTCTGTTAGGTTGGGTGAGCCAATATTTTTCGGAGCGAAAGCTAATTATCCTAATCTTCGCCCTTCTTTGTACTGGATTTCTCACTGCGGGTATCGCCACGACCATACCAGTGCTTATTTTTGCTATCGTTTGTATTAGCATCGCTGATGCGCTAGCCAAACCCACTTATCTTGCCGCCTTGTCCGTCCATGTATCGCCTGCCCGACAAGGTATCGTCATCGGAACGGCACAGGCATTAATCGCAATCGCTGATTTTATATCCCCCGTATTGGGCGGATTTGTCCTGGGGTATGCCCTGTATGGCATCTGGATCGGTATAGCTATCTCTGTCGCCATTATTGGTCTGGTGACGACAATGATTTACCTTTCAAAAAGTTCACCGCTAATAGCGAAACCAGAAACAGAATATTGATGCTTCACTTGAGGATATTTATCAATCATACGGTGGAAATTGGCCCATTACATTCTACCCCTACTACCAGCAAGGCATAGATGAGAAAATAAAATCCCCTACATTTAGGGCCTATCCCATTAGGGCTATTTTACTTGCCATTCTGGACCTGGGCAGTGCTCAAAATCCTCACGTACTACGTGTACGCTCCGGTTTTTACGCGCTGTCCGTGTCCAAACTGACTGCGCCAATAACGCCTGGTGGGATAGGCTCTTAGCCAGCCAAGAAAAATAATAGTTCCTTTAAGGTATCTCAACACTATTTATCAGCCCCGCCTTGCAATACCGAAATATATTATCAATGCAAGTGACGATGATTTTTTGTACCAGATAACACTCGCTTTTATTATAGCAAACTTCCTGGCGTAAAATCATTACGTATATACCCAAAATAATTCGAGTTGCTTAAAGGCGGCAAGGGAGTGAGTCCCCAGGAGCATA
>NZ_JBKFPH010000049.1:0-16864 GCF_046567715.1 Salmonella sp. 741265116_PST | reverse complement strand
GTGGCGCATTATAGGGAGTTATTTCTGCCTGACAAGAGGAAATTTAAAATAATTTTCTGAGTGTCTCTTTTTTCATCAATGGCGGGATTAACGTGCCATAAAATAAGCAAATTGCCGTTATTGCAACTGCAATCACACTTCCAGGTGGCATACTAATAACCAAACGAAAGAGAAAGGAAGAACATTCATGCCTTTAAGCGCACAACAATTAGCCGCACAGAAAAATCTATCCTATGTTCTGGCTGAAAAGCTGGCGCAGCGGATATTAAAGGGTGACTACGCCCCTGGTACGATTCTTCCCGGCGAAATAGAACTGGGCGAGCAGTACGGCGTAAGTCGAACGGCAGTTCGCGAAGCGGTGAAAACGTTGACGGCTAAAGGTATGGTGCTACCCCGTCCGCGCATTGGTACGCGGGTGATGCCGCAGGGAAACTGGAACTTTCTGGATCAAGAGCTGCTGACCTGGTGGATGACTGAAGAAAATTTTCATCAGGTGGTGGATCATTTTCTGGTGATGCGTATTAGCCTGGAGCCGCAAGCCTGCCTGCTGGCGGCGACTCTTGGCACACCGGAGCAGAAAGCGCGGCTTAATGCCTTAATGGAAGAGATGGTCGCGCTGAAAAAGCATTTTAAGCGTGAACGCTGGATTGAAGTGGATATGGCGTGGCACGAGCATATCTACGAAATGAGCGCCAATCCCTTTCTAATCTCTTTTGCTACGCTATTTCATTCGGTTTATCACACTTACTTTACCTCAATCACCTATAACGAGGTGGTAAAGCTGGATTTGCACCAGGCCATTGTTGATGCCATCGCTGATGGCGACGGCGAACGCGCTTTCCAGGCCTGCCAGGCGTTGTTAATAGCGCCCAATGAGAGACCAGATAATTAACAGGATATTGAATGACCAGCAAAAAAGCGCGCAGTATGGCTGGCCTGCCGTGGATCGCGGCGATGGCCTTCTTTATGCAGGCGCTAGACGCCACCATTTTGAATACCGCTTTACCGGCTATTGCGCATAGTCTTAACCGTTCCCCACTCGCCATGCAGTCCGCTATTATCAGTTATACCCTGACAGTAGCTATGTTAATTCCGGTAAGCGGCTGGCTGGCTGACCGCTTCGGTACGCGTCGCGTCTTTATGGTTGCCGTAAGTCTGTTTACGTTAGGCTCGCTGGCCTGCGCGCTCTCCAGTTCACTATCTGAATTGGTTATTTTTCGCGTCGTACAAGGCGTCGGCGGAGCGATGATGATGCCAGTGGCGCGGCTGGCGTTATTGCGAGCCTATCCGCGTAGTGAGCTGCTGCCCGTTCTTAACTTTGTCACTATGCCGGGGCTGGTAGGTCCGATTCTGGGGCCGGTATTAGGCGGCGTACTGGTGACCTGGGCAAGCTGGCACTGGATCTTCCTGATTAATATTCCCATTGGTGTTGCAGGCATTCTGTATGCCCGCAAATATATGCCCAACTTCACCACGCCGCGTCGCAAGTTTGACATGACCGGCTTCTTTCTTTTTGGGTTAAGTCTGGTTTTATTTTCCAGCGGAATGGAACTGTTTGGCGAAAAGATTGTGGCGACATGGATCGCATCCGCCATTATTTTTTGCAGTATCGTTCTACTATTGGCCTATATCCGCCACGCCCGCCGTCATCCGACACCGTTAATATCACTATCGCTGTTTAAGACACGCACATTTTCCGTCGGTATTGCCGGCAACCTCGCCACGCGTCTGGGGACTGGCTGCGTACCTTTTTTGATGCCGTTAATGCTACAGGTTGGTTTTGGCTACCCGGCTCTGATCGCTGGCTGCATGATGGCACCGACGGCTTTGGGTTCTATTATCGCGAAATCGACCGTAACGCAGGTTTTGCGACGTTTGGGATACCGGAAGACTCTGGTCGGCATTACGGTATTTATCGGTCTGATGATTGCCCAGTTTTCGTTTCAATCTCCCGCCATGCCGATCTGGATGCTCGTGCTGCCGCTATTCATTCTTGGAATGGCGATGTCCACTCAATTTACGGCAATGAATACGATTACTCTTGCGGATCTGACGGACGATAACGCCAGCAGCGGCAACAGCGTTCTGGCAGTTACGCAGCAATTGTCTATCAGTTTAGGCGTGGCGATCAGCGCGGCGGTGTTACGTATTTATGAAGGTTTTGCGGGCACCAGTACCGTAGAACAGTTCCACTATACCTTTATCACGATGGGGGCGATCACTATCGTGTCCGCGCTGATGTTTATGCTGCTAAGAGCCAAAGACGGCAACAATCTGATTAAAGAACGGCATAAATCTAAACCGACCCACGCACCGTCAAAACCGGAGTAAGCTGAAGTCGCTGTTGTTGCAAGGCGGGCTGCGCCATCCGATGAATCAACACATCAATAGCCAGCTCGCCCAATTCATCTTTCGGCTGATGGATAGTCGTCAGCGGCGGCGTCATATAGCGCGCCAGCTCAATATCATCATAGCCAATGACCGCCATATCCTGCGGAATACGAAGCCCCGCCTGATATAGCGCCTGATAGGCACCGACAGCCATCGCATCGTTTCCGGTAAAAACCGCTTGCGGTCGCTGTTGATGAGCCAGTAACGCCTGCATGGCGTCAAAGCCGCCGCCAAATTCAAAATCGCCGGTGATCTCATAGCCTTGCGGAATAGCCAGCCCTGCGCGTTTCATCGCCGCCCGATACCCTTCCAGCCGCAAACGCGCTGGCGTTTTGTCCAGCGGGCCGGTAATACAGGCTATTCGGGTAAATCCTTTATCGATAAGGTGTTGGGTCGCAAGATCGCCGCCTAACAACGAATTATCCTGAATGAGATCGCTATCGCCCTCGCCATCAAACGGCGACCAGTCCATCATGACGGTAGGAATAGACGGATAACGCTCCATGATTTCCCGAGAAGGCTGATGCGTTTCGGTACACAGCAGCAGTAAACCGTCTACCCGTTTTTGCATCAGCGTCTCCAGGTTACGGTTCATCCGTTGCTCGTCGCCTTCGGTATTGCACAGCACCAGACTATAACCGCGCTCAAAACAGCTTCGCTCAACGCCGCGCACCAGTTCGGAATAAAAAGGGTTGGTACTGGCGGTAATCAACATACCAATCGTGCGGGTCTGGTTTAACTTGAGGCTTCGCGCCAGCGCAGAAGGCGCATAGTTAAGCGATTTAATCGCCGCTTCAACTTTTTCGGTTATCGTCTCACTCACAAAGCGATCTTTGTTGATAACGTGAGAGACCGTCGATGTAGAGACTCCCGCCAGGCGGGCAACATCTTTCATAGTAGCCAAGCGTTACCCCTGCTGATGTAAAAACGCTTCTATCTCTTCGCGCCACGGAACGGAAGGTTGCGCGCCTTTACGCGTTACGGCAATCGCGGCGGCGGCATGGGCAAAGCGAATCGCTTCCGGCAACGGCGTCTCCTCGAGTATCGCGGTGATAAAGGCGCCGTTAAACGTATCTCCGGCGGCAATGGTATCGACAGCCTCAACGCTAAATCCAGGAACGCGGCGGCCCTCGCCGTTTACGCTGGCCCAGACGCCACGGCTTCCTAAGGTAATTAATACGGTTCGAATGCCTTTATCATGCAAAACCTGCGCAGCTTTCGCGGCATCGTCGTCATTTTCCACACGCACGCCCGTCAGCTTTTCAGCTTCCGTTTCATTTGGCGTGATGATGTCCACCAGCGCCAGCAGCTCATCCGGTAGCTCACGGGCAGGCGCCGGGTTCAGCGCAACAGTAGTATGATGTTGATGGGCGATTTTCGCCGCCGCCAGTACGCTTTCCAGCGGCGATTCCAGCTGCATCAGTAACGCATCCGCCTGCGCGATACGTTCACGTTGCGCATCAACCAACGCCGGCGATAACGCGGCATTCGCTCCGGCATGAATACCGATGACGTTCTCGCCTTCGCCATTAACGAAAATCAGCGCCACCCCGGTAGACTCGCCTTTAATGACGCTAACTGGCGCGATATCAATACGATCGCTGACTAATTGTTTACGAATACTGTCGCCAATATCGTCATCGCCCGTGCAGGCGATAAACGCAATATTTGCCCCGCTACGTCCCGCAGCAACCGCCTGATTCGCGCCTTTCCCGCCAAACGCGACCTGATAATGGCTACCGGTTACCGTTTCACCCGGGGTAGGGAAGGACTCAAGATTAAGGATATGATCGGCATTAATGCTGCCAAGGACGATGAGATTACCTGCGGTTTTCATATTCGGGGTTCCACGTCAAAGTGCGCCACCGGTTAGGGTGGCGCGTGCCCTGCTTTTCTTTTTTTACGTTCACCTCAGCGGAGGCTCGCGTATTTCTGTCGCCATCAGGCCATAGTTGACCCGTGTCGTTTATTACTGCTTGATGACCAGTTTCAGGTCAACCGGATATTTGGCCTGAACTTTTTCGCCTTTCAGCACCTTATCCGCCACTTCAACGCCTTTGGCGCCGATTTGATCCGGTAACTGAGCGATAGTCGCTGCCAGTTTGCCATCTTTTACGGCCTTTTCGCCATCCGGCGTACCGTCAAATCCAACCACCATCACATCTGCTTTACCGGCAGTTTGCAGCGCGCGCAATGCGCCCAGCGCCATTTCATCGTTCTGGGCGAAGACAGCCTGAACATCCGGATGCGCGGTCAGCAGGTTCTGCATGACGTTCAGGCCCTTAGTACGGTCGAAATCGGCAGGCTGGCTGGCCAGGACATTAAATTTGTGGGCGGCTACCGCCTGCTGGAAACCTTCGCCACGCTCACGCGCCGCGGATGTTCCGGCAATGCCTTGCAGCTCAATCACTTTGGCGCCTTCGCCAGCTTTTTTCGCGATATAGTCGCCAGCGATCTTACCGCCCAGCACGTTATCAGACGCGATATGGCTGACGACATCGCCTTTGGTTGCCTGGCGGTCAAGCGTGATAACCGGAATCTTCGCCTGGTTAGCCATCTTCACCGCGTTACCCACCGCATCGGAGTCAGTCGGGTTGATCAGCAGAATTTTGGTCCCGCGAACGGTTAAATCCTGCACGTTCGCCAGCTCTTTGGCAGGGTTGTTCTGGGAGTCCAGCACCACCAGGTTATAACCCAGTTTATCCGCCTCTTTTTGCGCCCCGTCTTTTAACGACACGAAGAAGGGATTATTGAGGGTAGAGATCACCAGCGCAATGGTGTCTTTCGCCATTGCATTCGCGCTCACGGTGGCGCTCAGCGCAACAGCAGATACCAGGGTAGCCAGTTTTTTCATGTTCATATTTCAGATGTCCTGTAGTCGTTGTTACTGCTTTTTGTTGTCTACCAGTACCGCCAGCAAAATCACCACCGCTTTGACGATCATCTGGTAATAGGAGGAAACACCTAACAAATTCAAACCATTATTAAGGAAGCCGAGAATCAATGCGCCGATCAATGTCCCAACAATGCGCCCTTTACCGCCTGCAAGGCTGGTGCCGCCCAGCACTACGGCGGCAATAGCATCCAGCTCATAGCCGGTACCCGCCGTCGGCTGCGCGGAAGAGAGGCGCGCCACTTCAATGATGCCCGCCAGCGACGCTGTCAGGCCGCAAAGTGAATAGACGATAATTTTCACTTTGCTCACGCTAATGCCAGACAGGCGCGTCGCCGCTTCGTTACCGCCCAGCGCGTAGATATAGCGTCCCAGACGGGTGTGATGCAGCATATACCAGGCGGCGATAAAGACGATAGCCATGATCCAGACCGGCGTAGGAACGCCCAGCGGACGGCCGATACCGAACCAGCCAAACAGATCGGCGTTATCGGTAAAGCCGGTGTTGACCGGGCTACCGTCGGTGTAAACCATCGTTACACCGCGCAGTAGCAGCATCATCACCAGCGTAGCGATAAACGCCTGTACGCGGCCTTTCGCGACGATAACGCCAGTGACGGCACCAATCGCAGCGCCCAGCGCCAGCGCGGCGGCAACCGCGACCAGCGCATTCACTTCAACGCCGACGATTGAAGCGGCAACCGCGCCGGTGAGCGCCAGCAGGGAACCGACGGACAGATCGATCCCCGATGTCAGAATCACCAACGTCATCCCCACCGCCATAATGGCGTTAACGGAGGTCTGTTGAAGAATATTGAACAGATTATTAACGGTAAAAAAGTTGGGGCTCAACGTCGACACAATCGCGATCAACACCAGCAGGGCAATGAGCGACTTCTGCTCAAGAAGCCACGCTTTAGTGAAATAACGGCGACCAGAAACAGCCTGGGTTGTCATCTTTTTTACTCCTGATTCACGCGATTAAGCTTGCCCACTGCGGCAGCCATTAACACTTCCTGGGTGGCCTGCTCGCGAGTAAATTCACCGCTGAGATGCCCTTCATGCATGACGATGATGCGATCGCTCATGCCTAATACTTCTGGCATCTCAGATGAGACCAGAATGATGCTCAGGCCGTCGGCCTTAAACTGATTGATAAGCTGGTAAATCTCTTTCTTGGCGCCGACGTCCACGCCGCGGGTCGGCTCGTCGAGAATGAGCACTTTCGGGCGCGTCATCAACCCGCGGGCAATCGCCACTTTTTGCTGATTACCGCCAGAAAGCAGGCCTATCGCCTGTTCCATTGACGGTGTCTTGACGTTGAACAGACGGATAAAATCCCCCACCGCCTGCTGCTCATCTTTGTGTTTCAGGCTTCCGCCAGCGCGGCTGAAATAGTCCAGCGCCGTCAGCGACATATTCTCTTTAACTGACATGCCGAGCACCAGTCCATCGCGCTTACGGTCTTCAGAGATATAAACGATGCCATTGGCCAGCCCGTCCTGCGGAGAACGCGTCACCACTTCGTGTCCATCAAGCGTCACGTAACCGCTGGTTCGCGGCATCGCGCCGTACAATACTTTCATCAGCTCGGTGCGACCGGCGCCCATCAGGCCGGAGATGCCAAGAATCTCGCCTTTTCGCAGCACAAAAGAGACATCATTCACGCCCGGTCCGCACAGATTATCGACCTTGAGGCGAATCTCACCCGGCGCGTTATCCAGATGCGGGTACTGATCTTCCAGCTTACGTCCCACCATCATTTCGATAAGAGAATCTTCGGTCAACGTGGCCACTTCACGCTCGGCGATAAATTGCCCATCGCGGAAGACCGTCACGTCATCGCAAATTTCGAAAATCTCTTTCATACGGTGAGAGATATAGACAATGCCGCGCCCCTGCGATTTTAATTCGCGGATAACGCGGAACAGAGAGTCGGTTTCAGTGTCGGTCAGCGCATCGGTCGGTTCATCCATAATGATGACTTTGGATTCGAAGCTCAGCACTTTGGCGATTTCCACCATTTGCTGATCGCCGATAGAGAGTTCGCCCACCAGCTTATCGCTCTTAAAGCGCAGATTGAGTTTGGCTAAGAGGTGGTCGGCTTCGGCATACATCTTTTTCCAGTCGATTTTGCCAAAGCGATTCACAAACTCACGGCCCAGGAAGATGTTTTCCGCAATGGTCAACTGCGGGATCAGGTTCAGTTCCTGATGAATAATGCCGATCCCGGCTTCCTGAGACGATTTAGGCCCATTAAAGGTGGTCTCTTTACCCAGCCATAACAACGATCCCGCATCTCGCGTATAGATGCCGGTTAATACTTTCATCATGGTGGATTTTCCGGCGCCGTTTTCCCCCACCAGCGCCATAACGCGGCCAGGATAAACGTTTAACGCGGCGCCGGAGAGAGCCTTCACGCCGGGGAACGCTTTATCGATCCCTTTGAGTTGCAGTAATGCGTCCATAGCGGCCTCAGAAAGTGACGCCAGCGCAAAGAATGACGTTCGCATACGGGGAACACTCCCCGCTGCGAATCACTGCCTGACTGTCTGCAGTCAATTTTTTGAATTGTTCGTGTGTCGTATAACTAATTTTTATGGTGTTTCCCTGGTGTTGCTGCAGTTGCTCAAGGTGAGTGAGCAACGTTTCGTGGAGCTGCGGATTCTGTTGTTTGATTTCCGTTGCAAGAATCGCCGCCTCAACCTGCATTTCCCGGGTCACGACATCCACCACCTGCATAAAAGAAGGTACGCCCTGGGTTAGTGCCATATCGATACGCGCAGTGCTATTCGGGATGGGTAAACCCGCATCACAGACCACCAGAGTATCAGTATGCCCCAGACGGGAAATGACCGACGAGATTTCAGAGTTGAGTACGGTGCCTTTCTTCATTTTTCTGCTCCACTAGCGAAACGTTTCGCTGGCCGCAGTGTAACCCTGGATGTGTTCATAAAACCATCATAACGTAACAGAATTGTGATCGCCGTCGAAACGTTTCGCTAGCGGAAATCAGGTGAAGATAATCACCCGATGGCGATTATCGTGTGGGAATCTACGGATTGGCCAGGCCGGGCAAGCCAACGCGGCCCCCGGCATGGTGATGGGAGGTTAAATCTCGACCTGCGTACCTAACTCAATCACACGGTTAGGCGGGATCTCGAACTGATCCGGCGCGCGCAGGGCGTTGCGTTGCAACAACAAATACAGCTTGCCGCGCAGACGCAAATACCACGGGCGTTTGCCGACAATCAACGACTCGTGCGACATAAAGAACGACGTTTCCATCATCCGACAGCTAAGCCCTTCCAGACCGCAGCGGTGGAACACCTCTTCAACGTTTGGCGTTTCGCGCCAGCCGTAGCTGGCCACCACGCGCCAGAATGTCGGAGACAACTGCTCAATCTGCACCCGGCGAACGTTATGCACATAAGGCGCATCTTCCGTACGCAACGTCAGTAAGATTACGCGCTCATGCAACACTTTGTTGTGCTTCAGGTTATGCAATAAAGCAAAAGGGATCACACTGAGCGCGCGCGACATGTATACGGCAGTACCCGGTACCCGAACCGGCGGTGACTTCTCCAGTGAAGCAATCATCGCTTCCAGCGAATTACCGTGTTCATGCATACGACGCAACAGACGGAAACGCTCGCTCTTCCAGGTGGTCATGATCGTGAACATGATCAGGCCCAGGCTCAGCGGCAGCCAACCACCGGACAACAATTTGTCGAGGTTGGCCGAGAACAGCGGGATATCCACGCACAGGAATGCGATGAGGATCAGCGCGACAAAATATTTGTTCCAGTGCCAGTTCTTACGCGCCACGGTCGTAGAAAGAATAGACGTCAGCACCATCGTGCCGGTCACGGCGATACCATAGGCCGCCGCCAGGTTGCTGGAGTGCTCAAAGCTAACAATAACAACCACGACCGCGAAATAAAGCAGCCAGTTAACGAAAGGGATATAGATCTGACCGGACTCCATCTCGGAGGTATGGATAATGCGCATTGGCGACAAATAGCCAAGACGCACAGCCTGACGCGTCAGCGAAAAGACGCCGGAAATTACCGCCTGGGAGGCGATCACCGTCGCCAGCGCGGCCAGAATAAGCAGCGGAATTAACGCCCAGTCCGGCGCCAACAGGAAGAAGGGGTTTTTAATCGCTTCCGGATGCTTTAGTAGCAATGCGCCCTGACCAAAGTAGTTCAGTACTAACGACGGCAATACCACGGTAAACCACGCCAGGCGAATCGGGAACTTACCGAAGTGTCCCATATCGGCGTACAACGCCTCTACGCCGGTAATCGACAGCACCACCGCGCCCAACGCAATAAATGATACGGTTTTATATTCAAGGAAAAAACGTACCGCCCAGACAGGATTCAGCGCATGTAACACTTCGGGATTGGCGATAATACTGCGCAGGCCAAGTACCGCCAGGATTAAAAACCAGGTCAGCATGATCGGTGCAAAGAGTTTCCCTACCATTCCCGTACCGTGCTTCTGAATCATAAACAACAGAGTCAGCACAATAATGGAGAGCGGGACAATCCAGGTATCCAGCTGCGGCGCGACAATCTCCAGGCCTTCAATCGCCGACATCACCGAAATCGCCGGCGTAATCACCACTTCGCCATAGAAAAAGCTGCCGCCTATCAGTCCCATGATAACTAACATGGATGTGGTGCGCGCCGAGGTATTACGCCCGGCAAGCGACATCAGCGTCAAAATTCCACCTTCACCCGCGTTATCGGCGCGCATCACGAAGGTGAGATATTTGATGGAAACCACAAAGATGAGTAGCCAGAAGATCAGCGACAGAAAACCAAACACGGCATCTCGTTCAACGCCAAAACCAAACTGACCGGACAAACATTCACGAAGCGTATAAAGCGGGCTGGTACCAATATCACCGTAGACAACCCCAATAGCTGCGAGGGTTATCGCAGGCAACGATTGCTTATTATCAGTGCTCATAGACTCATCTTTCGTTTATACACGTCACCCTTCACGCTACCTCCTTGTCGGCTGCATTCGCTTACCCCAGTCACACGTTTAAGTCAGTGCCAGGGGATTCACTCCTTTGCCGCCTTGATGTAGTTTGAATGAATGAATGTATAGATATGAAATGTGTGCTTAGTCCCTTGGCCCACAAAAAAGCGCACAGTATGCACGATTAATCATAAAATCGTACCCCTAAATGAAGCCAGATTAACCTGGCTCAAAGAAAAATAAACAGCGCATCAGACGATTATAGCCCCGGTGGTGAAACGTCTATACCCTTCATACTTCAAGTCGCTTATGTGTTGGCTACGGATTACTCGGCCCATCCATGGGCCTCGCCCTGACGGGCCGTCGCACGCGACGTTCAAATCTGCTCCCGGCAGATTTGTCGCTCACCCCAGTCACATAGTTATCTATGCTCCTGGGGACTCACTCCCTTGCCGCCTTTAAGCAACTCGAATTATTTTAGGTATATACTCGCAATTAGCATGATCCATTTGTCGAAAGGACGCCTCTTTATTATGGCTCACCCACATTTATTAGCGGAAAGAATTTCCCGTCTGAGCAGCGCCCTTGAGAAGGGGCTGTATGAACGTAGTCACGCCATACGCCTTTGCCTACTGGCGGCGTTAAGCGGTGAGAGCGTCTTTTTGTTGGGCCCGCCCGGTATCGCCAAGAGTCTGATTGCCCGCCGCCTGAAGTTTGCTTTCCAGCGCGCCCGCGCGTTTGAATATCTGATGACACGCTTTTCCACGCCGGAAGAGGTTTTTGGCCCGCTCTCTATTCAGGCGCTGAAAGATGAAGGACGTTACGAGCGTTTGACCGCCGGTTATCTTCCGGAGGCCGAAATTGTTTTTCTGGATGAAATCTGGAAAGCCGGGCCCGCTATCCTGAACACATTGCTGACCGCCATTAACGAACGCCATTTCCGCAACGGCGCGTTTGAGGAAAAAATTCCGATGCGGCTGCTGGTGGCGGCCTCTAACGAACTGCCCGAAGCGGACAGCAGCCTGGAAGCCTTGTACGACCGAATGTTGATTCGCCTGTGGCTGGATAAAGTTCAGGATAAAGCCAATTTCCGCTCCATGCTGGTTAGTCAGCAGGATGAGAGCGATAACCCGGTCCCCGCCTCGTTACAGGTTAGCGACGAAGAATATCAACAGTGGCAAAAAGATATCGGCGCGATTTCACTCCCTGATCCGGTCTTTGAGCTGGTATTTACTCTGCGCCAACAGCTGGATAATTTGCCGAATGCGCCTTATGTCTCCGACCGTCGCTGGAAGAAAGCCATCCGCCTGTTACAGGCCAGCGCCTTCTTTAGCGGACGCGACGCGGTTGCGCCGATTGACCTTATCCTGCTAAAAGATTGCTTGTGGTATGACGCGCAGAGTCTGAATCTCATGCAACAGCAACTGGAAATATTGATGACCGGACACGCCTGGCAGCAGCAGGCCATGCTGACTCGCCTCGGCGGTATCGTCCAGCGCCGCCTCCAGTTGCAGCAACAGCAAAGCGATAAAACCGCCTTCACCGTCATTAAAGAAGGCGGTATGTTCAGCCGTCGCCCGCATTACACTTTACCGCCGGAAGCCAGTGCGTCAACGTTGACGTTATTGCTACAAAAACCGCTAAAACTGCATGATATGGAAGTAATCCATATTACCTTTGACCGCAGCGCGCTGGAACTTTGGCTGACCAAAGGCGGCGAGATCCGCGGCAAACTGAACGGGATCGGCTTTGCCCAAACGTTGAATATGGAAGTCGATAACACTCAACATCTGGTGGTGCGCGACATCAGTCTACAAGGTACCCGTCTGGCGTTACCGGGAGCGGCTGAAGACAGTATGCCTGCGGAGATCAAACAGCAGTTGGAAACGTTAGAAAACGACTGGCGCCAGCAGCATACCCGCTTCAGTGAGCAGCAACATTGCCTGTTTATTCACAGCGACTGGTTAGGGCGCATTGAGGCCAGCCTGCAGGATGTAGGAGAACAGATCCGCCAGGCGCAACAATGCTGACGCTGGATACGCTAAATGCCATGCTGGCCGTCAGCGAAGAGGGAATGGTCGAAGAGATGATCCTTGCGCTACTGGCTTCCCCACAGCTGGTCATTTTCTTTGAAAAGTTTCCGCGTTTAAAAAACGCCGTGACCGCCGATCTCCCGCGCTGGCGGGAAGCGCTACGCAGCCGTCTTAAAGACGCACGCGTTCCGCCGGAACTCACGGAAGAGGTCATGTGTTATCAACAAAGCCAACTTCTCTCTACATCACAGTTCATCGTGCAACTGCCGCAAATACTGGCGTTGCTTCACCGCCTGAATTCACCGTATGCCGCGCAGGCGAAGCAGTTGACGGAGAGCAACAGTACCTTTACCCCTGCGCTACACACGCTTTTTTTGCAACGCTGGCGGTTAAGTCTGGTCGTGCAGGCCACCACGTTAAACCAGCAACTACTGGAAGAAGAGCGCGAGCAGTTGCTGAGTGACGTTCAGGAACGGATGACGCTGAGCGGGCAACTGGAACCGACGCTGGCGGAAAATGATAATGCCGCAGGCCGCCTGTGGGATATGAGCGCGGGCCAGCTTAAACGTGGTGATTATCAACTGATCGTAAAATACGGCGAATTTCTCGCCGCCCAGCCGGAGCTAATGCAACTGGCGGAACAACTGGGACGTTCGCGGGAAGCCAAATCGGTACCGAAAAAAGACGCGCCGATGGAAACCTTTCGTACACTGGTACGCGAACCCGCTACGGTGCCGGAGCAGGTTGACGGTATTCAGCAAGGCGATGATATTCTGCGCCTGTTGCCGCCAGAGCTGGCGACGCTCGGCATCACCGAGCTGGAATATGAATTCTACCGCCGGTTAGTGGAAAAACAGCTCCTCACCTATCGCCTGTATGGCGAAGCGTGGCGTGAGAAAGTGACCGAACGGCCGGTAGTACACCAGGATGTCGACGAGCAGCCGCGCGGACCGTTTATTGTCTGCGTCGATACTTCAGGCTCGATGGGAGGATTTAACGAGCAGTGCGCAAAAGCGTTCTGCCTGGCGTTGATGCGCGTTGCGCTGGCGGATAACCGCCGCTGCTTTATTATGCTGTTTTCCACTGACGTTGTGCGTTATGAACTCTCCGGCCCGGAAGGTATCGAGCAGGCCATCCGCTTTTTAAGTCAGCGTTTTCGCGGCGGCACAGATATCGCCAGCTGTTTTCGCGCCATTATTGAAAGAATGCAGGGACGGGAATGGTTTGATGCCGATGCGGTGGTCATTTCGGATTTTATCGCCCAGCGCTTGCCGGATGACGTGGTGAGCAAAGTGGAAGAGTTGCAGCGTCTTCACCAGCATCGATTCCATGCGGTGGCGATGTCGGCGCACGGCAAACCCGGCATCATGCGCATTTTCGATCATATCTGGCGCTTTGACACCGGGATGCGAAGCCGCCTGCTGAGACGCTGGCGGCGCTAACGGCTTATAAAATAGCAGGAATGCTTTCGCGAACCTGCGCGGGCCATACGCCGCACTGTACCTGACCAATATGCGGCAATTGCAGCAGCAACATCGTCAGACGCGACTGCCCAATCCCGCCGCCGATGGTCTGCGGCATTTCGCCGCGCAGCAGCGCCTGATGCCACTCCAGTTGCAGGCGATCTTCATCACCGGTCAACGCCAGCTGGCGCATCAGCGTATCGGCATCTACGCGGATACCCATAGAGGAAAGCTCAAACGCATCTTCCAGCACCGGGTTCCACACCAGGATATCGCCGTTCAGACCGGCGTAGCCCAGCTCAGATGCGGAGCTCCAGTCATCATAATCCGGCGCGCGTACATCATGGCGGTGGCCATCGCTCAGTTTACCGCCGATCCCCACCAGGAAAACGGCGCCAAGTTCTTTGGCGATCGCGCGTTCGCGCCCTTTCGCATCCAGATCCGGGAAACGCGCCAGCAGTTCCTGGCTGTGAACAAAATGGATCTGATCCGGCAGGAACGGCGCCAGACCAAACTGTTTATGCACTTCCGCTTCCGTCGCCTTAATTCCTGCCCATATAGCCTCTACTGTGCTTTTCAGGGTGGAAAATTGGCGCTCGCCATCGCCCATGACACGCTCCCAGTCCCACTGATCCACATAGACCGAGTGGAGCGGAGAGAGTCGGTCTTCATCGGGGCGAAGGGCTTTCATGTGCGTGTACAGCCCTTCGCCCGCGCTGAAGTCATGTTGCCCCAGGGTTTGACGTTTCCACTTCGCCAGTGAATGCACCACTTCGAACTGGGCGTCAGGCAACGCTTTCACTTTTACCTGCACCGCTTTTTCACAGCCGGACAAATTATCCTGCGTACCATCCCCTACGCGACTCAGAATCGGCGCCTGGACCTCAATCAGACCCAGACGCTCCTCCAGCTGGCGAGAGAAATGTGATTTCACGAAGCTAATTTGACGTTGTTTGGCAATGTAAGCGGTTTTCATTTTTTTACTCCTGCGTCCTGTTGCCTATGATTAAGCAACAAAACGAGAGCACTATTCAATAATCAACAGATAAAAAGCTAACTTCGGTTTTGATTCGTTAAAAATAATGGCTAAAATAGAGATAATCATTAATCTGCATAAGAAAAAGCGATGGAAAATTATCAGATCGACAATCTGGACCGCGGCATCCTTGACGCCTTAATGGGAAATGCCCGCACCGCCTACGCCGAACTGGCCAAACAATTTGGCGTTAGCCCTGGAACCATTCACGTTCGCGTCGAGAAAATGAAGCAGGCCGGGATCATTACGGGCGCACGGATTGACGTCAGCCCTAAACAACTGGGCTACGATGTGGGCTGCTTTATTGGCATCATCCTCAAAAGCGCCAAAGACTATCCCTCCGCACTGGCCCGGCTGGAAAGCCTGGATGAGGTGACGGAAGCGTATTACACCACCGGTCACTACAGCATCTTTATAAAAGTGATGTGCAAATCAATCGACGCGCTTCAGCACGTACTTATCAACAAGATCCAAACAATTGATGAAATTCAGTCCACTGAGACACTGATCGTCTTGCAGAACCCGATCATGCGCACCATCAAGCCATGATCGGCTTTTTTAATCCCACATTTTTCCACAGGTAGATCCCAGCTCGTTCACAGAGTACAATGCAGCCTCTTTACCTGAGCGAGCGATCAATGGCAGACATTACTCTTATCAGCGGCAGCACCCTGGGCGGCGCTGAATACGTCGCGGAACATCTGGCGGAAAAGCTGGAAGCTGCCGGTTTTTCAACCGAAACGGTGCACGGTCCGCTATTAGAGGATCTGTCAACTTCCGGGATCTGGCTGATAATCAGCTCAACGCACGGCGCCGGAGACATTCCGGACAACCTGACCCCTTTCTATGAAGACCTTCAGACGCAGAAACCCGATCTTTCCGCGGTACGTTTCGGCGCAATTGGCATTGGCAGTCGAGAATACGACACGTTTTGCGGCGCGATTGAGAAAATAGAAGCGGAACTGAAAGGCGCTGGCGCAAAACAGGTTGGGGAAACACTGAAGATCAACATTCTTGAACATGAGATTCCGGAAGATCCAGCGGAGATTTGGCTCGGATCCTGGATTAATTTACTCAAATAAGTGTAAAGATCGTGCGATCCATTGTGGATAAATCTGGTGGAAAGCTTGGATCAACCGGTAGTTATCCAAAGAATAACCGTTGTTCACTTTTTGAGTTGTGTATAAGTACCCGTTTTGATCCCAGCTTATACGGGCCACGATCACCGATCATTCACAGCTAGTGATCCTTTCCAACGCATTGATCTTTATTACAGGATCCGGGTTATCCACAGCCTGGTGCGATCCTAATAAGAGATCACAATAGAACAGATCTCTAAATAAAAAGATCTTCTTTTTAATAGCCCGGATCCCGGGGCTTTCTCCATCGGCTAAAGTTGAGTAGAATCCACCGCCTGGGTTTCAATCCATTTTCACACCGCGTTATGCGAGGCAATTACCATGTTTTATCAGGATCCTTTTGACGTCATTATTATTGGCGGGGGTCATGCAGGCACTGAGGCCGCGATGGCCGCAGCGCGTATGGGTCAACAGACTCTGCTTTTGACACACAATATTGACACGTTGGGACAGATGAGCTGCAACCCGGCGATCGGCGGTATTGGAAAGGGACATCTGGTAAAAGAGGTGGACGCGCTCGGCGGTCTGATGGCGAAAGCGATCGATCAGGCAGGTATTCAGTTTAGGATACTAAACGCCAGCAAAGGTCCGGCGGTTCGCGCCACCCGTGCTCAGGCGGATCGTGTGCTTTATCGCCAGGCGGTTCGAACCGCGCTGGAGAACCAGCCGAATCTGATGATCTTCCAGCAGGCGGTTGAAGATCTGATTGTCGAAAACGATCGCGTTGTCGGCGCCGTGACCCAAATGGGACTCAAATTCCGCGCCAAAGCGGTGGTATTGACCGTCGGGACCTTCCTCGACGGCAAAATTCATATTGGTCTGGATAACTACAGCGGTGGCCGCGCTGGCGATCCGGGAGAGGATTTTTATCTGCAGGCGATGCAGGAGCTGGTCGACAGCGCGCTGGCTTATCG
>NZ_JBKFPH010000048.1:0-18335 GCF_046567715.1 Salmonella sp. 741265116_PST | reverse complement strand
CATGGTGAGCAGCATGATCTCCTGTTGCCGAAAAATCAAGCATCTTCAATGATCACGGGTATAGAAATGATATTGACTTTAGCATGTACGATAAAAAATTATCAGAAATTTATATGGAAAATATTTCTAAGCAAGAGTCCATGCCAGAAGAAAAAAGGGATTGTCATTTACTGCAGCTATTGAAAAAAGAATTGAGTGATATTCAAGAGGGTAATGATTCATTAATTAAATCTTACTTACTGGATAAAGGCCATGGATGGTTTGATTTTTACAGGAATATGGCTATGTTAAAGGCTGGTCAGTTATTTTTGGAGGCGGATAAGGTTGGGCGTTATGATTTATCAACAAATAGTGGGTGTATATATCTCGATGCTGATATGATTATCACGGAAAAACTGGGGGGCATATATATTCCGGATGGAATCGCTGTTCATGTAGAAAGGATAGATGGCCGTGCTTCTATGGAAAACGGGATAATAGCTGTTGATCGCAATAACCACCCGGCTTTACTTGCTGGATTGGAAATAATGCATACTAAATTTGATGCTGATCCCTATTCTGATGGTGTATGTAATGGAATTAGAAAACATTTTAATTATTCTTTAAATGAAAATTATAATTCTTTTTGCGATTTTATTGAGTTTAAGCATAATAACATTATACTGAATACCAGTCAGTTTACGCAAAGTTCATGGGCGAGGCATGTGTCGTAGTGGAAATGGCAATAATCATGCTATTGAATACATAAAATATTGGCATAAATTATCAAGTTTCGGCGAAAAATATTTGTTGCTCAGTTTTCTCTACTACAACGAAACTTTAAAATCGCAGTGCTGTTCAGAACGGACATAAAAAAACGGGAGATCGATAACCATCTCCCATTTTTCACATTACGTACTCGTTCGTGAAATATTAATGCGTTTACATACGGGTTCACCGCATTTGCGAAGCGCGCCCCAGCCAACTGTCCCAGTCTTTCCACACGGGCTGTAACCCTTGCGCGCTTAACGCGCTTGCTACGGTTTCAGGCCGACGGGCATCGTGGGGAGAAAACTGCTCCAGTTCAGGATGATCGTCAGCGTAGCCGCCGGGCTGGGTTTTTGAGAAGGCGCTGACGTTGTTGATTGCCAGAGGAATCACATGGTCACGGAACCACGGCGATTCGCGGGTGGAGAGTGATAATTCAATTTCCGGCACCAATAACCGGAAAGCGCAAATCGTTTGCACCAGTTGCTTTTCATCCATCACAGATGCGGGTTCCACACCGCCAGTACACGGGCGCAGACGCGGGAAGGAAACAGAGTAGCGACTCTGCCAGTACTGTTTCTGCATCCACAGCACATGTTCAGCTACCATATAGCAATCCACCCGCCAGTTGTCCGACAGACCAATTAGCGCGCCAAGACCGATTTTGTCGATACCTGCCCGGCCTAACCGATCCGGCGTTTCCAGCCGCCAGAAAAAGTCCTGTTTCTTTCCCTTCAGGTGATGCTGTGCATAGATTGTCTCATGATAAGTCTCCTGATAAACCATCACGCCATCAAGTCCGAGCGTTTTCAGTTCGGCATACTCCTCGGTCGCCAGCGGCTGGACTTCCATCTGTAATGATGAAAATTGACGGCGGATGGCGGGTAAATGACGGCGAAAATAGTCCATTCCTACTTTGGCCTGATGTTCGCCAGTCACCAGCAACAGATGCTCAAAGCCCAGTTTACGGATAGCATCGCACTCCCTTTGAATATCCACCTCATCCAGCGTTTTACGCTTAATGCGGTTGCTCATCGAAAAACCGCAGTAGGTACAGTCGTTGGCACAGAGGTTTGAGAGATAAAGCGGCACGTAAAAGCTGACGGTATTGCCAAAGCGTTGTCGGGTCAGCTTTTGTGCCCGCTGCGCCATCGGTTCCAGATAATCGGCGGCGGCGGGGGAGAGCAGCGCCATCAGGTCGTCACGACTTAGCTGTGGAGCGTTAAGAGCTCGCTCTACGTCGGCGGCGGTTTTACCGTTGATGCGCAGGCGAATATCGTCCCACTCCAGTTGCCGCCAACGGTCAGTGAAGGTTTTCATGCTAACGCCTCCAGAAATCCGGTGAGCGGGCTGGTGGCGCTGGCGTAGGGGCTACGATTACCCGGCACCGCCTGACGCGCCAGTACTCCCGCTTCTACAGCCAGACGGAAAGCGGTTGCCATCATCACCGGGCTGTCGGCTACCGCGATTGCCGTATTGACCAGCACCGCGTCGGCG
The DNA here is from genome assembly GCF_046567715.1 of Salmonella sp. 741265116_PST. Classification (NCBI taxonomy): domain Bacteria; kingdom Pseudomonadati; phylum Pseudomonadota; class Gammaproteobacteria; order Enterobacterales; family Enterobacteriaceae; genus Salmonella; species Salmonella sp. 741265116_PST. The sequence goes on along the minus strand of NZ_JBKFPH010000048.1, from coordinate 16,091 downwards.
CCCATTTCCAGCGCCTGAGTGGCGTGGCTGGGGACGCCGATGCCCGCATCAACCACCACCGGCACGGTGGACTGCTGGATAATAATCTCCAGCATCGCTTTGGTTTCCAGCCCCTGATTCGAACCGATAGGCGCGCCGAGCGGCATCACCGCCGCGCAGCCGACCTCTTCCAGCCGCTTGCATAACACCGGATCCGCGCCGCAGTAGGGCAGCACCACGAAGCCCTGTTTCACCAGCGCCTCGGCGGCTTTCAACGTTTCAATCGGGTCTGGCAACAGCCAGCGGGCGTCCGGATGGATTTCTAATTTCAGCCAGTGAGTGCCCAGCGCTTCGCGCGTCAGTTGGGCGGCGAAGATCGCCTCTTCAGCGGTTTTCGCCCCGGAGGTATTGGGCAGCAGCGTGACGCCCGCTTCAATGAGCGGCGTGAGGATAGCGTCGTTGTGCTGACGTAAATCCACGCGCTTCATCGCCAGCGTCACCAACTGGCTGCCGGAAGCGCGAATTGCCTCGACCATCAGTTGCGATGAGGCAAACTTCCCGGTACCGGTGAACAGATGTGAATCAAACGTTTTGTCGGCAATACGTAACATATCAACCTCCTGCAATAACCTGAAAAAGCAGGATCTGGTCGCCTTCCTGCACGATTTGCTGCTGCCACTGCTCGCACGGCAGGATCTGCTGATTGAGCGCCAGCGCCGCGCCCGGTTTAAGCTGATTAAGCGTAGCGAGCAGGCTGCTGACGGTTTGCCCTTCGGCGCACTGCATCGGTTCATCATTGAACTGAATCTGCATGTTGCCCTCCGCAGACCGGACAGCCGCTGGCACGACGCAGCGCCAGGCTGCGCCACTGGCTGGTTTTACCGTCAAAGAGGCGTAGCTCGCCGCTCGGCGTTTCCATCCCGCTGAGTAATTTGATTGCCTCCAGCGCCTGCAAGGTGCCCATCACGCCAACAACCGGTCCGACGATACCGGCGGTACGGCAGTTGCGTTCAGGCTCGACATCGTCCGGCCACAGGCAGCGGTAACAGCCTTGTTCCCACGGTGGTGTGAGGACCATTAGCTGGCCACCGAAGCCGACGGCGCTGGCGGAAATTAACGGAGTGTTGAGCGCCACGCAGGCGGCGTTAATTTCCTGGCGCGTGGCCATGTTATCGGTACAGTCGAGCACCACGTCGGCGTGTGCTACCGCGTTTTTAAGCACATCGCCAGTCAGACGTTGTTGCAATACGATCAGCTCGCTACCGGGGTTGAGCTGCGCCAGCCGTAGCTTTGCCGCCTGCGCCTTCGGGTGGGCGATATCATCGGTGGTGAACAGAATTTGCCGCTGGAGATTGCTCAAGTGAACATCGTCATCATCCGCCAGCGTCAGTGTGCCGATGCCTGCTCCCGCCAGATACAGCGCGGCAGGCGAACCCAATCCGCCTAAGCCGACAATCAATACATGGCTATTGAGCAGCTTTTGCTGGCCTTCAATGGCGATATCGCCGAGCAGGATTTGCCGACTGTAGCGCATAAAATCGCGGTCATTCATCGCCCACTCCCGCGATTGCCAGTAACTGCGCGGTAGCGGCGCGCCAGTCGGCAGCCTGAGTAATGGCGCTGACCACGGCAATACTGCCGACGCCGGTCGCCAGTACCGCCGGAGCGCGTTCAAGGCTGATGCCGCCGATCGCGACGGTCGGGTAATCCGCCAGACGTTCAATATGACTGGCCAGCTGCGCCAGCCCCTGCGGGGCGGAAGGCATCTGCTTGGTTTGCGTGGGGAAGACATGACCCAGCGCGATATAAGAAGGCTTAGCGGCCAGCGCCACGTCTATCTCCATATCATCGTGGGTCGATACGCCCAGGCGTAAGCCCGCCGCCTGAATCGCTTTCAGGTCGGTGGTTTCAAGGTCTTCCTGGCCCAGATGCACGCCGTAAGCGCGGTGCTTAATTGCCAGACGCCAGTAATCGTTGATAAACAGCCGGGCGTCATAACGACGCCCCAGCGCGATGGCGGCAATAACATCCGCTTCTACCTCTTCATCGCGCTTATCTTTGATACGCAACTGGATCGTGCGCACGCCCGCCTCCAGCAGGCGCTCAATCCATGCAACGCTGTCCACCACCGGGTAAAGCCCGAGGCGGAACGGCACGGTCGGGAAATCAGGCTGATACATCAGACTTCCTCCCGCTTGAGATAAATTTCGCCACCTTTGGCGCGGAAGTTTTCCGACATATCCGCCATGCCGACTTCAATGGCTTGCGCGGCGGCGTAATCGCGGACTTCCTGGCTGATTTTCATCGAGCAGAACTTCGGCCCGCACATGGAACAGAAGTGGGCAACCTTACCGGACTCCTGTGGCAGGGTTTCATCGTGATAAGCGCGGGCGGTGAACGGGTCGAGCGCGAGGTTAAACTGATCTTCCCAGCGGAATTCGAAGCGCGCTTTCGACATCGCGTTATCGCGGATCTGCGCGCCCGGATGCCCTTTGGCTAAATCCGCGGCGTGGGCGGCGATTTTGTAGGTGATCAGCCCCTGCTTCACATCTTCTTTGTTCGGCAGGCCGAGATGCTCTTTCGGCGTCACGTAACACAGCATCGCGCAGCCAAACCAGCCGATCATCGCGGCGCCAATGCCGGAGGTGAAGTGGTCATAGCCCGGCGCGATATCGGTGGTCAACGGCCCTAAGGTGTAGAACGGCGCTTCGTGGCAGCTCTCCAGCTCTTCGGTCATGTTGCGCTGAATCATCTGCATCGGCACGTGGCCCGGGCCTTCAATCATCACCTGCACGTCGTATTCCCAGGCGATTTTGGTCAGCTCGCCCAGCGTATGCAGTTCGGCAAACTGCGCGTCGTCGTTGGCGTCCTGAATGGAGCCGGGGCGCAGGCCGTCGCCCAGCGACAGGGAAACGTCGTAGGCGGCGCAGATTTCGCAAATCTCGCGGAAATGTTCGAACAGGAAGTTCTCTTTGTGATGGGAGAGACACCATTTCGCCATGATTGACCCGCCGCGTGAGACAATCCCGGTCAGACGTTTGGCGGTCATCGGCACGTAGCGCAGTAGTACGCCAGCGTGAATAGTGAAATAGTCTACCCCTTGTTCGGCCTGCTCCAGCAGCGTGTCGCGGAACGCTTCCCAGGTAAGATCTTCGGCGATCCCGTTGACCTTCTCCAGCGCCTGGTAGATCGGGACGGTGCCGATCGGTACCGGGCTGTTACGCAGGATCCACTCACGGGTTTCGTGAATATAGCGACCGGTGGAGAGATCCATTACCGTATCCGCGCCCCAGCGGGTTGACCACACCAGCTTCTCCACCTCTTCTTCGATGGAGGAGGTGACTGCCGAGTTGCCGATGTTGGCATTCACTTTGACCAGGAAGTTGCGGCCAATAATCATCGGCTCCGATTCCGGGTGGTTGATGTTGGCAGGAATAATCGCGCGGCCCGCAGTCACTTCATCACGTACGAATTCCGGCGTAATGTTTTCCGGCAGGCGCGCGCCAAAGTTCATCCCCGGATGCTGGTGGCGCAGTACTTCACTGCGGATACGCTCCCGGCCCATGTTTTCACGGATGGCGATGAACTCCATTTCGGGAGTGACGATCCCCTGGCGGGCATAATGAAGTTGCGTCACGCGGTGTCCGGCTTTAGCGCGTTTTGGCGTCAGCAGGCCGGTAAAACGCAGATCGTCCAGGCCATCGTCGGCCAGACGTTCTCTGGTATAAGCCGAGCTACGGTCGTCTAATTCTTCGCTATCGTTACGTGCGTCAATCCATGGCTGGCGCAGTTTTGCCAGACCCTGCTGGACGTTAATCGCCACCTCAGGATCGCCATAGGGACCGGAGGTGTCGTACACCGGCACGGGTTCGTTCTCTTCAAACTGCGGGTTGTCTTTACTGCCGCCGATGAGCGTCGGGCTAAGTTGAATTTCGCGCATCGGTACGCGAATATCATGCTGCGAACCGGTCACGTAGATGCGTTTCGAGTTGGGAAACGCGGTGCCTTCCAGCGTATCGATAAAATGCTGAGCTTTAGCGCGCTGCTCGCGGCGGGTTAACGTTGTTGTAGACATAGCTCATTCCAAAAAATTAAGGACGTGGCTTGTCAGACGACGGATGGAGTAATGGATGTGCGCCGCCCGTAAAGGCAGCAGCATAAAGCAGAATTACTCTTGTTCCCTTCGCAGGTATTAACCTGATCAGGTTCCGCGGATCCCGAATTAACGGTCTCAGCCTTTTCCACTTCATCCTTCGCGCTGCCTCTTCGTTGGCTTCGTCCGCTCACTCCAGTCACTTACTTATGTAAGCTCCTGGAGATTCACCGACTTGCCGCCTTGACGCATCACGAACGCTTTTGTGGAAAATTAGCACTCCGACAAGATAACCGCCCCTCCGAAGAGGGGGCTGAAGTAAACTACCCGTTACTCGCGCAGAACTCAAGCAGGACGTTTGACTCTGGCGCCGTCGTGCATCGCGTCAAACACCAGCATAATCAGCTTGTCTTCCAGCACAAAGCGGGCTTCCAGCGCTTCGCCGATATCTGACAGAGCTTGTTGAAATTCGAGACAATTATCGTGATCGATGGCAGTTTCCAGGCTGGTGTCGTAATAACCCATAATGCGCTGCGTATTATCTTCCAGCAGCGGCCAGATTTTTGCCGCATGTAAAAGCTGACCGTTTCCTTCCAATTTATGGAGAATACGTTCATAAATACTGAAGTGCCCGGCGGAAAGGTAATCGACCAGGCTCTGACAAAAATCATTCAGCGCTTTTTCATTCAGCCGCATGTACGATTCTTTGCCAGGCTTAATGCCAACCAGGTTGTAGTAAGCCACGAGCAGGTGCTTACGTACATCCAGCCAGCGATCGACCAGTTTGTTGCTTCCGCCAACGCGCTCCGTCAGGGTTTCCAGCTGGTTTAGCATGATTGTCTCCGCAAGTTAGATAAAGGCTGCTCGCCATGAATGTAAAAATAATGTTAACAACATGCCAGTGAAGCAAAGGTAGTGCAAGAGCTATGGATCGTATAATTGAAAAATTAGAGAGTGGCTGGTGGATCGTCAGCCATGAACAAAAATTATGGTTGCCGTATGGGGAATTACCACACGGGCTGGCGGCAAATTTCGATCTTGTGGGGCAGCGCGCACTCCGGATAGGTGAATGGCAAGGCGAGCCCGTCTGGCTGGTGTTACAGCATCGACGCCATGATATGGGATCGGTTCGCCAGGTTATCGATCAGGATGCCGGGTTGTTCCAACTGGCGGGACGTGGCGTACAGTTGGCGGAGTTTTACCGATCGCATAAATTTTGCGGCTATTGCGGGCACCCTATGCACCCGAGTAAAACCGAATGGGCGATGCTGTGCAGCCATTGCCGCGAGCGTTACTACCCGCAAATCGCCCCCTGCATTATTGTTGCCATTCGCCGTGAGGATTCTATTCTACTTGCCCGACATGTTCGCCACCGTAACGGCGTGCATACGGTACTGGCTGGGTTTGTTGAAGTCGGCGAAACCTTAGAACAGGCGGTCGCGCGAGAGGTAATGGAGGAGAGCGGCATTAAGGTGAAAAATCTGCGCTATGTGACTTCCCAGCCGTGGCCTTTCCCGCAGTCGCTGATGACCGCTTTCATGGCGGAGTATGACAGCGGCGATATCGTCATCGACCCGAAAGAGCTGTTGGAAGCAAATTGGTATCGTTATGACGATCTGCCGCTACTGCCGCCGCCGGGCACCGTCGCGCGCCGTTTGATCGAAGATACGGTGGCAATGTGTCGGGCTGAATATGATTGACATGTTACACTGGGCGCATCAACGCTAAAGGAATGTAAAAATGACCGAACTCAAAAACGATCGTTATCTACGTGCGCTGCTGCGCCAGCCCGTTGATGTTACGCCAGTGTGGATGATGCGCCAGGCGGGCCGTTATCTACCGGAGTACAAAGCCACTCGCGCTCAGGCGGGCGATTTTATGTCGCTGTGCAAAAATGCCGAACTGGCCTGCGAGGTCACTTTACAGCCGCTGCGCCGTTATCCGCTTGATGCGGCGATCCTTTTCTCGGATATCCTGACGATTCCGGACGCGATGGGCCTGGGGCTCTATTTTGAAGCCGGGGAAGGCCCGCGCTTTACGGCTCCTGTCACCTGCAAAGCCGATGTCGATAAGCTGCCCATTCCCGATCCGGAGGATGAACTGGGCTACGTGATGAATGCGGTACGCACGATTCGCCGCGAACTAAAAGGCGAGGTTCCGCTGATTGGCTTTTCCGGCAGCCCGTGGACGCTGGCGACTTACATGGTGGAAGGCGGCAGTAGCAAAGCCTTCACGGTGATTAAAAAGATGATGTACGCTGACCCGCAGGCGTTGCATCTGCTGCTGGATAAGTTGGCGAAAAGCGTCACGCTGTACCTCAACGCGCAAATCAAAGCGGGCGCGCAGTCGGTGATGATTTTCGACACCTGGGGCGGCGTGCTGACTGGCCGCGATTACCAGCAGTTCTCCCTCTACTACATGCATAAAATCGTCGATGGCCTGCTGCGTGAAAACGACGGTCGCCGCGTGCCGGTAACGCTGTTCACTAAAGGTGGCGGTCAGTGGCTGGAGGCGATGGCGGAAACCGGCTGCGATGCGCTGGGTCTCGACTGGACGACAGATATCGCCGATGCGCGCCGTCGCGTTGGCCATAAAGTGGCGCTGCAGGGCAATATGGACCCCTCGATGCTGTATGCGCCGCCGGCACGGATCGAAGACGAGGTAGCGACTATACTTGCTGGCTTCGGTCAGGGAGAAGGGCACGTCTTTAACCTTGGACATGGCATCCATCAGGATGTGCCGCCAGAACATGCTGGCGCATTTGTGGAGGCAGTGCACCGACTTTCTGCGCAGTATCACAACTAAGGAGTTAGTATGGATCTCGCGTCGCTACGTGCTCAACAGATAGAACTTGCTTCATCGGTTTGCCGCGAAGATCGGTTGGACAAAGATCCGCCAGCGTTTATCGGCGGGGCGGACGTCGGTTTTGAGCAAGGGGGCGAGGTGACGCGGGCGGCGATGGTATTGCTGAAATATCCGTCGCTTGAACTGGTAGAGTACAAGGTGGCGCGTATTGCCACCACTATGCCGTATATCCCCGGCTTTCTCTCTTTTCGTGAATATCCTGCGCTGCTGGCGGCGTGGGAACAGCTCTCGCAAAAGCCCGATTTGCTGTTTGTGGACGGTCACGGTATTTCGCATCCGCGTCGGCTTGGCGTCGCCAGTCATTTTGGACTGTTGGTGGACGTACCGACCATCGGCGTGGCGAAAAAACGGCTATGCGGTAAATTTGAACCGCTTTCCGCCGAACCTGGCGCACTTAGTCCCTTAATGGATAAAGGCGAGCAACTGGCGTGGGTATGGCGCAGCAAGGCGCGCTGTAATCCGCTGTTTATCGCGACAGGGCACCGGGTCAGTACTGACAGCGCGCTGGCGTGGGTACAGCGCTGTATGAAAGGGTATCGCCTGCCGGAGCCGACGCGCTGGGCGGATGCCGTCGCTTCCGGGCGTCCGGCGTTTGTTCGTTGGCAAGAAATTCAGCGCTGATTCAGGTAAACTGCCGCTAATTTCCGATTCGAGATTCCATCATGTTACAAAACCCGATTCATTTGCGTCTGGAGCGGCTGGAAAGCTGGCAGCACGTTACTTTTATGGCCTGCTTGTGCGAGCGCATGTACCCGAACTACGCCATGTTTTGCAAGCAGACGGAATTCGGCGACGGACAGATCTACCGTCGCATTCTGGATCTGATCTGGGAAACCCTGACGGTGAAAGATGCGAAGGTCAATTTCGATAGTCAACTGGAGAAGTTTGAAGAGGCAATTCCGGCAGCCGACGACTATGATCTGTACGGCGTTTACCCGGCGATTGACGCCTGCGTCGCATTAAGTGAATTAATGCATTCTCGTCTTAGCGGCGAAACGCTGGAACACGCTATTGAGGTTAGTAAGACTTCCATTACTACGGTGGCGATGTTGGAAATGACTCAGGCTGGTCGGGAAATGACCGATGAGGAGCTCAAAACGAACCCTGCCGTTGAACAGGAATGGGATATTCAGTGGGAAATATTCCGACTTTTAGCCGACTGCGAAGAACGCGATATTGAACTGATAAAAGGGCTCAGGGCAGACCTGCGCGAGGCTGGTGAGAGCAATATCGGTATAAATTTTCAGCAATGACACCAGAAAACGTGATTTAACGTCTGATTTGTCGTGCCATAAGGCTTCCCTTATGCCCCCCGTCTGGTCTACATTTGGGAGGCGAAAAAAAGTGGCTATCGGTGCGTGTATGCAGGAGAGTGCTTTTCTGGCATTTCCGTCGCACTCGATGCTTAGCAAGCGATAAACACATTGTAAGGATAACTTATGAACAAGACTCAACTGATTGATGTAATTGCAGACAAAGCAGAACTGTCCAAAACCCAGGCTAAAGCTGCTCTGGAATCCACTCTGGCTGCTATTACTGAGTCTCTGAAAGAAGGCGATGCTGTACAACTGGTTGGTTTCGGTACCTTCAAAGTGAACCACCGTGCTGAGCGCACTGGCCGTAACCCACAGACCGGTAAAGAAATCAAAATCGCCGCCGCTAACGTACCGGCGTTTGTTTCTGGTAAAGCGCTGAAAGACGCAGTTAAGTAAGACGCGTAGCTGTGAACAGTTTTATCGAAGGGGCTCGTCAGCCCCTTTTGTCTGTCTGGCGTCGCGCGTTTCTGTTTTCCGGCGCGCTGTTGCTGACTGCCTGCAGTCATAACGCTTCACCGCCTCCGTTTACTGCCAGCGGCTTTGCCGGCGATCACGGCGCGGTGCGTATCTGGCGTAAAGATACGAACGATGAAGTCCATCTGCTTTCTGTTTTTAGCCCGTGGCATAGCGGCAGCACGACGACCAGTGAATATCGTTGGCAGGGTGATACGCTTTCGCTTATTGAACTCAATATTTACAGTAAACCGCCAGAACATATTCGCGCGCGTTTCGACGCTCATGGCGAACTCAGTTTTATGCAGCGTGAAGTCGGGGGGCAGAAGCAGCAGCTTTCCAACGATCAGATTGCCTTGTATCGCTATCGCGCCGAACAAATCCGTCAGACCAGCGACGCCTTGCGCCTGGGGCGGGTCATACTACGCCAGGGACGCTGGCACGCCGACCATACGGTCACCACCTGTGAAGGTGAAACGCTGAAACCGGATCTGGATTCCTGGGCAATAAGCCACATTGAGCGCCGCCAGAACCACTCATCGGTAGAGGTGAGCGTAGCATGGCTGGAGGCGCCGGAAGGATCGCAACTTTTGCTGGTGGCGAATTCAGATTTCTGTCACTGGCAGCCGCAAGCGAAAACCTTTTGATGGAATACCGAATGGCGAAGCCGCCATTCGGCAAACATGCTTTACCAGTTTCCCATACCCATATGACCGCCGCCGCGATGATAACCGCCGCCATAGCCGCCGCAACCGCCATAGCCCATTCCTGCGCCGCGTGGTATGCCAGCCTGCGCCATCGCGACATCCCGTTTCACGCGTTGCTCATCTAACTTCTGGCCTAATGACTCCATCTCTTTGGCAACCGCGTTAATTTTCGCAGTATCCGGCGAACTGGCGGTCAGTAGCGCGTTGTATTCATAACGTTTGGATATCAGTTGCTGGCGCAGCGCGCTGGTCTGCGTATAGTAATCATCATAAATCTTCTGCGCCGTCGCCTGCTGTTCCGTAGTTAACGGGCTACCTCCCTGTTGCCACATCCCGTCATTGTTGCCCCAGTGATGCCCGGCGAAGGCGGCACCGGAGCTCAGGGCCAAAAGAGAGAGGGCGATTAGCGCGATAGCTGATTTATTGTTCCGTTTCATTTTGCGTTCTCCTGTTGCTCATCTTATCCTCTCTCTTGCATCTTCCGTGCCAGGTAACTATTCCTTGTCGGGCAGCGAGTTAACCCGCTTCAGGCGGCAAAAAGCGAGTAAAAATGACTCGCATGATCCGCCTGGCGAGTCATTTTTACCCACTCGTATCCGAAAGGGTGTGCGACAATGCGCGGTTATGCGGAGCGAAGAATGGCATGATCTCTGCTTAAGTAAGGAAAATAAAAACGAGCCGGGGAAGCCTGTGAGTTTTATTCGATTACATAAAGATGCCGCTGCAACGTGGTTGAGTCGGCTGTTACCTGCGGCGATTTTCATTCTGGTGGGGCTATTTTCCATTATGGTCATTCGCGACTATGGCCGTGAGAGCGCTGCCGCCAGGCAGACGCTGCTGGAAAAGGGAAATGTACTCATTCGCGCTCTGGAGTCCGGCACGCGAGTAGGTATGGGTATGCGGATGCATCACGCGCAACAGCAGACATTGCTGGAAGAGATGGCGGGTCAGCCAGGCGTGTTGTGGTTCGCCGTAACCGATGCGCAGGGGGTAATCATCACTCATAGCAACCCTGGCAGGGTGGGCAAATCGCTCTATTCCACATCTGAAATGCCTCAACTAAACCCAGGGCCGCAGGAGCGTTGGCGGCGTGTCGACGTTGCTGCTAACGGCGAGACGGTACCTGCGCTGGAAATTTACCGCCAGTTCCAGCCGCTTTTCGGTATGAGGGGCCACGGCATGGCGCGTTGCGCCAATGACGACGAACCAGCGAAACAAATTATTTTTATTGCCTTTGACGCCAGCGAGCTGACCGCGACCCAGGCAAGAGAGTGGCGTAATACGCTGATTGTTTTGTCTGCGTTAGCGACGGTGCTGTTGGCAACGTTACTGGCGTTTTTTTGGCATCAGCGTTATCAGCGTTCGCACAGAGAACTGCTTGATACAATGAAGCGTAAAGAAAAGCTGGTGGCGATGGGGCATCTTGCGGCGGGCGTCGCGCACGAAATTCGTAACCCGCTCTCGTCCATCAAAGGGCTGGCGAAATACTTTGCCGAGCGCACACCTGCCGGCGGCGAGTCGCATGAACTGGCGCAGGTGATGGCCAAAGAGGCCGACCGTTTGAACCGGGTGGTAAGCGAATTGCTCGAACTGGTAAAGCCCGCGCATCTGACGCTCCAGACGGTTAACCTCAATGATATTATTACTCACTCCCTGAATCTGGTCAGTCAGGATGCCCAAAGCAGAGAGATTCAGTTGAGGTTCACGGCGAATGAGACGCTTAAGCGTATTCAGGCTGACCCGGACAGGCTGACTCAGGTGCTGTTGAATTTGTACCTGAACGCTATTCATGCGATTGGCCGCCAGGGAACGATTAGCGTAGAGGCAAAAGAAAGTGGGACCGACCGCGTTATCATCACTGTTACCGATAGCGGGAAAGGGATCGCCCCGGATCAGCTGGAGGCGATTTTTACACCTTATTTTACGACCAAAGCTGACGGGACAGGCCTGGGGCTGGCGGTGGTGCAAAATATCATCGAACAGCATGGCGGCGCGATTAAGGTGAAAAGTATTGAGGGTAAAGGCGCGGTCTTTACTATCTGGTTGCCAGTGATAGCGAGACAACAGGATTAACAAGGGTGATACGCGGAAAAATCGATATTCTGGTTGTGGATGATGATGTAAGCCACTGCACGATTTTACAGGCGCTGCTTCGGGGCTGGGGCTATAACGTCGCTCTGGCCTACAGTGGGCATGATGCGTTGGCTCAGGTGCGTGAGAAAGTCTTTGATCTGGTACTGTGCGATGTGCGTATGGCGGAGATGGACGGTATCGCCACGCTGAAGGAGATTAAAGCGCTCAACCCCGCCATTCCGATTTTGATTATGACGGCATTCTCCAGCGTGGAAACGGCGGTAGAGGCGTTGAAAGCCGGCGCGCTCGACTATTTAATTAAACCGCTGGATTTTGACCGTCTGCAGGAGACGCTGGAAAAGGCGTTGGCGCATACGCGGGAAACGGGCGCTGAATTGCCATCGGCGTCGGCTGCGCAATTTGGCATGATTGGCAGCAGTCCGGCGATGCAACATTTACTGAATGAAATCGCGATGGTCGCACCATCAGACGCCACGGTATTGATTCACGGAGACTCCGGCACGGGTAAAGAGCTGGTGGCGCGGGCGCTACACGCCTGTAGCGCCAGGAGCGATAAACCGCTGGTCACGCTCAACTGCGCCGCGCTTAATGAATCGCTGCTGGAGTCTGAGCTGTTCGGCCACGAAAAAGGCGCGTTTACCGGGGCGGATAAACGTCGGGAGGGACGCTTTGTCGAAGCTGACGGCGGGACATTGTTTCTTGATGAAATCGGCGATATCTCGCCGTTAATGCAGGTACGTTTGCTGCGGGCGATTCAGGAGCGCGAAGTGCAACGCGTGGGAAGTAACCAGACGATATCTGTGGATGTTCGGTTAATTGCCGCTACCCACCGCGATCTGGCGGAAGAGGTGAGTGCCGGTCGCTTTCGCCAGGATCTCTATTACCGCCTGAATGTGGTGGCGATTGAAATGCCTTCTTTGCGCCAGCGTCGGGAAGATATTCCGCTACTGGCAGACCATTTTCTGCGGCGTTTTGCCGAACGTAACCGAAAAGCAGTGAAGGGGTTTACGCCTCAGGCGATGGATCTGCTGATCCACTACGACTGGCCGGGCAATATCCGTGAGCTGGAAAACGCTATCGAACGGGCGGTGGTGTTGCTGACGGGAGAATACATTTCTGAACGCGAATTGCCTCTCGCTATTGCCGCGACGCCGATAAAAATGGAATACAGTGGTGAGATCCAACCGCTGGTCGATGTGGAAAAAGAGATCATTCTGGCGGCGCTGGAAAAAACGGGCGGCAACAAAACGGAAGCCGCCCGTCAGTTAGGGATCACGCGTAAGACGCTGCTGGCTAAACTCAGCCGTTAGTTTTGCTCACGCTCGATGGCGCGCCAGCCGATGTCGTTACGGCTGAAGCTGCCGTCCCAGCGGATGTCGGTCATCAGGGCGTAAGCGCGTTTCTGCGCCTCAGCCACGGTGTGGCCCAGCGCGGTGGCGCACAGGACGCGTCCGCCGCTGGTCAACACGCGATCGTCGTCGGCGAGCTTAGTGCCAGCGTGGAAGACTTTGCCGTCAGTTGAGGATTCCAGCGGCAGGCCGTGGATCTCATCGCCGGTGTTGTAGTTGCCCGGATAACCTCCGGCGGCAATGACCACACCCAACGAGGCGCGTTCATCCCACTCAGAGGTTTTCTCATCCAGCTTGCCGTCGCAGGCGGCCAGGCAAAGATCCACCAGGTCCGACTTCATGCGCAGCATGATCGGCTGGGTTTCCGGATCGCCGAAGCGGCAGTTGAACTCGATAACTTTCGGGTTGCCCTGCTTGTCGATCATCAGACCCGCGTACAGGAACCCGGTATAGGTATTCCCTTCCGCCGCCATGCCTTTTACGGTTGGCCAGATGATGCGTTCCATGGTGCGCTGATGCACTTCATCAGTTACCACTGGAGCCGGAGAGTAAGCTCCCATGCCGCCGGTGTTCGGGCCGGTATCGCCGTTGCCTACGCGTTTGTGATCCTGGCTGGTGGCCATCGGCAGCACGTGCTCGCCGTCGACCATCACGATAAAGCTCGCTTCTTCGCCGTCGAGGAACTCTTCAATCACGATACGGTGGCCCGCGTCGCCAAAGGCGTTGCCTGCCAGCATGTCCTGCACGGCGGCTTCGGCTTCTTCCAGCGTCATCGCCACGATGACGCCTTTGCCCGCAGCCAGACCATCGGCCTTGATGACGATCGGCGCGCCTTTCTCACGCAGATAAGCCAGGGCTGGCTCAATCTCGGTGAAATTCTGGTATTCCGCCGTCGGAATCTGGTGACGAGCGAGGAAATCTTTGGTGAACGCTTTGGAGCCTTCCAGTTGGGCGGCCCCTTCGGTTGGGCCAAAGATCTTCAGACCCGCCGCGCGGAACGCATCGACCACGCCAATCACCAGCGGCGCTTCCGGGCCGACGATGGTCAGATCAATCTTCTCGTTCTGGGCAAAGCTCAGCAGCGCCGGAATATCGGTGACCCCAATAGCCACGTTCTGCAACGCAGGTTCCAGCGCGGTGCCGGCGTTACCCGGTGCGACAAAAACAGTATCAACCAGCGGCGACTGTGCGGCTTTCCAGGCCAGCGCGTGTTCGCGACCGCCGTTACCAATGACTAAAACTTTCATCGTCTGCTCCCTGAATTAATGGCGGAAGTGGCGCATGTCGGTGAAAATCATCGCAATACCGTGTTCGTCGGCAGCGGCAATCACTTCATCATCACGGATAGAACCGCCAGGCTGGATCACGCAACTCACGCCGACAGCGGCAGCGGCATCAATACCGTCACGGAACGGGAAGAAGGCGTCAGAGGCCATCGCGGAGCCTTTCACTTCCAGACCTTCGTCAGCCGCTTTAATCCCGGCGATTTTGGCGGAGTACACGCGGCTCATCTGGCCTGCGCCTATGCCGATGGTCATGTTCTCTTTGGCATACACAATGGCGTTGGATTTCACGAACTTTGCCACTTTCCAGCAGAACAGCGCATCGCGCAGTTCCTGCTCAGTCGGCTGGCGTTTAGAGACCACGCGCAGTTCAGCTTCGCTCACCATACCCAGGTCACGATCCTGAACCAGCAGGCCGCCGTTAACGCGTTTAAAGTCGAGGCCCGGTACGCGCTGTGCCCACTGGCCACAGGTCAGGACGCGAACGTTCTGTTTAGCGGCAGTGATCTTCAGCGCTTCTTCGGTCGCAGATGGTGCGATGATCACTTCGACAAACTGGCGGGAGATGATGGCCTGCGCGGTTTCAGCATCCAGCTCGCGGTTAAAGGCGATGATGCCGCCGAACGCGGAGGTCGGGTCGGTTTTATAGGCGCGATCGTAAGCGTCGAGAATCGAGGTACTTACCGCCACGCCGCACGGGTTAGCGTGCTTGACGATTACGCAGGCTGGCTCGTTGAACTCTTTCACACACTCCAGCGCCGCGTCGGTATCAGCGATGTTGTTGTAGGAAAGCGCTTTGCCCTGCACCTGCTGCGCGGTAGCAACGGACGCTTCTTTGACATTCTCTTCTATATAGAAGGCAGCCTGCTGGTGGCTGTTCTCGCCGTAGCGCATGTCCTGCTTCTTAATGAAGTTCAGGTTCAGCGTACGCGGGAAGCGACCGGCGGCTTCTTTGCTTTCACCGTGGTAGGCCGGAACCATGCTGCCGAAGTAGTTGGCAATCATGCTGTCGTAGGCGGCGGTGTGTTCGAAGGCTTTAATCGCGAGATCGAAGCGGGTGTCGAGGGTCAGTGAACCTTCGTTGGCATCCATCTCTTTAATAATGGCGTCGTAGTCGCTGCTCTTCACAACGATTGCCACGTCTTTATGGTTCTTGGCAGCGGAACGCACCATCGTCGGGCCACCGATATCAATGTTCTCTACCGCATCTTCCAGCGAGCAACCTTCGCGTGCCACGGTCTCGGCGAACGGATACAGGTTAACGACCACCATATCGATAGGGGCGATGTGGTGCTGCTCCATAATGGCATCGTCCTGGCCGCGACGACCGAGGATGCCGCCGTGGACTTTCGGATGCAGGGTCTTCACGCGTCCATCCATCATTTCCGGGAAACCGGTGTAATCGGAAACTTCGGTCACCGGCAGGCCTTTTTCTGCTAACAGGCGGGCGGTGCCCCCCGTAGACAGCAGCTCCACACCGCGTGCGGAAAGTGCCTGGGCGAATTCGATGATACCGGCCTTGTCAGAAACACTGAGCAGAGCGCGGCGGACTGGACGACGTTGTTGCATGGTAAATCCCCTGGATTTGACGATTACAGAGAGCGTTAGCTGAATTTTTCGTGAAAAACTCAGCTAACGCCCCTTATGGGGCATTCTCATTTTGCGGCGACATTGTAACGAAAACGTTTGCGCAACGCTCGCGAATTTTTCTTTTTAAATTCTGGACCCGCTTTTATCCCTGAAAGATCGTTTGCAGAGTGAGAAGATCCAGGAAATGAACGCGCATTTTGTGGATAAGTCTGTGCGTAAATGGGTATAACCAGGGGTTTTGCTGGGGAATGCAGCAAACAGTCATTTTTCTGCAATTTTTCTATTGCGGTCAGCAGAGAACTCCCTATAATGCGCCTCCATCGACACGGCGGATGTGAATCACTTCACACAAACAGCCGGTC
>NZ_JBKFPH010000047.1:0-18563 GCF_046567715.1 Salmonella sp. 741265116_PST | reverse complement strand
TATGCTCCTGGGGACTCACTCCCTTGCCGCCTTTAAGCAACTCGAATTATTTTGGGTATAAAACATTATTTTTTCTAAACACTACTTGCTGATTTTTATGCACAATAAAGGTAAGATGATTGCTCTGGTGAAATATCACGAAATAAGAATGTCACGGATGGAATTTATACAGTGTTAAAAGCAATGCGTTTCTTTGTCTGCCGGCCATCAGTAATATCCTCTGTACCGGCTCCTCGTTGCCAAAGTGAAGGTTAGATTAAACGAATCAAAAAATATCCGAACTGTACAATTTTTATATCAAACATATTTAACTGCAAAATACTGCAAACGTGCGCGAATACACTTAATCAGTAGTATGGCTAATGCATATTTTATTTCCTAAA
Source organism: Salmonella sp. 741265116_PST (assembly GCF_046567715.1). NCBI lineage: Bacteria > Pseudomonadati > Pseudomonadota > Gammaproteobacteria > Enterobacterales > Enterobacteriaceae > Salmonella > Salmonella sp. 741265116_PST. Next base: position 18,180 of record NZ_JBKFPH010000047.1, on the reverse strand, counting down.
CTTTCTTATTATCTATTTTAATATTTCTGGTTAAACCAAATGGACAAACGGATACCAGACACTCAAAAGGATAACTGCAGGCTTCTGGTTTAGGATTGCAGTTACCAGGACAGTGGCTATTTTCTTTAAGCGATTTCCATAGAACAGGATTAAACCTGGTAACGTTGTAAACAGTAACGGGATAAAGTTTATCGTTTATTAAGACCCCCTTATTAAAGGGGATGATAATGCTACCTGGAGGCATGTAAACATCTGCCTGATACCATAAGGTCAATCTAAGATTTTTTAGGCTATGTATGCATGAGAACAATACTCCGGTAGAGGGACTTATAACGGTATCAACGACCTTCCATTCCATTACAGAAACCTTTTAAGTGAAATAGTCAATGGTGTAAATTACATTTTCCGCAAGCCTATTCAGGATAGATGAAAATCTGAGAAACATAACTCGTTGAAAACGATCGTTTTTTATTGACCACTCTATTTATATTGATTTTTTAATAAGTTATTTATTTTATGCTCTTATTTTGTTTACATTCTATTACATTTTTGTATTTTATACGTGGTGTAAATATTGGGCGGTAGTGGATGTTATAACGCTCAATTATTAAACTGTAAGTGACTGTTGTATTTCTTATTTATAAATACCGCAACCTGTAAGCGCAGCGGTACATTTTACCCGGCATTGACAGGGAGAAGGTACGTATCAACCAGAGAGTACAAAACAGTGAAAGAATATATTCTTCAGGCAATAAATGATCGCTAACGTGTAAAAATAACCGACGTATCTAAAAAATGTGAACTTGTGGCCGGTCTTTATTTAAACGATGATCTTCGCAATGGCGCATTAATGGCTGACATTGGCGGTTCGTTGATCGGGTTGTGCGCGGTGAAAGGCTATATTTCTTCCGTTGGGGGAAGTATGTCAGAGGCATTCTGGTATTATACCGGGTGCGTATAAATCCGGGGTGGGCAGAAAGCCCACCCTCGGTTTATTGCCTTTATCGTGGATTAGGGATGCGAGATAAAGCGAGAAAGGCGTTGCAGCAGTAACCGGTTTTCTTCGCGCAGCCGCGAATTCTCTTCCAGCAGCGTTAACGCGACCGCGATCCCAGGCCAGTCGAGCGCCAGCTCCTCGCGTAAGCGTAACGCGCGTTGTACCACGCTCGCTGCGCGATCGTCGAATTGCCAGTCGGCGTTATCGTCTTCGTAAGGCTCAATTACGCCAAGTCCGACGATTTCGTTTAGCTCCTCTTCCGTCACGCCGGTGTGCAAACAAAATTCGGTGATGGTAAAGGTGACAGTGATGTTAGCCATTATGCTTTCCCCCATTGCTGGCGTGGGTCAAAGGACGACTGCGTGTCCGCCAGTTGTTGCCACAGGGCAGCTGTTTTCTCGTCAGGTTTCGGCGGCATAACGATTTTGATGATGGCGTAGAGATCGCCAGTGTGCTTTTTACTGGCTAATCCTTTTCCTTTGATACGCAGCCGCTGACCAGCCTGGCTGCCGGGGGGAATGGTCAGCAAAATACGCTCTTTAAGCGTTGGCACAGACACCTTAGCGCCGAGCGCCGCCTCCCATGGGGCAAGCGGAAGGACGACTTCCAGATCCTGATTGACGATATCAAAGAGCGGATGCGGGGCAATATGGATAACGAGCCATAAATCGCCATTAGGTCCGCCGTTTTCCCCCGGCGTGCCCTGGCCTTTCAGTCTGATTCGTTGCCCGTTGCTGACGCCAGCCGGGATCTTCACATTCAATGTTTTGGGAATTTCCCGCTCCACCAGGCCGAACGCGTTATAAACGGGGACGGAATAGCTAATCGTACGCTGGTGCTCTTCCAGCGTTTCTTCCAGGAATACCGCCACTTCAATTTCGATATCATGACCGCGTGCGGCGTGGCGGTGGTGCGAATGGCGACCGTGCTGACCAAAAATAGACGAGAAAATATCATCAAAATCTTCGGCGTTATACGGCTGGCCTTCGTGTTGCTGGAACTGGCGATTAAATTGTGGATCGTTACGGTGTTGCCATAACTGGTCATACTCGGCGCGCCGTTGCTCATCACTCAGCACTTCCCATGCTTCAGCAACCTCTTTGAAACGGGCTTCGGCATCGGGTTCTTTGCTGACATCAGGATGGTACTTGCGGGCCAGTCGGCGATAGGCGGTCTTAATCGTCTTGAGATCGTCCGTCGGTTTCACGCCCATAATGGCGTAATAATCCTTAAGTTCCATAGCATCATCTCGCTAAATCAATACATACAGAAGGGACCCCAAAAAGGTTTCTCCACTAAGTGTAGGGTAAACCTGAAAAGTGCGTATGAAAACACCAGTTATATCATTAGTAAGAATAAATTACGTTGTTCGACTATCAGAAGGTTGCGCAGCGCGCCGACATAACTTTACAGGGGAAAGGTTGCCAAAACCGCGCCAGTGGCTAAGATAACTCGCGTTAAACAGTGAGGGCGCAATGGCGAAACAACAACGGATGGGCTGGTGGTTTCTTTGCCTTGCATGTATCGTGGTAATGGTTTGTACCGCGCAACGCATGGCGGGCCTGCACGCCTTGCAGATGCAGGCGACGGCCTCTGCTGCGGTGGTCAGCGCTCCCTCCTCGACAGATGACGGTTCGCCGGTCACTCCCTGCGAATTAAGCGCCAAGTCGCTGCTGGCGGCGCCTCCGGTACTCTTTGAAGGCGCTATCCTTGCGCTTTGTCTGCTGCTTTCCTTACTGGCGCCTGTCCGGGTCATGCGCCTGCCGTTTTCGCCTCCACGGGCTATTTCGCCGCCCACATTACGGGTACATCTACGATTTTGTGTCTTCCGTGAATGACAGACCGGTTATTACTAACGGTTAATTACTCATTCACGGAGAAAAAATATGATGATTTTGTTCAGGCGGATACTGTTCTGCCTGTTATGGCTTTGGCTGCCCGTCTCCTGGGCGGCGGAAAGCGGCTGGCTGCGTTCGCCCGATAACGACCATGCCAGCATACGGCTACGTGCCGATACGTCCGCTAACGGTGAGACCCGGCTGTTGCTGGATGTCAAACTGGAAAACGGCTGGAAAACCTACTGGCGCGCGCCGGGGGAAGGGGGCGTGGCGCCCTCTATCGCCTGGAAAGGCGACATGCCTGAGGTAAGCTGGTTCTGGCCAACCCCCTCGCGCTTTGATGTGGCGAATATCACCACCCAGGGATATCACGACGAGGTGACCTTTCCGATGATCGTGCGCGGTACGCCGCCCGCGACCTTGCGCGGTGTGTTGACGTTATCAACCTGCAGCAATGTTTGTCTGTTGACCGATTACCCCTTTTCCGTGACGCCCACTGTGCAGAATGCCGATTTTGCCCATGACTATGCGCGGGCGATGGGTAAAGTTCCGCTCCGCAGTGGACTAACGGACTCGCTTGACGTCGGCTATCGCCCGGGAGAACTGGTGGTCACTGCTACGCGAGCGGCGGGCTGGTCATCGCCCGGGCTCTATCTTGACACCATAGATGACGTCGATTTTGCGAAGCCTCGCCTGCGCGTAGAGGGCGACAGGTTACAGGCGACGGTGCCGGTGGCGGACAGTTGGGGCGAAAAGGCGCCCGATTTGCGCGACAAATCGCTGACCCTCGTGTTAGCCGATGGCGCTATCGCCCAGGAGAGCACGCAAACCATTGGCGCTGCGCCAGCGCAAACGCCGGACAATGCGGCGCTACCTTTCTGGCAAGTTGTAATGATGGCGCTAATCGGCGGACTGATTCTTAATTTAATGCCCTGCGTACTGCCGGTTCTGGGCATGAAACTTGGCTCTATTTTATTGGTAGAGGAAAAAAGCCGCTCTCACATCAGGCGACAATTTTTGGCTTCGGTCGCCGGTATCATTGCGTCATTTATGGCGCTGGCGGCGTTTATGACCCTCCTTCGCCTGTCAAACCATGCGCTGGCCTGGGGAGTTCAGTTCCAGAATGCATGGTTTATTGGTTTTATGGCGCTGGTGATGTTGTTGTTTAGCGCCAGCCTGTTCGGGCTTTTTGAGTTCAGGCTTCCCTCATCTATGACCACGAAACTGGCCACTTACGGCGGTAACGGTATGTCGGGACATTTCTGGCAGGGGGCATTCGCCACGCTGCTGGCGACGCCTTGTAGCGCGCCGTTTCTGGGTACGGCGGTCGCGGTGGCGCTCACGGCGTCGCTGCCGACGCTGTGGGGGCTGTTCCTTGCGCTTGGCCTGGGAATGAGCGCGCCGTGGCTACTGGTCGCGATACGACCAGGGCTTGCGCTACGTTTACCGCGCCCCGGGCGCTGGATGAATGTCCTGCGCAGGATCCTCGGTCTGATGATGCTGGGATCGGCTATCTGGCTGGCGACGTTACTCCTGCCGCATTTCGGCTTCACTGCGTCAAAGAGCGCGCAAGACACGGTTCAGTGGCAACCGTTGAGTGAACAGGCAATCCAGTCGGCGCTGGCGCAGCATAAGCGGGTATTTGTCGATGTCACTGCGGACTGGTGTATTACCTGTAAAGTGAATAAATACAACGTCCTGCAAAAAGAGGATGTGCAGGCCGCCTTGCAACAGCCGGATGTTGTGGCGCTGCGGGGAGACTGGACGCTGCCGTCCGATGCCATTACAGATTTTCTGAAAACGCGTGGCCAGGTCGCCGTGCCGTTTAATCAGGTATATGGCCCCGGCTTGCCGGAAGGGGAGGCACTGCCCACTTTGCTGACCCGCGATGCGGTATTACAAACGTTGAAAAAAGCGAAAGGAATAACCCAATGAAATACATGATTGTTTTGCTGCTGGCGCTGTTTTCGACGCTGAGCATCGCGCAAGAAACCGCTCCTTTTACGCCGGATCAGGAAAAGCAGATTGAAAATCTGATCCATGCGGCGTTGTTTAACGATCCTGCCAGCCCGCGGATAGGCGCTAAACACCCTAAGCTGACGCTGGTGAACTTTACGGATTACAACTGCCCGTACTGCAAACAGCTCGATCCGATGCTGGAAAAGATTGTGCAGAAATATCCTGACGTTGCGGTCATTATTAAACCGCTACCATTCAAAGGAGAGAGTTCCGTACTGGCGGCGCGTATTGCGCTGACCACCTGGCGCGAGCATCCGCAACAGTTCCTCGCGCTACATGAAAAACTCATGCAAAAGCGCGGTTACCATACGGATGACAGTATTAAACAGGCCCAGCAGAAAGCAGGGGCGACGCCAGTGACGCTGGATGAAAAAAGCATGGAAACGATACGCACTAATTTGCAGTTGGCAAGGCTGGTCGGCGTGCAAGGAACGCCAGCGACGATCATTGGCGACGAGCTGATTCCGGGCGCGGTGCCCTGGGATACGCTGGAAGCGGTGGTGAAAGAAAAACTGGCGGCTGCCAATGGCGGGTAAACTGCGGCGTTGGCTGCGTGAAGCCGCGGTTTTTCTGGCGCTCCTCATCGCGATAATGGTGGTCATGGACGTCTGGCGCGCGCCGCAGGCGCCTCCGGCGTTTGCCGCGACACCGTTACATACGCTGACGGGAGAGTCGACAACTCTGGCGACCTTGAGCGAGGAACGCCCCGTACTGCTCTATTTTTGGGCCAGCTGGTGCGGGGTATGCCGCTTTACTACGCCTGCGGTCACTCGCCTGGCGGCGGAAGGGGAAAACGTTATGACCGTTGCGCTCCGCTCCGGCGATGACGCTGAGGTTGCCCGCTGGCTGGCGCGCAAGGGCGTTGACTTCCCGGTCGTCAATGATGCTAACGGCGCCTTATCCGCTGGCTGGGAAATCAGCGTGACGCCAACGCTGGTGGTGGTTTCACAAGGTCGGGTTGTGTTCACCACCAGCGGCTGGACCAGCTACTGGGGCATGAAGCTTCGGCTATGGTGGGCAAAAACGTTCTGAATATGCGCCGGGGTTTCCCGGCGCTAACGCGTTTACTGTAAGAAAAACCCCCGTTTTGCGAAATCGTTCCCGGAAAAATGATCCATTTCTGTCACACTCAGAACGATTTGATAACAACAAGAGGTCATAGGGATGAAAAAATCATTACTCGCTGTTGCTGTGGCAGGGGCTGTTTTGTTGTCATCCGCCGTACAGGCGCAGACAACGCCGGAGGGTTATCAATTACAACAGGTGCTGATGATGAGCCGCCATAATCTGCGGGCGCCGCTGGCGAATAATGGCAGCGTACTGGCGCAGTCGACGCCGAACGCCTGGCCGGCGTGGGACGTTCCCGGCGGGGAACTGACGACGAAAGGCGGCGTGCTGGAAGTCTATATGGGACACTACACACGTGAATGGCTGGTCGCGCAGGGGCTGATACCGTCGGGAGAATGTCCGGCGCCCGACACGGTATATGCCTATGCGAATAGTTTGCAGCGCACCGTCGCCACCGCGCAATTTTTCATTACCGGCGCTTTCCCCGGCTGTGATATTCCTGTTCATCATCAGGAAAAAATGGGCACTATGGACCCTACCTTCAATCCGGTGATTACCGATGATTCCGCCGCGTTCCGGCAACAGGCCGTACAGGCGATGGAAAAGGCGCGTAGTCAGCTACATCTTGATGAGAGTTATAAACTGCTTGAGCAGATAACGCATTATCAAGACTCGCCGTCCTGCAAAGAGAAGCATCAGTGTTCGCTAATCGATGCGAAAGATACCTTCAGCGCGAACTATCAGCAAGAGCCTGGCGTGCAGGGGCCGCTTAAAGTAGGGAACTCGCTGGTGGATGCGTTTACCCTGCAATATTACGAAGGGTTTCCGATGGATCAGGTCGCCTGGGGCAAGATTAACACCGATCGGCAGTGGAAGGTGCTGTCAAAACTGAAAAACGGCTATCAGGACAGCCTGTTTACCTCACCCACGGTGGCGCGCAATGTCGCTGCGCCGCTGGTGAAGTATATCGATAAGGTGCTGGTTGCCGATCGCGTTAGCGCGCCGAAGGTTACCGTGCTGGTGGGGCATGATTCCAATATCGCGTCGCTGCTGACGGCGCTGGATTTTAAACCCTATCAGCTCCATGACCAGTATGAGAGAACGCCGATTGGCGGCCAGCTTGTCTTCCAACGCTGGTATGACGGCAACGCTAACCGGGATTTGATGAAAATCGAGTATGTCTACCAGAGCACCCGGCAGTTACGTAACGCGGAAGCGTTAACGCTCAAATCGCCCGCGCAAAGGGTAACGCTGGAACTGAAAGGATGTCCGGTGGATGCGAACGGCTTCTGTCCGCTGGATAAGTTCGATAACGTTATGAACACTGCTGCAAAATAGCCGTATGCCCCCGCGCAGGCGGGGGCGTTTGTGTTATACGTTCTTACGTTCGATGATTTGTTCGCCCCAGAAGAGCGAGTCTTTGTCCGTTTTCTCAAAGGCTTTGATCAGCACCTCATCGCTACCTTCTTCCCATATTTTTTCTGCCAGTTTCTCGTCATAGTGAGCGACTTCAAAAATGGCTTCGGCAATTTCCGGCGACGTATTACGCAGGCTTGCCCATTCGCCGACGCGGTGCGCTTTTGCTTCTTGAGTTGGCATTCGAATCCTCCTGTTGAAGATTAGCCGTTGAGTTTGACTGCCAGACCGGCGACGTATTCCCCCTGATAGCGAGCGATAGAGAGTTCCTCCTGGCTTGGTTGACGTGAACCGTCGCCTCCGGCGATAGTCGTTGCGCCGTAAGGCGTGCCGCCGCGAACCTGGGAGACGTCAAAGAGTTCCTGTGCGGCATAGCCTATCGGGACGATCACCATCCCATGATGGGCAAGCGTAGTCCAGGTCGAGGTGATGGTCTGCTCCTGGCCGCCGCCCGTTCCGGTAGAACTGAACACGCTGCCGAGCTTGCCGTATAGCGCGCCGGATGCCCACAGTCCGCCGGTTTGGTCCAGGAAGGTACGCATCTGGCCTGACATATTGCCAAACCGGGTTGGCGTACCAAAAATAATGGCATCGTAATCCGCCAGCTCCTGTGGGGTGGCAACCGGTGCGTTTTGTGTTTTACCGCCAGCTTTTGCGAAGATTTCAGGCGGCATTGTTTCTGGCACACGCTTTATAATGACCTCTGCGCCGTCGACTTTCTTTGCCCCTTCCGCCACCGCGTGCGCCATGGTTTCAATGTGTCCGTACATGGAATAATAGAGCACCAGAATCTTTGCCATTTGTACTACTCCTCAGATTAATCAGGTGTGTAGCGATTCGCTACGTCTATTTAAAGATATGCCCTCCTGTGAAGAGTGCAAATTTCAGCGCCATTTCTTTGATTTATAACAATAATTAATTTGGTGACCTTTGTTGCAAAATGATACATTTTTAAGCGCTTTGATTTTTCTAAATATAAGAATAACTTATTTATTTCTTATGGTTATTATTCTGCATATTCGGCTTCTGATGTTGCAGAATATTTCGGTAAGCGGCCTACCACGGCGTTTTTCACTATGCTTAATGTTACGCGGCGTTACTGATGATAGCGTTCATACGCTGCGCGAGGAGATACTCCTCATTACCTATGCAATATGATGTCTAATCTATGACGGAGGTCAGTAATGGCAAACCATCGTGGCGGTTCCGGTAATTTTGCGGAAGACCGCGAAAGAGCATCAGAAGCAGGTCGTAAAGGTGGTCAGCACAGTGGGGGCAATTTTAAGAATGACCCGCAGCGTGCATCCGAAGCAGGCAAAAAAGGGGGCAAAAGCAGTAACCGTAATAGCTAGCCTGCGTCACAACAGCAAGACGCTGAGCGTTTCACGCTAAAAAGCGTCATGCGCCACCGCCGCCGGATTTCCGGCGGTTTTTTTGTTTATAAGCCGGATTTGGTATGCTTGCGTCCTGACGAAAAGGAGAGGGCGCATGTCGCAACGCACAGAGAAAAAAATCGGGAAACGCTCGCAGGCCACCGGTGCAAAACGGCAGCTTATCTTAACCGCCGCGCTTGCTGTTTTTTCCCAGTATGGTATCCATGGCGCGCGTCTTGAGCAGGTCGCCGAGCGGGCAGGCGTCTCCAAAACCAATCTGCTTTATTATTATCCCTCGAAAGAGGTGCTGTATGTCGCGGTAATGCGACAGATCCTGGATGTCTGGCTGGCGCCGCTCAAGGCGTTTCGCGCAGAATTTTCCCCTCTGGAGGCCATCAAAGAGTATATCCGTCTCAAGCTGGAGGTTTCGCGTGATTATCCGCAGGCGTCGCGGCTCTTCTGCATGGAGATGCTGGCGGGCGCGCCGCTCTTAATGGAGGAACTGACCGGCGATCTAAAAGCGTTGATAGATGAAAAATCCGCGCTGATTGCTGGATGGGTGCACAGCGGGAAACTGGCGCCCGTCTCCCCGCACCATTTGATCTTCATGATTTGGGCCGCCACGCAACATTACGCCGATTTTGCCCCTCAGGTTGAGGCGGTAACCGGCGCGACGCTTCGCGATGAAGCCTTTTTTAACCAAACGGTCGAAAGCGTTCAGCGCATTATTATTGAAGGGATTCGCGTGCGTTAACCGGCTGGCGGCAGTGGGCAGCTCAAATCCCCCTCTTCACATTGCAGCAGCGAGGCTAAAAACGCTTCGCGTTCGTTCGTTTTATCGGTCAGGCACTGGCTGGCGATCATGGGTTGCACGCTGCCGCCCTCCGTACCTGAGCGAATCAGAGCGCAATCGGCGTCCCGCAGTGCAATCCATGCCACCTGCGCTTTTTGCAACAGCTCGCGCTGCGGCGGTTGTGCACGCTTAATCGCGCTTTGATAGGTTTCGTTCAGCTTTTTATCTGCCGCCTGGTATTGCGCGGCGGCGCAGCGATTCATTTCCAGCTGCGTACTGGCGCTGGCACACTCATCGGCCAACGCCTGACTGCTGAACAACAACGCCGCGCAGGTAAGGAAAATTCGTTTCATACGGTCCTCTGACGCGAGTAAAAAGGCTCCATTGACGGAGCCTTAATTAACCACAGTATTAGCCAATTGTCATCAGGCTGGCATTACCGCCAGCGGCGGCAGTGTTTACGCTCAGCGAACGTTCAATATAGAGCCGTTCCAGCAGTATATTGCTTTCGCCGCGGGCGAACCCCTGTACCGACACTATCGCGCCTTCGCGGGCGGCGACGGCTTCGCACACGGTTCGCAGCTTGTCGGAGTCGCCGTGGAAAATCACCGCGTCAAACGGCTGCGCCATCAGCGTTTCCGCTTTCGCAAACTGGACACGCGCCGCAACGGCGGCGGGGAGACGCTTCGCCAGATCGCGGTGGAAGGCGTCGTCTGACCATAGCGCCTGACTGCCGACGGCGAGAACGGCGGCAAGCTGCGTCAACGCGTCATGTTCGTCATCAGCCAGGCATAATACCCGTTCACGCGGCAACAGCGTCCAGGTATTACGCTCGCCGGTCGGTCCCGGTAGCAGGCGCTGCGTGCCGGCCTGCGCCAGATCGGCGAATTGTCGGCAGAGCGTCTGTAGCGCCGGGCGATCCGCCGCCCATTGCGTCAGGGCGGTCAACGGCGCGAGTAGCGTGGTTTTAAGCTGCGCATCTACCGGGTAACGCGCATCCTGACGAGTCAGCGTCGTATTGAGCGCATTGGGCGGGCGGTGTGCCAGCAGGCGGTAGAGATAGAGCGGCCCTCCCGCTTTTGGCCCGGTGCCGGACAGGCCTTCGCCGCCAAACGGCTGGACGCCGACGACCGCGCCCACCATATTACGGTTAACGTACAGGTTGCCGACATGGGCGGAACCGGTGACTTGCGCAATGGTTTCATCAATACGGGTATGTACGCCCAGTGTTAGCCCGTAGCCGGAAGCGTTAATCTGTTCGATAAGCTCCGCCAGTTGGTTACGGTTATAACGCACGACGTGCAGCACGGGCCCGAAGACCTCTTTTTCCAGTTCTGCGAAGTTTTCCAGCTCAATAAGCGTGGGCATAACAAACGTACCGGTCTGCCATTCCTGCGCGTCATCGCTGTTTTCACGCGCGGCCTGGAAAACCGGGCGGCCTTTGGCGCGCATCGTTTGGATATGACGTTCAATGTTGGCTTTGGCCTCGCTATCGATCACCGGCCCGATATCGGTCGTCAGACGGCCTGGATTCCCCATCCGACACTCCGCCATCGCGCCGCGTAACATTTTCAGCGTATGTTCGGCGATATCGTCCTGCAAACACAGCACGCGGAGCGCGGAACAGCGTTGTCCGGCGCTGTCGAAAGCGGAAGCCAGCACATCCACGACCACCTGCTCGGTGAGCGCGGAAGAGTCGACAATCATAGCGTTCATACCGCCGGTTTCCGCAATCAACGGAATAGGGCGGCCCTGGGCGTCAAGACGCGTGGCGATGTTGCGCTGCAACAACGTCGCGACCTCCGTGGAACCGGTAAACATCACGCCGCGTACACGCGCATCGGCGGTAAGCTGGGCGCCGACGGTTTCTCCCCGTCCCGGCAACAGTTGCACGACGCCCGGCGGTACGCCCGCTTCCAGCAAAATAGCAATGCCCTGGGCGGCAATCAGCGATGTCTGCTCTGCCGGTTTCGCCAGAACGCTGTTACCTGCCGCCAACGCGGCGGCGATTTGGCCGGTGAAAATGGCCAGCGGGAAGTTCCACGGACTGATGCAGACTACCGGCCCTAACGGGCGATGCGTTTCGTTATCGAAATCGTCACGCACTTGACCGGCATAATAATGGAGGAAGTCTACCGCTTCGCGCACTTCGGCAATGGCGTTGCTGAACGTTTTCCCCGCTTCGCGCACCAACAGGCCAATCAACTGCTGCATTTGGTCTTCCATCAATACCGCCGCCCGCTGCAAAATGGCGGCGCGTTCTTGCGGCGGCGTCGCAAACCAAACCGGCGCCTGATTGACCGCGTTTTGCAATGCCTGTTCAACCTCGCTTTCTGTCGCTTCGCGTCCCCAGCCGACAATATCTTTCGGTTCCGCCGGGTTGATAACCGGCGTCATCTCACCGTCGGCCACCGGTTGTTCCAGCACAGGTTTGGCCTGCCATTTCTGCATGGCGTTGCTTAACAGGGCAGAAGAAAGCGAGGCGAGGCGATGTTCATTCGCTAAATCAAGTCCGGCGGAGTTTATCCGACCTTCGCCGTACAGATCGCGCGGCAGCGGAATTTTCGGATGCGGTATGCCAGCCTGACCTTCCTGCTGCGCCAGTTTTTCCACGGCCTCGACCGGGTCGGCCACCAGTTCATCGAGCGGTAGGGTGGCATCGGCGATGCGGTTGACAAAAGAGGTGTTGGCGCCGTTTTCCAGCAGGCGTCGTACCAGATAGGCCAGCAGGGTTTCGTGTGTTCCCACCGGCGCGTAAATACGGCAGGGACGGTTAAGTTTTCCGTCCGCCACTTTACCGGTGACCTGTTCATACAGCGGTTCGCCCATGCCGTGCAGGCACTGGAATTCGTACTGACCCGGATAGTAATTTTGCCCGGCCAGATGATAAATCGCCGCCAGTGTGTGTGCGTTATGGGTCGCGAACTGCGGGTAGATCAGATTAGGGACGGCGAGCAATTTTTTCGCACAGGCCAGATAAGAGACATCGGTATACACTTTGCGGGTATAAACCGGATAGCCCTCCAGCCCTTCCATTTGCGCGCGTTTGATTTCGCTATCCCAGTAGGCGCCTTTCACCAGACGAATCATCAGCCGACGGCGGCTACGGGAGGCCAGATCGACTAAATAATCAATGACCAGCGGGCAGCGTTTCTGGTAAGCCTGGATCACAAAGCCAATGCCGTTCCAGCCGGCCAGTTCGGGTTCGAAGCAGAGTTTTTCCAGCAGATCGAGCGAGATCTCCAGACGATCCGCCTCTTCGGCGTCGATATTGAGACCAATGTCGTACTGGCGCGCCAGCAGCGTCAGGGATTTCAGGCGTGGATAAAGCTCCTCCATTACCCGATCGTATTGCGCGCGACTATAGCGTGGATGCAGGGCGGACAGCTTAATCGAGATGCCTGGCCCTTCGTAAATACCGCGACCGTTAGACGCTTTGCCGATGGCATGAATCGCTTGCTGGTAAGAAACCATATAGGCCTGCGCATCGGCGGCGGTTAACGCGGCTTCGCCCAGCATATCGTAAGAATAGCGGAACCCTTTCTCTTCCAGTTTTCGGGCATTCGCCAGCGCCTGAGCAATGGTTTCACCAGTCACGAACTGCTCGCCCATTAAACGCATCGCCATGTCGACGCCTTTGCGGATTAACGGTTCGCCGCTCTTGCCGATAATGCGGTTCAGCGAGCGCGAAAGATTGGCTTCGTTATGCGTTGAGACCAGTCGGCCGGTAAAGAGCAGCCCCCAGGTGGCGGCGTTTACAAACAGCGACGGGCTACGGCCAATATGCGACTGCCAGTTGCCATTACTGATTTTGTCGCGAATTAACGCATCGCGCGTAGCTTTGTCGGGAATACGCAGCAGCGCTTCCGCCAGACACATCAGCGCTACGCCTTCTTGCGAAGAGAGGGAAAACTCCTGCAACAGGCCTTGCACCATACCCGCGCGACCGCTGGCGGATTTTTGATTGCGCAATTTCTCCGCCAGTTGATACGCCAGTTTATGCGCCTGCTCAGCGACAGGCGGCGACAGGCGCGCCTGTTCCATTAGCATTGACACCGCATCGGTTTCCGGGCGGCGCCAGGCGGCGGTGATGGCGGCGCGAGAGACGGATTGGGGAAGAATCTGTTCGGCAAACTCCAGAAAGGGCTGATGCGGCTCATCCTGCGGCGCGACCGGCTCCTCGCTTTCATTTGCCGCGCCGGCAAACAGCGCAGGTAGCTCCGGTAGCGTATCGCTATTTTCCAGCTTGTCCAGATAGCTAAAGATTGCCTGTTTTATTAACCAGTGCGGCGTGCGATCGATACGCGAGGCGGCCATTTTGATCCGTTCGCGCGTGGCGTCGTCCAGCTTAACCCCCATCGTGGTGGTTCCCATACCCTCTACTCCTGTTATTCGCTCTATCTGCTAACCAATAGTTAGCGGAAAATATCCACTATGTTGCAACTTTGTGCAACCGCGTTAAATGTGACCTGCGTTGCAAGCTTAAAAATGAATAAATTGTTAAAAAAAGAAAGGGGGTGTCTGACGGGGAAAACCATCTGGATTTATTTTCTCTGCGGTAGTTAACACTTTTAAAAGGTGCAACCGCAAAAAATGTGAGAGAGTGCAACCTGGAGAAAAATAGTATCCCTCTGCAATCAAATTTGATGTAAATGGTGTGTTAAATCGATTGTGAATAACCACCGCTTCCGGCAGGATACGGTCGCCCTGGTAAACATAACACCCTTGCCACGTTCCGGCAGGGTACAAAACGGCACGCTACGGTAGTGCCAATAAATAAATTTGGAGAACCTTGATGGCTATTAGCACACCGATGTTGGTGACATTCTGTGTCTATATTTTTGGCATGATATTGATTGGGTTTATCGCCTGGCGCTCAACCAAAAACTTTGATGACTATATTCTTGGCGGTCGCAGCCTGGGGCCGTTTGTTACGGCTTTATCAGCCGGCGCGTCGGATATGAGCGGCTGGCTGTTAATGGGGCTGCCTGGCGCTATCTTTCTGTCGGGGATCTCTGAAAGCTGGATCGCCATTGGCCTGACGTTAGGCGCATGGATTAACTGGAAGCTGGTGGCCGGCCGCCTGCGCGTGCATACCGAATTTAACAATAACGCGCTCACGCTGCCGGACTATTTTACCGGTCGGTTTGAGGATAAGAGCCGAGTCCTGCGTATTATTTCCGCGCTGGTCATTCTGCTGTTTTTCACTATCTATTGCGCATCAGGTATTGTCGCTGGGGCACGACTGTTCGAAAGCACCTTCGGTATGAGCTATGAAACCGCACTGTGGGCGGGGGCCGCGGCAACCATTATTTATACCTTTATCGGCGGGTTTCTTGCCGTTAGCTGGACGGATACCGTTCAGGCCAGTCTGATGATTTTTGCGTTAATCCTGACTCCGGTGATGGTTATTGTCGGCGTAGGCGGTTTTAGCGAGTCGCTGGAGGTGATCAAGCAAAAGAGCATCGAGAATGTCGACATGCTCAAGGGGCTGAATTTTGTCGCCATTATTTCTCTGATGGGCTGGGGACTGGGTTACTTCGGTCAGCCGCATATCCTGGCGCGCTTTATGGCGGCGGACTCCCATCACAGCATTGTTCATGCGCGTCGTATCAGTATGACCTGGATGATTCTGTGTCTGGCGGGCGCAGTGGCGGTGGGCTTCTTTGGCATTGCGTACTTTAACAATAACCCCGCGCTGGCCGGGGCGGTGAACCAAAACTCAGAACGCGTATTTATTGAACTGGCGCAGATCCTGTTTAACCCGTGGATTGCCGGTGTTCTGCTGTCTGCTATCCTGGCGGCGGTGATGTCGACGTTGAGCTGTCAGTTGCTGGTATGCTCCAGCGCGATTACGGAAGATTTATATAAGGCTTTTCTGCGTAAAAGCGCCAGCCAGCAAGAGCTGGTATGGGTAGGGCGAGTGATGGTGTTGGTGGTAGCGCTGATCGCCATTGCGCTGGCGGCGAATCCCGATAACCGTGTGCTGGGGCTGGTGAGCTACGCCTGGGCTGGATTCGGCGCGGCATTTGGGCCTGTTGTCCTGTTTTCTGTGATGTGGTCGCGTATGACGCGTAACGGCGCGCTGGCGGGAATGATTATTGGCGCGGTGACGGTTATCGTCTGGAAACAATATGGCTGGCTGGATCTGTATGAGATCATCCCTGGCTTCATTTTCGGCAGTATAGGGATCGTAATCTTTAGCCTGCTTGGCAAAGCGCCGACAGCAGCGATGCAGGAACGCTTTGCAAAAGCGGACGCGCATTATCATTCCGCGCCGCCGTCGAAGCTACAGGCGGAATAACCGCCATGTCCGAGAGCATTATTGCCATCGGATATATTTTACCAGGCGGCGTTATACGCCTGCCTGGTCCTCTGATAAGTCCCGGACCGATTGACTGAAGGCGTTCAGGTAAATAAGGACGCTCTCTCAAACTATTTTTAGCCCTTGAGCGCCGTTAACGCGGGCGTAATACGTCTCGAGTAATCACTAACTGGCCATATATGAAATCGCCTGTTAATGGTACCAATAGCCTTGACGCAATAGAGTAATGACAAAAATTAAAACGAGTCAGCGTTACTGGCGTAAGTATGCCGCACAAAATTTTGCATAAATAATGCCGTTTTAGCGATGGGAGAGAGGACACGTTAATTACTCCGTTTTAACCTTTTATATGTTGAATATTCAATGGGTTATGGGGGGGTCACCATTAATACCCATAGTAGCTAATGATTATCTTTTTTAGTCTCCTGCCAATGAAATAATTGTGTAATCTTTCTGTAAGAGACTGACAATGACGCAATAATGTTTGGTTAATGTTTGGTGAATATATTGTTGCATTATTGATGTTTTGTGTTGTACTTAGTAGTAACAGCGGTAGTTCCCCGGCAGTGATGGCCACTCACTATGGAGATCGCGAATGGTAATGTCCGCCCCAGGACACTTTGTTTACAGTAGTTACAACACCCTGTACGGACATTCTCTCTCCGGTGGTGGTCCTGTCACCTTAAAAGCTTTCATCATTTCCCTTACTGCCCATCCCCATGACGTCATATGTGGTGCGCGTAGCCGTGTGTGGCGTCGTTTCAAAAAGCAAGCTAAGGCTTACAAGGAAGCCAACCCTCAGATGTGTGTGCGCATAAACGCGTTCAAGAGAACGCGGGTGATGTATACCTACAACTCAAGGTGCTATCCATGGGAAGACAAAAAGCAGTGATCAAAGCTCGTCGTGAAGCAAAGCGTGTGTTGAGACGAGATTCGCGTAGTCATAAGCAACGTGAAGAAGAATCGGTCACGTCACTGGTACAGATGGGCGGAGTAGAAGCCATTGGCATGGCGCGCGATAGTCGCGATACCTCTCCTGTTAAGGCGCGAAATGAAGCACAGGCGCATTATCTGAACGCTATCGACAGTAAACAGCTTATTTTTGCGACCGGCGAAGCCGGCTGTGGAAAAACATGGATCAGTGCGGCAAAGGCGGCAGAAGCATTGATTCATAAGGACGTCGAGAGGATCATTGTGACGCGTCCGGTATTGCAAGCTGATGAAGATCTTGGTTTTTTGCCCGGTGATATCGCTGAAAAATTTGCGCCTTATTTTCGTCCTGTCTATGACGTACTGCTTAAACGGTTGGGCGCTTCCTTTATGCAATATTGTTTGCGCCCGGAAATCGGTAAGGTAGAAATTGCCCCGTTCGCCTATATGCGTGGGCGTACTTTTGAAAATGCGGTTGTGATCCTCGACGAGGCGCAAAATGTGACTGCGGCGCAAATGAAAATGTTTTTGACGCGATTAGGCGAAAACGTCACGGTCATTGTCAATGGCGATATTACGCAATGCGACCTGCCGCGCGGCGTGCGTTCCGGGTTGAGCGATGCGTTGGAACGCTTTGAAGAAGATGAAATGGTGGGGATTGTGCATTTCAACAAAGACGACTGCGTGCGCTCGGCGCTTTGTCAGCGAACCCTTCACGCATACAGCTAATATAGCATGACTTTCAGAGCCCGGGAGACCGGGCTTTGTTGTCTATCCCCGGTAAGGTGACTTAATGCGAGACTGTAATTTAAATTGTGTATCTGCCTGTTTTTGATATGTTCACTCCAACAACGGAGACAGGCAAATTATGGACGAAAAGAGACTCAAAGCACTGGCAACTGAACTGACTAAAGGCCTTAAAACCGAAGCCGATCTCAATGCTTTTTCCCGCATGCTGACGAAGCTTACCGTCGAAACCGCACTCAATGCTGAGCTGACTGACCATCTTGGGCATGAGAAAAATGCGCCCAAAAAAGGCTCTAATACCCGCACAGGTTAACATCGGTGGTGATGTATTGCCATGGGCCAATCAAACTGCATTTGCAGAGCTCATGCTATCCTGGGAAATGCGTTCGTGGTATGAAGCGGAAGGACAAACATAACCCTGCTTCTTCGATCGTGGCGTTCCTGATGTTGTAGGTTATTTACGTCTTTCTGAGCTTACCATAAAATGGCGAACTTTTTTCAACAGTTGCCACATTGAGCTGCACTGATGATTGCGCGTTATTGTGTCGTGAAGTGCCTGCCATAGCCGTTCTACATGATTCACCCATGGCGAGTAAACTGGCTGATAAATCACCCTGAACTTCGGGTTCTCCTTCAGCCAGCGCTGTGTTTCACGGCTTTTGTGGATAATGTAG
>NZ_JBKFPH010000046.1:0-19312 GCF_046567715.1 Salmonella sp. 741265116_PST | reverse complement strand
GTACAGCGCGAACCGTCTGGTCATAATCTGATGTATCCGACAAAGTGGTGTCCACCAAATAAGTAGTGGGAACCAAAGTGTCAGATATGCAGAAAAATGTGACTCCCGGCAGGCGTAAGGGCTGCCCTAATTATTCTCCTGAGTTTAAGCAGCAGCTCGTTGCTGCCTCCTGCAAACCCGGAATATCCATCTCAAAACTGGCGCTTGAAAACGGCATCAACGCCAATTTGTTATTTAAATGGCGCCAGCAGTGGCGCGACGGAAAGCTACTGTTACCTTCCTCAGAGAGTCCTCAGCTACTTCCTGTGACTCTCGATGCCACTGCCGTACAGCCAGAATCGCTCGCAGAAGACCCGGGGCTCAGTATCAGCTGTGAGGTAACGTTCCGGCACGGGACGCTTCGCCTCAACGGCACTGTCAGCGAAACGTTCCTGGCTCTGCTGATACAGGAACTGAAGCGATGATCCCGCTACCTTCAGGCACTAAAATCTGGCTGGTTGCCGGTATCACCGACATGCGCAACGGCTTCAATGGTCTCGCCGCAAAGGTGCAGACGGCGCTGAAAGATGATCCGATGTCCGGCCACGTCTTCATCTTCCGGGGACGCAGCGGCAGTCAGGTCAAACTGCTGTGGTCCACCAGTGACGGGCTGTGCCTGCTGACCAAACGGCTGGAGCGCGGCCGCTTCGCCTGGCCCTCAGCCCGCGATGGCAAAGTGTTCCTGACCCCGGCGCAGCTGGCGATGCTGATGGAAGGTATCGACTGGCGACAGCCAAAGCGGTTACTGACGTCCCTGACCATGCTGTAGCGCTCTTTAATCCTGGTTGTCGCAGAATAAGCCTGGTAAAATACGGGCTTATGAACGACACCTCTTCTGACAACATCCTTCTGCTGAAACAGCGCCTGGCCGAACAGGAAGCGCTGAACCGCGCCCTGCTGGAAAAGCTGGCCGACCGGGAACGCGAAATAGACCATCTGCAGGCGCAACTGGATAAACTCCGCCGGATGAACTTCGGCAGTCGTTCCGAAAAGGTATCCCGCCGTATCGCACAGATGGAGGCTGACCTGACCCGGCTTCAGCAGGAAAGCGATACGCTGACGGGTCGGGTTGATGATCCGGCGGTGCAGCGCCCGCTGCGTCAGACCCGCACCCGTAAACCGTTCCCCGAATCACTTCCCCGTGATGAAAAGCGGTTGTTCCCCGCAGAGTCCTGTTGCCCGGAGTGCGGTGGTTCGCTGAGTTACCTGGGTGAGGATGCCGCCGAACAGCTGGAGCTGATGCGCAGCGCCTTCCGGGTTATCCGGACAGTACGCGAAAAGCATGCCTGTCGTCGGTGCGATCGCATCGTTCAGGCCCCGGCGCCTTCGCGCCCCATCGAGCGGGGTATAGCAGGACCGGGGCTGCTGGCCCGCGTACTGGCGTCAAAGTATGCAGAACACACACCGCTGTATCGCCAGTCTGAAATATACGGTCGTCAGGGCGTGGAGCTGAGTCGCTCACTGCTGTCGGGCTGGGTGGATGCGTGTTGTCGTCTGCTGGCACCGCTGGAAGAGGCTCTTCAGGCCTATGTACTGACCGATGGCAAGCTCCATGCCGACGATACGCCTGTCCCGGTGCTGTTGCCGGGCAATAAGAAGACGAAGACCGGACGCTTATGGACGTACGTTCGTGATGACCGCAACGCCGGGTCAACTCTGGCACCGGCAGTCTGGTTCACTTACAGCCCGGACAGAAAGGGCATCCATCCACAGAGCCATCTTGCCGGCTTCAGAGGAGTGCTGCAGGCGGATGCGTATGCGGGGTTCAATGAGCTGTACCGTGACGGGCAGATAAAGGAAGCCGCCTGTTGGGCACATGCACGACGGAAAATCCACGATGTTCACGTTCGTACCCCGTCAGCCCTGACAGAGGAAGCGCTAAAACGGATCGGAGAGTTGTATGCCATCGAAGCGGATATCAGGGGAATGCCAGCAGAACAGCGGCTTGCCGAACGCCAGTTGAAAACGAAAGCGCTTCTTAACTCACTGGAAAACTGGCTGCGTGAAAAAGTGAAAACCCTGTCGCGACACTCAGAACTGGCGAAGGCGTTCGTGTATGCGCTGAACCAGTGGCCGGCGCTGACGTACTATGCAGACGACGGCTGGGTGGAAGCGGATAACAACATCGCTGAAAATGCGCTGCGGATGGTCAGTCTGGGGCGTAAAAACTTCCTGTTCTTCGGCTCAGACCACGGTGGTGAGCGGGGAGCGTTGCTGTACAGCCTGATCGGAACGTGCAAACTGAATGGAGTAGATCCAGAACGCTACCTTCACCATATCCTTGACGTCATTGCTGACTGGCCGGTAAACCGGGTCGGTGAACTGCTGCCGTGGCGGGTCATACTGCCTTCCAAATAGCCTGTACTCGTCAATACGGTTCTCGCTGTACGCTTACAGGTATCCCTATGCTTCAATCTCTGAACCACTTAACGCTTGCTGTCAGTAATTTGCAAACTAGCCTGACCTTCTGGCGCGATTTGCTGGGGTTGCAGCTACATGCTGAGTGGGATACTGGCGCTTACCTTACCTGTGGCGACCTTTGGGTCTGCCTTTCTTACGACGTATCCCGTAACTACGTGGCCCCGCAGGAAAGTGACTACACCCACTACGCATTCAGCATTGCGCCAGAGGATTTTGAGCCGTTCTCGTGTAAGCTGAAACAGGCGGGAGTGACGGTCTGGAAAGACAATAAAAGCGAAGGGCAATCTTTCTATTTTCTTGATCCGGATGGCCACAAGCTGGAGCTACATGTGGGAGATTTAGCATCTCGACTGGCGCAATGCCGGGAAAAGCCTTACTCTGGAATCCGTTTCGGACCTGGAAAATAATCACACAACTTTGTGATCTTCCACCCAGCATTCAATTTTATGTCCCATTCTGTGGCAACCCCCAAAGTAAATTCTAAAAATCCATCAATTTTCAATACATTGAACCTAAAGGCAAGTCCGCCCTTCACACCAAAAGCATATAAATGGACCTCAACTTAGGTCTTTTTTATGCCTGAAATCCAGAAGTTACCTACCTTTCTCGGTTGAGCGCTGTGTTTTTTCCGTTGTTATCAGCATGCTAACCATCAGGACAGAGCCGACAGACAAAAAGTATGTCTGCAATAATGTCTTGAATGTACATATAGTTGCGAGCATCATCGCAACTATGTGCTCATGGATTCTTCAACGTAATGACCTCTGACAAAACCCTAAAGCAAGCGATATCAAATATTACTATTTGGCACAAAGGCGAACAGCGAGCGCCGCATAAGCCGTTATTGCTGTTATATGTCCTCTCGCACTATCGGCAGGGCCACGATCGCCTGTTTGATTATGGTTCTGAAATTCATGAGCAATTGCTGGATTTGCTGGAGCGCTATGGGCCACAGCGCCGTGAACAGCGCCCGGATATGCCGTTCTGGCGTTTGAAGGGCGATGGTTTCTGGGAATTGCAAAACGCGGAATTATGCTCAACCAGCGGTAGCCGCCAGCCACCTAAACGTGAACTCATTGAATATAATGTTGCTGGTGGGTTTGATGTCGACAATTTCGCGCTGGTAACAAAAAAACGTAAGCTAATCGACACGCTAGCGCAGCAGATCCTTGAGGCGCATTTTCCGACCAGTATTCAGGAAGACATCGCTGACGAGATGGGTTTTGATATTCGCACCTCTCTCCGTCAACGCGATCCGAAGTTCCGCCAGGCGGTGCTACGAGCTTACAATTATCAGTGTGCGGTCTGCGGCTTCAATATGCGCCACGACAACGCCCCTATAGCCCTTGAAGCAGCCCATATCAGATGGAAGCAGCATCATGGCCCTTGTGAAGTGCCTAATGGCCTGGCGTTGTGCGCAATTCATCATAAAGCGTTCGATCGTGGTTCGATTGGTCTGGATGAAAATATGCGCGTGGTGGTTTCCGACGCGGTGAATGGTGGCGGGGTGGTACAGCGGCTGTTCTGGGATTTTGCGGGGAAAGAGATCGCGTTGCCGCAGATGAAAGAAAATTATCCGGGTGAACGGTTTGTGGAATGGCACAAGAGGGAGGTGTTCAGAAGAGGACATTGATCTGGGGGGATTTTGAGTGAGGTATACGTTATCTGCTAAAAACAGAATCACATCAAAGGCATCAAAGTAATCGGCCACGGTTCTCGCACTATGGTCTGTAGCGCGCTGGTGGAGTCACACCTATGGTCAAGCGACGCGTAGAGCGCCAGATGAGCCATCATGAGCACAAGCAGAATTTATAAGGGCGGTGCCTTAAAGAGCACAGGGAGATTGTAAGCAACCCGATATTGCTGGCTTTTGCTTAGCCTTGCTGACGGGATTCGTCGTATGAAGCATGAAAATTACCTCATGTTTTATATAAGGATTTGACACCATATCAAAACCGGTAACTCTCAATCTTTCAATGCTATGTGTCAGATCAGGTCGTGATAAGACATAAATTTAAAAATCTATATATCTGGCCAGATAGACTTTTTTATAACAGCTTTATAAATTAAACAAATCTGCCATAGAGACAGATTTGTTTAATTTATAATTAGAGGTTTGCAACGTTATGATATACTTTTTGCACATCATCATCATCTTCAAGGGCATCAACAAGTCCTTCAAAGATTTCTAAATCTTCTGGTGAAAGTTCAACTTCTGATTGAGCAATCATTTCTAATTCTGTTGTTGAAAATTCAGTAATTCCAGCTGCTTTTAGCGCTGCAATTCCTTTGTGCAGGTCTGTAGCTTCAGTATAAATAACGATGTTTCCTTCTTCTTCGGTTACATCACGAACATCAACTTCAGCATCAAGCAAAATTTCAAAAATATGGTCAGGGTCTGTTCCTTTAAATACAATCACTCCAGTATTGTCAAACATATAGCTGACAGCACCTGCCGCTCCGATATTCCCGCCTTTTTTATTAAAAATTGTGCGGATATTAGCAATCGTACGGTTAACATTAGATGTCAACGTTTCAGCGATAACCATTGAACCATTTGGTCCAAAGCCTTCATAACGCCCTTGCACGAACGTTTCATCTCCGCCACCTTTGGCTTTATCAATGGCTTTATCAATAACATGTTTTGGAACCTGTGCTTGTTTCGCACGTTCAATAACGAATTTTAAAGCTGAGTTTGATTCCGGGTCTGGTTCACCTTGTTTAGCCGCAGCATAGATTTCTACTCCAAATTTTGCATATACTTTAGACGTTGCACCGTCTTTAGCCGTTTTTTTAGCAACAATATTTGCCCATTTACGTCCCACTGGAAACATCTCCTCAAAAAATTATTTACATTAATGGCAGGTTAATAACCTGCATGTTTTTCTACCGCATTATATCATAATATATAAATTCTCGTCTATGAGAAATAAAAACATCCAGCTTTTACGGGGGATTACTTTGATTTTAACAATGGCTAATATGGTGGGTAAGTCATTTTTTAATTTTCTTCTGGTTCTTTTTTTATTTTTAATAATTGAATCGCAGCAATAACGTCTTATTGATGGTGGTTTCGCTCATCAGGTGAGGTGGAACGCTTGCACGTCTTGCGACATATTGTGGCGAAACTTAATGGCGAAATTAAGAGCCTATCCCATTAGGGCTATTTTACTTGCCATTTTGGACCTGGGCAGTGCTCAAAATCCTCACGTACTACGTGTACGCTCCGGTTTTTGCGCGCTGTCCGTGTCCAAACTGGCTGCGCCAATAACGCCTGGTGGGATAGTCTCTAAGACGATATATTCCCGCCTTGAGCCGCGTTAATTTGTTGCATACTTTTAAATGGAGGTATACCTCTTGTAGGCTATACCTCCTGCTTCACGTTATCGCTCGATTAACGCAAATACGCCCCAGCCAAAGTATTCTCGCGTCCAGGTGACGTGACGTTTGG
Source organism: Salmonella sp. 741265116_PST (assembly GCF_046567715.1). Taxonomy (NCBI): domain Bacteria; kingdom Pseudomonadati; phylum Pseudomonadota; class Gammaproteobacteria; order Enterobacterales; family Enterobacteriaceae; genus Salmonella; species Salmonella sp. 741265116_PST. Next base: position 13,401 of record NZ_JBKFPH010000046.1, on the reverse strand, counting down.
GGGCTACCGTCAGTTCTGTTCGAACCTCTTGCGCAAACTCATCGTCAGGGTTTTCCTCCAGCCAGCGGCGCATGGTCATCCACTTCGCGGCTTCATATCTGTCCCAGCCTTGCGGGTCCGCCAGCACCATTTCCACTACGTCATAGCCGAGTTGGTCGAAAAAGGCGACCAGCTCGGGCAGGGGACGAAAATCGGCGACGGATGAGACGCCACAGGCGTGGGCGATCTCTTCCGTTGCGGGGATCTGACGCCAGTACGGTTCACCGATGAGAATGAGCCCGCCAGGTTTGAGGCTTTTGGCCAGCAGATCTATTGTTCCCGCGACACCGCCCGCAATCCAGGTAGCGCCTACGCAGGCCGCTACGTCATATTTTTCCTCGTCGATATAACCGGCCGCGTCGTTATGAATAAAATGTACGTATTCACTGACGCCGAGCTCTTCTGCACGTTGTTTTGCCTGTGTGGTGAAGAGCGGGCTTATATCAATCCCAGTACCTGTAACACCGTAATCGCGAGCCCAGGTGCAGAGCATCTCACCCGAACCGCTACCGAGATCGAGAATCCGCGTGCCTGGCTTCATGCGTAACGCATGGCCCAGTGTGGCGTACTTTTCCGCTGTAAACGGATTATGGATACGGTGTTCGCTTTCGCTAATGGTAAAAATACGTGGGATATCCATTGGGTTATTCCTTTTACTGAGGGCGATTCCCTCAGCGGGAGGGGCTTTTTCAGCCAGCAGCGCAAACAGCTTGCCTACAAAAGTCTCGCCGACCGGCCAGGTGTGACTGTCCGGGCGCTGCAACACAGTGAAGCCAGCATCACCAAGCAGGCTGATATATTCATCATCGCGCCAGGCCTTCATTTGACTGCCGAAACGGGTGGTACAGCCGTTTTCCGCTATCGCCCAGAACTGCGTTGAGCTGGTTTGGGCCTCTTCATCCCAGGCATTTTCCGTTAACAGCAGATGAGGCTCGGCAAGAAACAGGCCGTGCGGACAACGCTGCCAGCCTGGCTGCGCCATGCCCTGGCGTTTAACTTCATCGAAGGTATGCACTTCAACAAGCAGTTTGCCATCCGGTTTCAACCACTGCGCGCAATGACTGATGAGGCTTTGCGCATCAGCAGCGCTAAAGACATTCAGTTCCCCAAACGTCATCATAATGAAATCAAAAGGTTCCGTGGGGTGGTATGTACGAATATCCTGCTGAATGTAGTCAATATTCAGGTTTGCGGCTTGCGCCTGCTGGCGAGCCCATGTGATGGATGCCGGAGAGAAATCTACGCCTGTGCAGTGAAACCCACGCTCCGCTAACAGGCGAGTATAAAAACCGGGTCCACAGCCGAGATCCAGAATGCGGGTGCCAGCGGGTAACTGACGGGTAATCCATGTTACTTGTTGCTCAATCACGGTTAGCCGGCGGCTGGCCCAGTCGTGGTCCTGCGACAGATGATTTTCCAGCATACGTTGACTGAAGGCTGGCTCGTCCCAGGGGATTTTGCCTTCATCGGGTAATAGCCGAATGCGATGCGTTGCAAAAATAACGGCGCTGATATCCATCATCATCTCCTTAGCGATTGTCAGGCTGGGCGCGAACGTTGTTCAGCCCGGTTGTATTAATGCGGTAGGGCTGACCGTTAACGGATTTGATCAGCTTTTTGGTTTTGAGTTTTTTGAATACAGCGAGCGTGCAATCGGCGAGCAACAGCCCTTCGCGGCTATAGCATTCAACGGCGGTGACGCGGCCTGACGCATCGCGGATGTGCGTAATGCGTCCGCCTTTAGCGAGAACGTGTAAGGTACGTTGTTCCTGACGGGATAAATTCATACTGAAGAACCTGTTTAATCATCATAGGCAAAACGTGCAAACACACTGCGGTGTCCGCATTCGATTTCGGCGCATTGATAATCAGTCCGGCCTGAAAAGGTCGGGGAACTGATTATCAGATGATGACATTCTCCAGCATCAAAGCCTCGGGTTGAGTTGAAAGGTATTTACGTCGTGAATGATAACACCTGATTTCTGTAAGTGAATAACCGGGAGTGAAAAGTGTGATCTCAAAGGGAGGATCATGCGTTTAGCAAGTCAGTTGAATAGATCCCGCCGCTACCATAATGAATATTGATTAAACTCATATACCCGATAATGGCCGCTTTGATAATCTCGGCGTATCTTTTTAGCCATTGACAGGGTTGTTGCGTTGGAAATCTTTTTTTTAACCCACTGAAAAATATCACTTAAATATTTTTCATACACAAACATTTATGGTCCGCTGAGTTCGGATCCGGTTTTGTATGGGTTAAAAAAGGTACGTTATGAAAGTCATATGGACTGTCACTCCTGTGGGGTATCAGCGCATAGCGAAACGTTGCCCTTCATGCAGCGTAAAACGGGACTTCACGCCTTCTGGGGCATTTCGGGTTAATTCGCAAAAGAAGGTACTCGATGTCTGGAGTATCTATAAATGTACACACTGCGATTACACCTGGAATATCTCCCTGTTCTCGCGCCTGCCAGTCAGCAAAATTAACCGCGATCTTTATTGCCGACTGATGGCGAATGATGCTGCCACGGTGCAATATTTTGCTTATGACAACGCGATCCTGAAGCGAAATAATGCTGAATTATCGGGGCAGCCTGATTTTCACATTCAGGAACGGTGGCTGGTCAGTATCGCCTCCCACAAGCAGGTCAGTGTTAGCGTCAGGATTTCCCGTTCTTTTCAGGTCAGCTTGCTGTCGATTTTGAAGAGGCAACTCCTGTTAAGCGCAACCGAAATCAAGAGACGGATTGAAACAGGGCAAATAAGTGGCGTCACGATGAAAATGCTTAAATCGCGAAAACTGAAGAATGCGAAATATGATTTGCAGCTCTCAGTTGAAACACTGTATGACCGGCGAAGGATTGTTCTGACCCGTCGATAAAAATAATAAGCTCACCTTATACGTTTAAGTGTGCTGGTATGGCAGCGACGTAACGGAATGAAAGAAGGACTAAGGGACAGGTGAGCTTTAGTTGAATAACCCTTGTCTGTGGCATTCAGTGAAGACTGAATCGCCACGGATAATCCAGATTTTCGCACCAGTGATGATGTTCTATGGGTTCTTTGCGCAAGCCAGCAGAATGAAAAAGGGCGATAAGTTATAATTATCTGTAAAGTAAACAAATATTAACTCAACACAATTAAAAAATAAGAAAAAGTGTCTCACTGTTGAGCTGATATTAATACCCGAATCACTGAATTAGAGTAATGTGATGCTATCCATAGCGTAATTTGTTCTGTTGCGGTTACAGGGGGAGGAATGCACACCTTTAGACCATACTCACTAAGGCATAGCGATCTGTTATATGAAGATATTTCGTTAGAAATACGCGAGCAAATAATCTTATTGATTATCAATACGCTAGGAAATTGCTCCTCTTTTTATGATATGACATTATACTGCTATCATAATAGTCATTCTGACGAAGTTTATCGAAGAATATGTAAAACGTTGCGCAAAGAGTATGGCTTATTCACCTTATATGCGCATTCAACGTCATATCTGGATGAAATGAGTAATCTGTTATTAAAAACAGATGATAAAAGAAAGCATATTGATACCATTGAGCTTGCTTTTAACTATATAGATACCTACCTTCGGACCTATGAAGTTACGCTTGGGTTAGAACCGGATAAGGCGATTAGCGAATTAAATAATATATTTCATGAGCATAGTTTAAAATATCGATATGAAAATGGTAGAATCGTAAGATTGCGCAGAATAAAACGGCTTAAAAATATATGTTATTATTTGTACTCCCCTGGAGAGTATGGCTTTGTCGAATATGATCTTATGGAAGCCTATAATCGCCTGATGCTTAATGATTTTGCCTGTGTCGTAAGGGAGTGTTATGCAGTCTTCAGAAGCGTTCTTATCAGAATTCATGAGAGAAAAAATATCGTATATCATGAACAAGATAGTTTAAATACACTAATGGCTAACCTGATGGCGAGAGGCGTTATATCTGCTGAATATGCACATAAATTTCATTTTTTAAATAATGTGCTGGAGTCAGAAATATTTCTGCCGATGGCGCCAGAAAAGTCGCATCATCACTACGCAATGATGCTCCGTATCTCTGAAGAGTTGGCCTGTAGTATCTATTATCTTACTGAGCGAAGTATATTTTTTCTTACCCAGCGGGCTGAAGAAGATGGTGTTGCGCCATAATAATGATAGCGCTGTCGCTCAGTCAGACTGCATCATCGTTATTTAAATTTGTTCTGACGTCGGAATTTTTTGTTCTGCCGTCTGCTTTTTTAGTGATGAGCTGTTCAATGCAACAATAAGGGGTACAGTACGATGACTGATTTTTAAACCGTATATCATCTGTGTCGCATTTACTCATGGGTATTGGGGCAGGGAGAGAGAAGAATGAGCACTATTTTAAAGCCTTTTTTACTGGCGGTAACCTTGATGTTAATCTTAATAAGGCCTGGCTTTGCAACGGAGGATGGATCGATAACCATGGTTAAAACCTACAGCGCTTATGACTATTTGCAGACCAGGTCGCGGTTGATGCACGCTATCGCCGATCACGGTCTGGTGTTATTTGGGGAATTTGACCATGCCAGAGCGGCACAGAATGTTAACCTGAAAATGCCGCCGACAACGGTTCTGGTTTTTGGCAATCCTAAAGGCGGAACGCCTCTTATGCTGGCGCATCCCGAACTGGCGCTGGATTTACCGTTTCGGGTGCTCATTAGCCAGCAAGCCGATGGGCGAACGTTGGTCAGTTATCATCCCGCCGAAACGCTGCAACGTTATGGTCTTGATGCCGCAGCCATACAGGCTTTGAAAAAACTGGAACAGCTCGTTGAAAAAAGTCTCCATTAAAGCTGAAAATCTGGCCTCTGTCGTTCATAGCGAAAGGGGAATGGGGAGAAAGCAGCGTGGGAATATAGATGTCGAATCCGCGCGTCATCCATTCATGGCCTGCGCGTTGGATATGAGCGTTAATACCATAAATTTCATGCAGAATAATCGCTGCCCGGTGATGGCGGCTCGACAGACTGGAGGCGTTGCTCCCCCCGGATACGCCTGGGCGAAAACTTTTATCATAACGCGTTCTTGATACAAAGAGAGCGGCTGGATTTTCGCCGATCACGCTATGTCAGAGGCGTTGTTCCTGTCAATGTACAGACACATTTTATGGCGTGATTTTTGGTTGATAAATTTTATATTGGTAAACCAATATGATGTTCATATTCAGGAATCAGGGCTAAAGGTGGAACATCAGTCGTGTATTGTCTATTGCCTTTTCTTTCATCTGACTTCACTAGCGAAACGGGGCGCATTATTGTTTTGTTGGTTGACCAGTTTCGCGTTTTTGGTGTGCTACGCGTGCTATCCCTCTTTACAAATGCTATAGTCTGATACCGGGAAATCGCATCGGACGGGCACGACCAATATGAAATCAAACGCTTCTCAGCAAAGACCTTACCAGGAAGTGGGCGCAATGATACGCGATCTGATTGTTCAGACACCGTACCGCCCCGGGGAGCGCTTGCCGCCGGAAAGAGAGATCGCTGAGAGGCTCAATGTGACGCGTACCGTCGTGCGTGAAGCGCTGATCATGCTGGAAATTAAAGGTCTGGTTGAAGTCCGCCGCGGCGCCGGGATCTACGTGCTCGACAGCGCGGATAATAACGAGATGGAAGGCGCTGACGTCAATCACTGTAATGACGCCGGGCCGTTTGAACTGTTACAGGCGCGTCAGTTGCTGGAAAGCAATATCGCTGAATTTGCCGCTCTGCAGGCCACCCGCGAGGACATCATTAAAATGCGCCAGGCGTTACAACTGGAAGAGCGAGAGCTTGCCTCCAGCGCGCCGGGTGGCTCAGAAAGCGGCGATATGCAGTTTCATCTGGCCATTGCCGAAGCGACCCATAACAGTATGTTGGTAGAGCTCTTCCGTCAGTCCTGGCAATGGCGTGAAAATAATCCGATGTGGCTCCAGCTTCATAGCCATCTGGGCGATACGCTTTACCGTAAGGAGTGGCTGGTCGATCATAAGCAGATCCTCGCGGCGTTAATTAAGAAAGACGCCCGCGCAGCGAAGCTGGCGATGTGGCAGCACCTGGAAAACGTGAAGCAGCGTCTGCTGGAGTTTTCCAATGTTGATGACATCTACTTTGATGGCTATCTGTTTGAGTCATGGCCACTGGACAACGTTAATGCCTGATTATACCTGGAATAGCGTGGGCAGACCCAGTCCACGTTTTACCTCCTGTAGCGTCTTTTGAGTGACCTCATGCGCCCGCTCGCTACCTTTTTTCAGCAATTCCATTAGCATTCCCTTATCTGCAATAAAGGTTGCCCGTCGTTCGCGTATTGGCGCGATCAGTTCTTGCAGGCAGGTCTCCAGCTCATTTTTACAGACACGATCGCCTAATCCGCCTTGTTGATAATGTGCTTTCATCGCCGCGACTTTGGCTTTATCCGGATGGAACGCATCCAGCCACGTAAAGACGACGTTACCTTCTATTTTTCCCGGATCGCTAATTTTTAAATGATTGGGATCGGTGTACATCGCGCTGGCCGCACGGTGGATGGTCTCTTCGCTGGCGGAAAGAAGCAGGGTATTGCCGAGCGATTTCGACATCTTGGCGCTGCCGTCAATGCCTGGCAGACGGCTCGTATCGCTCAGGAGCGCCTGACAGGGTCGCAATACCGGCGAGGAGAAAAGACGATTCATCTTATGAACGATCTCATTCGTTTGCTCAATCATGGGCAATTGGTCGTCGCCAACCGGTACCATTTCGGCCTTAAAGGCGGTGATATCTGCCGCCTGGCTAATGGGATACGCCATGAACCCGACCGGCAGGGAACGGGTAAAGCCTTTTTGGGCAATCTCATTTTTTACCGTAGGATTACGCTCCACTCGGGCGACGGTAACAATATTCATATACAGCACCGTTAATTCAGCGAGGGCGGGTAATGCGGATTGCAGGCAGATCGTCGTTAGCGCGGGATCGATGCCGACGGCCAGATAGTCAGCTAACACTTGCGGAATATTATCGCGGATTTTTTGCGGATTACTGCCGTTATCGGTGAGTCCCTGCAGGTCGGCAATCAGGACATACTGTTGGTGATCCTGCTGTAGCGCGACGCGCTGGCGCAGTGAACCGACATAATGGCCGAGGTGCAGCGAGCCGGTGGGGCGATCGCCAGTCAGAATGATGGGAAGGGTGTTCATTAAGGACTCCTTTATGCTTACTGTAAAGCCGAAAGACGTCCCGAAACACAGTAGCCGCCTTTCGGCGGCTACTTAAAGAGGGATAGTGATCCGTGCCGCCTTCAGGAAGGCAGCCACCAGCGGAGATGACGTTGCGTAGCGTTGGATCGTTTCGTGTTCATGTGGTCTAACGTATCACGACTAAACGTAAGGGTAAAGCGGCTGGCGTGTCGTCCGGGCATAAAGTCATATCGCCTGAACAGAGAACATGTCACTGACTTTGAAACGCGATTTTATAAATTGCTGCCCAAAAATACGTGGCGCTGAAAGGCGCATTTTTGATGCAAATCATTTATTACTGTGATAACACTGCGCGCGATAAAAACATTAAATATATTCACATGGTAAATATGTTCTATTGGAATGGTTGTTTTCGATATGACAAAAGTCTAAAAAACCCATTGATGTGAAAAGGAATAAGAATTGTCTATATTCTGATTCTGTGGAATTAAGTAATTTCTCGGATAAAAATAAGAAATGATATTGATATTTCTTTTTTGATATGGTTCTTATAGCGGCTATGGTTATTCAGGAAACGATGCTTGAATGCCTGGCGTAATAGATTTCAGGTCAGTAGCGCTATTGTAAAATGGATTGTTGATGGCAGAAGGTATTTAGCAAGAATCCAGTTATAGCAGATTGTCGGTATTTAATCTGGTATACAGAGACACCAATGAAATGGCTGGAAAATGGAACGTTCTTTCATTGTTGGCGTTCCGTCCTTGTCAGCCTGCTTTGCCGCATGATAATCACGGAGGGGGGATGGACGCCATCTATTTAAAACTGGACGGTATTGAAGGCGAAAGCCGGATCAAAGGTTTCGAAAACCAAATAGAAATTATTGCTTACAACCACAACCCGACGAAACGGGAGTCCGACGAAGCGAGAGGGACATATATTGGAGGATTGACGCTGACAAAGCCTGTCGATCTTGCTACGCCTGGCCTCTATGAGCACTATTGTAACGGGAAAACGGTGAAAGAAGGCGTGCTGACATTATGCCGTAGTGATAAGGGCACAATGCTGCCATTTATTATTTATACGCTCACCAATGTGCGGATTTCACGCATGAGCAATCATGGCGACGCCGAAGGCAGCGCCATGGAGACTGTGGATTTGGTTTATAGTCATATTCGCTGGGATATTCCCGCATTAGCGTCGAAAAGCAAAACACGGCGGCCCCTTCACCGACAGGCGCTGTGGCGATGAGGACAAAACAAGCTTGCGGACTCGCAGTGGGCGATGCGGTATAGCGAAATGGCATTTAGCGGCTTGCGAAGGTCGATGAGCGCTCATGTAACTAATCGATTGCCTGAAAAGGCGATAGCGCATGGCCTTTACACTCGTTATGATTTTTACGCATAGCCGCTAATAAAACGGCATTTTTTATATACACATCAAGTTGATAGTGTGTTTCTGACCTTGACGTAAATAAGCGGGAAAAGCGATGAAACACACCATTGGGATACTGGGGGGGATGGGACCTGCGGCAACGGCGGATATGTTGGAAAAATTTGTTGAATTACGACATGCCAGTTGTGATCAACAACACATCCCACTCATTGTCAGCTCTATCCCTGATATTCCCGATCGTACAGCATGTCTGTTATCCGGCGGGCCTTCGCCATACCGTTATCTGGAGCGTTATCTGCATATGCTGGAAGACGCCGGGGCGGAGTGTATCGTTATCCCATGCAACACTGCGCATTATTGGTTTGATGATTTACAGAACGTCGCGAAAGCGCGAATGATCAGCATTCTGGACGCTACCCTGGGGGATATTCCGCCATCGGCGCGGCACGTTGGTCTGCTGGCGACCAATGCGACGCTGGCGACCGGGTTATATCAAAAGAAAGCTCTGGCGCGGGGGCTGACGTTAATTCAGCCAGAAGAAGCGGGGCAGGCGTTGGTAATGCAGGCTATTTATGCGCTTAAACGTGGCGATAAAACTGCGGCGCAAGCGCTGCTGCTGCCGCAAATCGATAGCCTTATTGCCCGTGGCGCTCAGGCAATTATTATGGGGTGTACCGAAATTCCGCTTATTGTGGCCGGACATGAACGCGCGATAGCGTGCCCGATGATTGATTCCACAGCGTCGCTGGTGCGCGCGGCGATTCGTTGGTATGAGTCCTGGCCAGACACCCGCGCCTCTTTGATCGGGGAACAACGCCTTACCGCCTGATGTGTTTACAGCGCGGCCTGAAGCCCACGCAGGTCGCGCCAAAATGTTTCGGCTACCTGACTCATGCGGGTATTCATGCGATAAGCATAAGCCTGGATCGGGATAACCAGTTCGTCGGCATCAAGCACTATCAGGCGCCCGTCAGTAATCTCCTGACGGATAGCATACTCGGGCAACCAGGCGACTCCGCAGCCGTCCATCGCAACCTGTTTTAACAATTCACTCATCGAAGAGACGAAAAATGTACTGAAACTCAGTTCAGCATGGCGAGTCAGAGTACGATTTATCAGTCGGCCCATATAGGAGTTCTGACTGTAATTAAGCAGGGGAAAGTGCGGCTGCTCAAGCGTATAGCGCGGCTCGCCCCGGCCATTGTTGGCGCAAACCGGAAACAGTCTCGACTCAAACAGGCGGATATTATCAAACGGCGCTTGTTGCAGGTTTTCATCGTGATAAGAAAAGATAAAATCGCTTTGCCCCTCACGTAACATATCCACCGCCTGGTCGACATCTATCGCCTCAACGGCGTAGGTAAACTGCGTCGGCATCTGCTTAACGATGGTCGGTAACAGGCCGAGGGAGAGCGAGTGGGCGGCGGCAATCTTGATTTTACGCAGCGTATAATCGCTGCCGCCGCGCAGTTCGGTCAGATTACTTTCCAGTTGCTGTAACAGGTGGCGAACCTGGGAGTGAAAGATTTTACCCTGTTCGGAAAGCTGTAGCGGCGAGACCTGTCGGTTAAACAGTTCAACGCCCACGGCATGTTCCAGGGCGCGAATCCGCCGGCTAAAAGCGGGTTGCGATACGTTGCGGATAATGGCGGCCTGAGAGAAATTGCGGCACTTTTCCAGCGTCAGAAAATCATATAGCCATTTTGTCTCAATATTGTGCAAACCTGCTCCAGTTACATCCATTTACCGTTATCCTGTCAGCCGCCCGAAGGGGCATTCTACGTCCATTCGGGCGGCTGACAACCGCTTATCCCGTCCTCTTTCAGAATGCCGTGATGGGGCAGCCTGAAACTAGCGGGAATTACGCCGGTTCAAAGGTACCTTTTACGCAGGCTTTCCCCTCATTAACCATGCGTTTGCCGCGCGCATACACCTGCTCAATGCGTAAATCTGCGCTAAAGACGAGCAAATCCGCATCGTGACCGGGACGGATTTCGCCTTTGCCGTCCAGACTGAGGAAGGCGGCTACGCTGGTCGTCAGCGGGCGCAGAGCATCAGTCAGGCTGAATCCGTAGTGGTTAACCAGCGTCTGCAACGTCTCCAGCAAGCTTTCGAAGCCCGCGACGCCGATGCCCGTCAGATTTCCGGCAGCGTCAAATAGCGGCTGGCTGCCGTTGCCGTCTGAACTGAGCGTCACCCGGGAAAGCGGGACGCCGGCTTTTACCGCTCTGGCAATGCCCTCCGCCGGCGCGACGGGATCCGGGATACTGGTGGTAATGTCGATCACGCCGCCTTTAAGCGCAAACGCCAGCGCCTGCTCGAAAAGCGATTCGCTACGGTTGACGTGGGTAGGCAGTAGTTTGCCGATCGGCACGTCGCTGTTTTCCAGAATGTCATACAGCGGCTGTAACCCTTTTTTGCTGCTGCCCATATGAAAAACGCTGACACCGGGTTTGCCGCCCAGCAGGCCGCCAACGCGTGATTCGGCGGCCATGCTGGCGAGTTGATTCCCGCTGGGCGCGGCGGAACGGTGGTCGGAGACTGCGCATTTCACGCCAATGACGCGATCGATCAGCGCGACGTCTTTTTCTACCGAGCCAGTAATGGTCGGCGACGGAACGTGATAAGCGCCCGTGAGCATCCAGGCGGTGATCCCCTCCTCATTTAGCGCTCGCGTTTTGGCTAACAGCGACGCGGGATGACGGCTGACGGAGTCGGTGCCAAGCAGGCCGACGACCGTTGTTATCCCGGCTTCCGTCAGGCGGCTCAGGGAGACTTCTGGCGTCCGCGTCGTCGGCCCCGCTTCGCCGCCGCCGCCGATCAGATGAACGTGTTGGTCGATAAAGCCCGGGCACAGCATACGACCGCTAAGATTAATCACCGCACAGTCCGGTACGATATCGCCGGGGATGTCAGCGCCGACGGCAATAATTTTGCCATTCGCGAGCAGAACATCGCAGATGCCCCGGTCTTCTGGCGCAAACAGGTGCGCACCCTGTAACAAGGTAAACTCCGCGGCGGATAAATCAGGCATGATAACTCCTTATTAAACAATAAGCTGCATGACCCAGATCGACAGCAGCGCATTGATGGCGCAGACTGCGATAATATGCGGGTAATATTTGGCGTTGACTTCGGCAGTACCGAGACAGCGGCCGACATTCTGTACCGGGTTTCCCATCAGGTAAATGGCTGGCAGTAGTACGGTAACATCGTGGCCGCTTAGCGCGCCGGCGGTAGCCAGACTGGCCGCCACGCCAACGGCGCCGCCCATACTCATCAGCGAAGCCAGAAGCACCGTAGCCGCTTCGCCGGGAAGCCCCCACAACGCCATCACGGGCTGGCAGATATGGCCTACCCAGTCGAGCAGACCGGTAATTTTCAGCGCCTGAATAATGACAAATGCCATGACCACATTGGGTAACAGGTTGGTCGTGGCGATGGTAAAACCGCGGCGTGCGCCATCGATAAACATATCCATGACATTCTTACGTACCTGAGTCGTCATGATTGGGCTCCTTGCGCAGGGTGACGGCGTTCTTCGATGTTAATCCAGACGCGCAAAAGGTTTGCGCCGATAAATTTGAATAGCAGAATGACCACCAGCGGAATGATGACTGACGTTCCCAGAAAGGCGAATACCGCAACGCCGGAGGAGAAATAGTTGGTGATAATAGCGCTGCCGCTGGTCTGCCAGGCGGCAAAAATCACTTTATCGCGTTCGGTGATTTCACCTTCCTGCGCCAGCTCTTTGGTCATACCCGCCGCGGCGTCGGTATTTTGCAGGTTGGCGATCAGCGCCAGTGAGCAAATACCGGGAATGCCAAGCAACGGTTTCAGGATGGGCGTCATCAGTTGCTGTGCCGCCCGCAGACCGCCCAGTCCATCCGTAATCGCGATGATACCCAGAGAAAGGATAACCGACGGTGCCAGCTCCAGCGCAAAAAGGAAGCCATCTTTCGCGCCCGTTCCGCCCGCGCCGCGAAAGGTCTGCGTACCGGTCACATGTCCGAATGACCCGTTGAGTACGGTAAAATCAAAAACGCGCCACCAGCCTTCGCTTCCGGAAAATACGCCGGAAAAGAAAATAATGGTGAGAAAAAACGCCAGGTATCCCTTTATCCCGACCTTTTCTGTATCAAGCGGCATGGCCGCCCCGTCCACTTGTTGCGCCATAGCGATCCCCGAATTTTTTTGATGATGTGTTGGTTGTAGCCACAGGCCAAAAAGCCCGAAACAGAAAGACCTTATCAGCCATAAGGGTAAGGACAAAATGCAAGTATGTATCGTGCTATGCGTTTCTTGCATAGCAGCGCGAAAAATCACCATCCTCGCTACTGCCGGAGGCGCGGGGAACCGTGGACGGTATAACGCGCGGTAAAAAAGCAAAGAAACAGGTGTTGACGCAGGCCAGAGCCGGGAGCAGGAAAAAGGGGAAATAAATTTGACGTTAGTCAATTTCACGCCACTTAATTATCGTTGTTAAAAAATAGGATTTTTTAACCTAAATTTTACTTTTTTACTGTAATTTTTCACGCCTTAAGAGGAATTGTCACGGTCAGGTCAGTAGCCGCTGATAGGTCAGCTTGCGCCCTAAGAATCCTACGGGCAGGTAATAAAAAACGAATAATCGAATTAATTTCATGATGTGATTTATTTATAATGGTGATGATTTGAGAGGCAGCGATAATCATCATAATGGAATATATACCCCAAATAATTCGAGTTGCTTAAAGGCGGCAAGGGAGTGAGTCCCCAGGAGCATAGA
>NZ_JBKFPH010000045.1:0-19888 GCF_046567715.1 Salmonella sp. 741265116_PST | reverse complement strand
TTTCAGGAGATATTTGATCATATATAAAGTCAGAAGGACAGTTGCACCAGATGAGGGTTAGCTTAATTTTTAAACAAGAAATGCTGATTTATTAGTACAAAAAACATACTTCTGCTGATCTTTCCCTGGTTTACTAACCTGCACACCCTAAGATTACTCTCTTATCTGCATTAAGAATATCATTGTGTTTTTTCGGAATATATAAAGGTTCCCCATAGTGGATGCATAACGTGAGCCAAATTAGTTAAAGACGGGATCACTGACACTATAATAAGTCAAATGACCTTTTGTATTTTCTTTAATACATGTTGCCGAGGTAATTTCAAATTTATTTTTTAGTGAATTAGTTTCATATTCAAGAAATGCTTTATTTAATTCCTGAATATTGGGGCGGTGTCATAACATCCTGATAGCAGAAAGATAAAAATCAGCAGCCATTTACCCTGATTAAACATATACGCTTCACGCATTACAATCTTCCGTAACCAAATCCAGCAGCGTTAAACTCCACCCTTTGCCCAAGCCATGAAGCTCGCTCAGATGAAAAATCAAACCATCACCCCATTTTTTCGGCACTGCCACCACTCGCTCTGATTGCAGCTCAAGCCGCCTGGCGTTTGCTATACAGGTATCCGACGCCTGATCCCCATTATCCGCTCCATTCACCATGCTAAACGCCAGCAGGTATAGCTAACAAAAAAACCGGCGTGATCCCATCCCTTTTCACAAACGTACTCAACCTCCGTGTGGTGATCAAATTCCTTATCCACAGGAATGTGCTCTGAAAACCAACCTACCTGCCCCAACAGGTAGTTAAAGTCAGGTATCGGTTTATTAATATCAAATTTTTCATCCAGTTATAATCAAATCCAGCCCCAATTCGGTACAGCACATACATCCCGACTTTTTTATCAATCAGGGCATTAATTTTCGCGTTGTCTCGCTGCTGAAAAGCGATAATCACTTGTCTCGCCGTCTCTTCAAACGACGGAGCGGCACAAACGGGATGCGCGACCATTCCCAGCAGACTCAACGCGATGGCCGTGCGGCTCATTTTCATCATTGGCTCCCCATTAACATCCGGTGTTCTATTAGCGCCAATATACTCTCGCAATATTTACTCAGCCTGTCCGTAAGCGTACAATGCCCGCCCTTAAAGTGAGGACTCTCCTCCAGCCGCCTCATCAGGTGAGGCGGATCTGACCTGTCATCAGAACGAGAAAATGATGTTTAAACCAGAACTCCTTTCGCCGGCGGGAACGCTGAAAAATATGCGTTACGCTTTCGCTTACGGTGCCGATGCCGTCTATGCGGGCCAACCGCGCTACTCTTTACGCGTGCGTAATAACGAATTCAATCACGAAAATTTGCAGCTTGGCATCAACGAAGCCCACGCGCTCGGAAAAAAATTCTACGTGGTGGTGAACATCGCCCCGCATAACGCCAAGCTCAAAACCTTTATCCGTGACCTGAAACCCGTCGTCGAGATGGGCCCGGATGCGCTGATCATGTCCGATCCAGGGTTGATTATGCTGGTACGCGAGCACTTCCCGGCAATGCCGATTCACCTGTCGGTACAGGCTAATGCCGTAAACTGGGCGACGGTAAAATTCTGGCAGCAGATGGGGCTGACCCGTGTGATTCTCTCCCGCGAACTGTCGCTGGAAGAGATTGAGGAAATTCGCCAGCAGGTGCCGGATATGGAAATAGAAATTTTCGTCCACGGCGCGCTATGCATGGCCTATTCCGGTCGCTGCCTGCTTTCCGGCTACATCAATAAACGCGATCCGAACCAGGGCACCTGCACCAATGCCTGCCGTTGGGAATATAACGTGCAGGAAGGAAAAGAAGACGTTGTCGGCAACATCGTGCATAAGCACGAACCGATTCCGGTACAGAACGTTGAGCCGACGCTCGGTATCGGCGCGCCGACGGATAAAGTGTTTATGATAGAAGAGGCCCAAAGACCGGGCGAATACATGACCGCGTTCGAAGACGAGCATGGCACCTATATCATGAACTCAAAAGATTTGCGCGCTATCGCCCACGTGGAGCGCCTGACGAAAATGGGCGTCCACTCGCTGAAAATCGAAGGCCGCACCAAATCCTTTTATTACTGCGCCCGTACCGCGCAGGTCTACCGTAAGGCCATCGACGACGCCGCCGCGGGTAAACCCTTCGACCCTACGCTGCTGGAAACGCTGGAAGGTCTGGCTCATCGCGGCTATACCGAAGGTTTCCTGCGTCGCCATACGCACGACGATTACCAGAATTACGAGTACGGATACTCCGTTTCCGAACGCCAGCAATTTGTCGGCGAGTTCACCGGCGAGCGTAAAGGCCAACTGGCGGCCGTGGCGGTGAAGAATAAATTCTCCGTAGGCGATAGTCTGGAGCTGATGACACCGCAGGGAAATATCAATTTCACTCTGGAACAGATGGAGAACGCCAAAGGCGAGGCTATGCCGGTGGCGCCTGGCGATGGCTATACCGTCTGGATGCCCGTCCCGCAGGACGTTACGCTGGATTACGCACTATTGATGCGTAATTTCTCAGGCGAATCAACGCGTAACCCCCATGCTAAGTAGTTAATTGCGGTTATTTTTTCATGGCGGGAAGATTCTTAGAAATTGATCACATACCGCTTCGCTCAATGCGGGTATTATTCAACGCGCTGAAAAACATAACCCATAAATGCTAGCTGTACCAGGAACCACCTCCTTGGCCTGCGTAATCTCCCTTACGCAGGCTTATTTTTTGCGTATAATCAATAAAAAAGTGGTACTTCCCGCCATATCCAAAAATTGACCACACTAACCAAAGCGCAAATGGGCGCTTAGGTTTACAGACCTCCCCTATTCATGGCCAGCCAGCAAGTCACAATCCTCCCCGCATCCGGTCAGACTCAGGACTTATCATTCTGACGTTTACGTTTAAAATCAGTGAATTAAATCAAGAACTGCTTTGTGAGTACTTACACAAAAAGTTTACAGGTTATTAAATTAAGGTTAAAAACTGATAATTTAACCGTGTAAAAATATGGCACGTTTTAATGCCGCTTTTACAAGGATTAAATAATGTTTTCCCGGATTAGAGGTTTGATTTCATGTCAAAGTAATACTCAAACCATCGCACCTACGCTCAGTCCACCTTCATCAGGCCATGTAAGTTTTGCCGGGGTTGATTATCCTCTATTACCACTCGATCACCAAACGCCGCTCGTTTTTCAGTGGTTTGAACGCAATCCAGATAGATTTGGTCAAAACGAAATTCCCATTATCAATAGGCAGAAAAACCCTTATCTTAATAATATTATCAATGCTGCTATAATAGAAAAAGAAAGAATTATCGGTATTTTCGTTGATGGCGATTTTGGCAAGGGACAAAGAAAAGCATTGGCAAAATTGGAACAAAATTATAGAAATATAAAGGTTATTTATAATTCTGACCTTAATTATAGCATGTATGATAAAAAGTTAACGACGATTTATTTAGAAAACATCACCAAACTGGAAGCTCAGTCAGCAAGTGAACGAGATGAGGTCTTGCTTAACGGGGTAAAAAAAAGCCTGGAAGATGTCTTGAAAAACAATCCGGAGGAAACGCTTATTTCATCTCATAATAAAGACAAAGGTCACTTATGGTTTGACTTCTACAGAAATCTTTTCCTGCTAAAAGGAAGCGATGCCTTTCTGGAAGCTGGTAAACCTGGTTGTCATCATCTGCAACCAGGTGGTGGGTGCATATATCTTGATGCAGATATGTTACTTACTGATAAACTCGGCACTTTGCATTTACCTGATGGTATCGCTATCCATGTAAGTCGTAAAGATAATCATGTTAGCCTTGAAAATGGAATTATTGCTGTTAACCGCAGCGAGCATCCAGCATTAATAAAAGGACTCGAAATTATGCACAGTAAACCTTATGGCGATCCCTATAATGATTGGCTCAGTAAAGGGTTGAGACATTATTTTGAAGGTTCTGTTACGCAAGATTATAATGCATTTTGTGATTTTATTGAATTTAAACACGAAAATATCATTATGAACACAAGCAGTTTAACTACCAGCTCGTGGAGGAAATCATGATAGCCTTGTTTTACTCACCCTTCCCACCGTCACATATAATCGGTATCCAGAGTTATTCCTTTATCCTGTAAAATGTGATACAGATTCTCCATTGATCTAATAACTACCTCAATTTCACATTCAAGTTTCTCTACAGAACTTTCATTGAGTGAAAGGTTGAGAGCCAGTAATAATGATTGTGAGTTATTATCATAACACAAATGTGGTCCACTATTCTCTGCAAACCATAAGTTTGCATTGAGAAACTCCAAAGCAAGATTATTATTATCCGGAGGTCTTCCACAAAAACCGTATATCATTATATACTCGCTGTTAGTGCTTGTTAATAACACACGATAGCGGTTATCTATAATAAATGAGCATAATCTGTTTTCGTCAAAGGCAATTGAATCGACATTTAATTTTAGTGAAAACTGTCTTAATAAGCTATCGGCTCTTGAATACATAACACCCCATACTCTAAAAATTTTCCATATATACCCTTCATACTTCAAGTTGCTTATGTGTTGGCTACGGATTACTCGGCCCATCCATGGGCCTCGCCCTGACGGGCCGTCGCACGCGACGTTCAAATCTGCTCCCGGCAGATTTGTCGTTCACCCCAGTCACATCGTTATCTATGCTCCTGGGGACTCACTCCCTTGCCGCCTTTAAGCAACTCGAATTATTTTGGGTATAAGTCATAAACCTCTGGTCTGTGCGCTTAACACCCCGTGTCATCTCCGGAATTCATCTTTTCCCTATGACTTGCTGTGTTTGCTCATTTATGGCCAGGCTGGCCGGGTTCTGACGCCATTTGCGCTAAGGTATAGTCCGGCGCATATTCCCATCATACCAATTCCCCCCATGCCAAACGATGCGCCTAAAACCGTCAGGGCGGTAGTATATGCAGCACCACTACTGACACTGGCGACAGCCCCTGAGCATACCCCACTGAAAATACCTGTAAACAATGCCGAGGTTCCCAGACACATTAAACATCTGGGTTTATTGCCGTAAACGTTAAGCTCAACGATTTGAGCTCCCGGTCTTTCTTCATTACACCGTTCAGAAGGAGGGAGCAATGGCGTTTGCGCATTCACGCCTGAAGTGACATTCATATAAACCTCTTCATGCACATGCCTGTTTATGTTTATGAGAAAAGCGATACCTCAGGCAACGATACGACTATAAGACACCGCGCTTAGAGCCTATCCCATTAGGGATATTTTACTTGCCATTTTGGTCCTGGGCAGTGCTCAAAATCCTCATGTACTACGTGTACGCTCCGGTTTTTGCGCGCTGTCCGTGTCCAAACTGGCTGCGCCAATAACGCCTGGTGGGATAGGCGCTAAGTCATCATCTAAATAGGTTTTATTTCATAACAAGAATAGTGTACTGCTAATAGTGTGCCTTGTTCCTGCCAAAGCAGTCTAAAGAACATTTCGATTTTATGCTATTAAAAAGTATGTTTGGTAATAAATATCAGGTTATTATCTTATATTATGGTATTTGAAATTAATACTGATAACTGACGTATGTTCGTCTTGTTAATCCTCCGTTTCGTTATTAAAGGCGCTATATCGGAAAGCGTCTGACTACCCCTTGTGGTTTCCCTGCACTCTCACAAGCGCTACTCAATGCGTATACCGGCATCTCTCTTGTCGCCATTTGCCTTAAACCATGCTTCGCTTACCGCTGCGTATAGCAGGAAGAAAAACGGTAAAGCAATAAGTGCGCAACATTACAATTTTCATCCTGTTCTGACCTCGCTTTTTCATTTCTGCTATACACTTTCTGGAGATGGTTGTTCAACCTATTAAGGCATAACGGATGGCTAACTTTCCCGCCAGCTTACTGATCCTCAATGGCAAAAGCGCTGATAACCAGCCGCTACGTGAGGCCATTACTCTACTTCGCGACGAAGGCATACAGATTCACGTTCGGGTAACCTGGGAAAAAGGCGACGCGCAGCGTTACGTTGATGAAGCCCGTAGACTGGGCGTTGAAACGGTGATTGCTGGCGGCGGAGACGGTACCATTAATGAAGTGTCAACCGCGCTGATCCAGATCCACGACGGCGTAGCCCCTGCACTGGGCCTTTTGCCGCTCGGCACTGCCAACGATTTTGCCACCAGCGCCGGTATTCCTGAAGCGCTGGACAAAGCGCTGAAACTGGCGATTGCCGGAAATGCGATGGAAATTGATATGGCCAGAGTCAATGATAAAACCTGTTTTATCAATATGGCGACGGGCGGTTTTGGCACCCGCATTACCACCGAAACGCCGGAAAAACTCAAGGCCGCGTTGGGCGGCGTCTCCTATCTTATCCACGGTCTGATGAGAATGGATACGCTGACCCCTGACCGCTGCGAAATACGTGGCGAAAACTTTCACTGGCAGGGAGATGCGCTGGTAATCGGCATCGGCAACGGTCGTCAGGCCGGCGGCGGACAGCAATTATGTCCCACCGCGCTGGTTAACGACGGGCTGTTACAGCTACGGATTTTTACCGGCGAAGAGCTGCTGCCGGCGCTGTTTTCCACGCTCACGCAGTCAGATGACAATCCGAATATTATTGACGGCACCTCGGCGTGGTTTGATATTCATGCGCCGCATGAAATCACGTTTAATCTGGATGGCGAACCACTCAGCGGACAAGAATTTCATATTGAGGTGCTGCCTGGCGCATTACGCTGTCGGCTGCCGCCAGACTGCCCGTTGCTACGTTAATAACACCTGCCGCTGGCCGGATGCGCTCACATCCGGCTTTTCTTCGTTGAACTCAGGCGATGGTGACTTTGCTATCCAGATAGACATCCTGTACGGCGTTAATCAACTTCACGCCATCAGCCATCGATTTCTTAAAGGCTTTACGTCCCAGAATTAGCCCCATTCCACCGGCTCGTTTGTTGATCACTGCGGTACGAACCGCGTCGCCGAGATCGGTGTCGCCGCCGTCCGCGCCGCCGGAGTTGATAAGCCCGGCGCGTCCCATATAGCAGTTCGCCAACTGGTAACGTACCAAATCAATCGGGTTATCGCTGGTCAGTTTGCTGTACACGCGATCATCGGTATAGCCGAAGTTGACCGCTTTATAACCGCCATTATTCTCGGCCATTTTCTGTTTCACAATATCCGCGCCAATCGTAGCGGCCAGATGGTTAGCTTGCCCCGTCAGGTCAGCGGATACATGGTAATCGACGCCGTCTTTTTTAAAGGAAGAATTACGCAGGTAAGCCCACAATACGGTCACCATACCCAGCTCATGCGCACGCTCAAAAGCGGCGGAGATCTCTTCAATCTGGCGACGAGACTGTTCCGAACCGAAATAGATCGTCGCGCCTACCGCCACGGCGCCCATATTGAACGCCTGCTCAACGCTGGCGTACAGGGTCTGATCGTACTCTGTCGGATAGCTCAATGTTTCGTTGTGATTCAGTTTGACCAAAAACGGAATACGGTGCGCATAGCGCCGTGAAACCGAGGCCAGTACGCCGTAGGTAGAGGCCACGCAGTTACAGCCGGCCTCAATCGCCAATTCAACAATATTTTTTGGGTCAAAGTAGCGCGGGTTGGCCGCAAAAGAGGCGCCGGCGGAGTGCTCCACTCCCTGATCGACGGGCAGTATCGAAAGGTATCCTGTTCCCGCCAGGCGTCCAGTATTATAAAGCGTCTGCATATTACGCAGAACGGCTGGTGGACGATTATTGTCAATCATCACCCGGTCAACGTAATCCTTGCCGGGTAGATAAAGCTGATCGGAAGGAATGGTCATACAACGATGCTGTAAAAGGCTGTCGGCGTCTTTGCCAAGCAACTGCGCAATATCAGTCATAGCTATGCTCCCGTAAGTTCCGATAGGGTATCGGAAGGTGAATAGTCCTGCCCCGCAGATTGCGGGTCGCAATAAGCCTGGTACTGACCGACCATTTTTGCCAACTTTAGCGCATTTTTTCGGCGCTATCTGCTGACTCGATTCACGTCCGAAAAAGTGTTAGATCGGTCAAAATTAATGCTCATTGGTATTTAAAAGGTATTATTAAATGGTATTGTCATGGCGTACCTTACCTGTCATGAAGGATTCAAAAATGAAAACGACCTTTAAACTGTCGTTCATGATGTTCGTGGAGTGGTTTATCTGGGGCGCCTGGTTCGTCCCTCTATGGCTATGGCTAAATAAAAGCGGGTTTTCCGCCGGTGAAATAGGCTGGTCTTATGCCTGTACCGCCATTGCGGCGATCCTGTCGCCGATTCTGGTCGGCTCCGTTACCGACCGTTTTTTCTCGGCGCAAAAAGTCCTGGCGGTACTGATGTTTGCAGGCGCCGTGCTGATGTATTTCGCGGCGCAGCAAACCACCTTTGCCGGATTCTTTCCGCTGCTTCTGGCCTATTCATTGACCTATATGCCGACCATCGCGCTGACAAACAGCATTGCCTTCGCTAACGTACCGGATGTTGAACGCGATTTTCCACGCATTCGCGTTATGGGAACCATTGGGTGGATTGCCTCCGGCCTCGCCTGTGGATTCCTGCCGCAAATGTTAGGCTATAACGATATTTCCCCCACCAACATTCCACTGCTCATAACCGCCGCAAGTTCAGCGTTGCTGGGCGTATTTGCGTTCTGTCTGCCAGACACGCCGCCAAAAAGCACCGGCAAGATGGATATTAAAGTGATGCTGGGGCTGGATGCGCTGGTCCTGCTGCGCGATAAAAACTTTCTCGTTTTCTTCTTCTGTTCCTTTCTGTTTGCGATGCCGCTGGCCTTCTACTACATCTTCGCTAACGGCTATCTGACAGAAGTGGGAATGAAAAACGCCACCGGCTGGATGACGCTCGGCCAGTTCTCTGAAATCTTCTTTATGCTGGCTCTGCCCTTTTTCACTAAGCGCTTTGGTATTAAAAAGGTATTATTACTTGGTCTTATTACCGCTGCGATCCGCTACGGCTTTTTTGTCTATGGCGGCGCGGAGACGTACTTCACTTACACCCTGCTGTTCCTCGGTATTTTGCTGCACGGCGTAAGTTACGATTTCTACTACGTCACCGCCTACATTTATGTCGATAAAAAAGCGCCGGCTCATATGCGTACCGCTGCGCAAGGGCTTATCACCCTCTGCTGTCAGGGATTCGGCAGCCTGCTGGGCTATCGTCTCGGCGGCGTGATGATGGAAAAAATGTTTGCTTATCCGCAACCGGTTAACGGTCTGACATTCAACTGGGCGGGCATGTGGACGTTTGGCGCAGTGATGATTGCCGTCATCGCGCTACTGTTTATGATTTTCTTTCGCGAATCGGACAAAGAGATCACTGCTATTGACGATCGCGATATTGCGTTGACACAAGGGGAAGTAAAATGAAAGCAGAACGTATTCTCGGTGCTCTTTACGGGCAAGCGTTAGGGGATGCGATGGGAATGCCCTCTGAGCTGTGGCCGAGAACGCGCGTCAAAGCGCATTTCGGCTGGATTGACCGCTTTCTGCCCGGCCCAAAAGAGAATAATGCCGCCTGCTATTTTAACCGCGCGGAGTTTACGGATGATACCGCAATGGCGCTCTGCCTGGCCGACGCGCTACTCGAATGCGAAGGCAACATTGATCCCGAGATTATTGGACGTAACATCCTCGCCTGGGCGGAACGCTTTGATGCGTTCAATAAAAATGTACTCGGCCCGACGTCAAAAATTGCGCTGAATGCGATTCGCGACGGCAAACCCATCGCGGCGCTGGAAAACAACGGCGTGACTAACGGCGCGGCCATGCGCGTTTCGCCGTTGGGCTGCCTGTTGCCGCCAACTAACCTGACAGCCTTTATAGCAGAAGTAGCGTTAGCCTCCAGCCCGACGCATAAATCCGATCTGGCGGTGGCTGGCGCCGTGGTTGTCGCCTGGGCCGTCTCGCGAGCGGTTAACGGCGACACGTGGCAAAGTATTGCCGACTCGCTCCCCGCCATCGCCCATCAGGCGCAGACAGCGCGTATTACCACGTTTAGCGCCTCGCTATCGGCACGTCTGGAACTGGCGCTAAACATTGTCCGCCGCGCCGACGGCGTCGAATCTGCCAGCGAACAGCTCTATCAGATCATCGGCGCGGGAACCAGCACCATTGAATCGGTTCCCTGCGCTATCGCCATGGTGGAACTGACGAATACCGATCCTAACCGCTGTGCCGTGCTGTGCGCTAACCTCGGCGGCGATACCGACACTATCGGCGCGATGGCTACCGCCATTTGCGGCGCGTTGCACGGGGTAAGCGCCATTAACCCCCAGTTAAAGCAAACGCTGGACGAGGTTAATCAGCTGGATTTTGCGCGCTATGCCGTTGCGCTGGCGAGTTATCGTCAACGGCGGGAGGCACTATGAACGGCGCACGGTTGCTGACATTATTACCGACCCTGCATACCCGGCGTCCGCTCACCGTTATCGGCGCGGCAGTGATCGATATCATTGCCGACACCTGGACGTTGCCGCGTCGCGGAGGCGATATTGAACTGCAACAACAGAGCGTCAATGTCGGCGGCTGTGCGCTGAATATTGCAGTGGCGTTGAAACGACTGGGGATTGACGCCAGCAATGCGCTGCCGCTGGGCCAGGGCGTGTGGGCGGAGAGGATTCGCCGCCGTCTGGCAAAAGAGGGATTATCCAGCGTGATTGACGCGGTTGAAGGAGATAACGGCTGGTGTCTGGCGTTAGTCGAACCGGATGGCGAACGCACGTTTATGTCTTTTAGCGGCGTGGAAAACCAGTGGAATGCAGACTGGTTGTCGCAGCTCAGGACACCGCGGGGCAGTCTTGTCTACCTGTCCGGCTATCAACTGGCCTCTTCCTGTGGCGAGCCACTGATCCAGTGGCTGGAAACCGTCGACGATGTAACGCCTTTTATCGATTTTGGCCCACGAATCGGTGATATTACAGACGATGTAATGGCGCGCATTATGGCCTGCCGACCCATCGTCTCCCTCAATCGCCAGGAAGCCATCATCGCCGCGGAACGCGCCGGACTTGCGACCGATACGCGCACTTTCGGCGAAGCATGGGTAAACCGCTTTTCCGCGCCGCTGGTGGTGCGCCACGATAAAGACGGAGCGTGGTATTTTAGCGCGCAATCTTCCGGCGTTGTGCCAGCGTTTCCGGCAACCGTGGTGGATACCATCGGCGCGGGCGACAGCCATGCTGGCGGCGTGCTGGCAGGACTGGCGTCAGGCTGGCCGCTCGCGGATGCCGTACTGCTGGGAAATGCGGTGGCAAGCTGGGTGGTCGGTCATCGCGGCGGCGACTGCGCGCCCACGCGCGAGGCGCTACTCCTCGCACACAAAAACGTATAGGTCGCTACGACAATAACTGATGCTGTATTCAATAGGCCGCTGCTGCTGATCGAGCGCCACCTGCTTAATCACCAGCACCGGCACTTTACCATCCATTTGAATATGCGACTGAAACTCATCATCCGGCATCCGGGCGCTGACGCGGGATCGGGTACGCTGAGGGTAAATGTGCTGGCGACGAAAATAGTCATACAACGAAATGCCAATCGCGTCGACATCATGAATCAGATGCGCGGGCACCCAGGACTCTTCAATCGATACCGCGTCCTCATCAACATAACGAATGCGTTTGAGTAAAAAGACGTCGCTGCCTGCGGGGATCGCCAGATGCTGCGCGACCTCATCCGGACAACTTACCACGCGTTTGTTAACCCATAGCGTATCCGGTTTTTTGCCGCGCAAGACAACCTGCTGAGAAAATCCCCGCGCCTCTTTCAGGGAATATTCAAAGATATTATTGATTTGCGTACCGTAGCCACGGGCGCGCGTGACGACACCCTCTTCTTCCAGCGCCTGCATCGCTTTCCGTACCGTGATGCGCGAGACGCCGGTAAGCTGGCTGAGGTCGCGTTCGCCAGGCAAAATATTACCGTGCTCAAGAATACCGCTGCGCACGGCATCCTTTACCGTCTGGGCGAATTTCATGTATAGCGGCGTATTATCCGCCGCTGAAATTCGTTCATTCAGTTGCGCGATGAGCCGGGTATGCGCTTGTTCCATTTATCTTTCCTGACGACGGGTCTGTAGGCAGTATACTACCACCACGCGTGGAAATGATGTACCGGACCAATGCCCTTCCCCACTTCCAGCGTGTCCGCCTGCGCCAGCGCCGCCGAAAGCCATGCCTTCGCCTCGTTTACCGTCTCTCCCCAACAGCGATGCCGGGGCCGTAACGCCGCCAGCGCCGCCGACAGCGTACAGCCCGTCCCATGCGTATTTTTGGTGTTCACACGCGGCGCGCTAAAACGCTGCTCGCCCTCACGGGTAAAGAGCCAGTCCGGGCTTTGCGCATCCTCTAAATGCCCGCCTTTCATCAATACCGCTTCACACCCCATCGCCAGTAACGCCCGCCCCTGCGCCAGCATCTCCTGTTCCGTACGCGCATGGGGAGCATCCAGCAACGCTGCGGCTTCCGGCAAATTAGGCGTAATCAGCGATACCTGCGGCAACAGCCGGACGCGTAATGTTTCTATCG
Source organism: Salmonella sp. 741265116_PST (assembly GCF_046567715.1). Taxonomy (NCBI): domain Bacteria; kingdom Pseudomonadati; phylum Pseudomonadota; class Gammaproteobacteria; order Enterobacterales; family Enterobacteriaceae; genus Salmonella; species Salmonella sp. 741265116_PST. The sequence goes on along the minus strand of NZ_JBKFPH010000045.1, from coordinate 7,297 downwards.
CAGAGGGCGAGAGCAGCGGATCGCCGCTTTTCGCCAGCATCACCGTATCCAGCACCACATTACGTACATGATGGCGCTGTAGTCGCTCCGCCACGGCCTCGACAATATCGGTTTCCGCCAGCATCCCGATTTTCGTGGTATCAATGCGCACATCGCTGAACACGGAATCAAGTTGAGCGGCGACAAAGTCCGGCTCTATCCGGTACACCGACTGTACGCCACAGGTATTTTGCGCCACCAGCGCGGTGATGACCGAACAGCCATACGCGCCCAGCGCGGAAAAGGTCTTGAGATCCGCCTGGATACCGGCCCCGCCGCTGGGATCGGTGCCGGCAATCGTCAGCGCGTTAATTCTCTTCATTGGCCGCCTCCACATCCAGATGATAGAGCACATCAAGAAAAGCCGGGATGAAGCTACCCGGTCCTTCGCTACGCTCTGCCGCGGCCTGTCCAGCCAGTTTCATCCAGCAGCAGGCCGAAGCGACATTGTCCAGCGCGGCGCCCGGTAACGCGCAACTGGCGGCGACGACCGCCGACAACGCGCAGCCGGTGCCTACAATGCGAGTCATTAACGGATCGCCGCCGGGAATGCTCAGCGTGCGCTGACCGTTAGTGACGTAATCTACCTCTCCGGTAACCACAACGATGCAGTCTATCTGACGCGCCAGCGCCTGCGCCGCAGGCAGTGCAGCCAACGCCGCCTCGGTGGTATCTACGCCGCGTCCGCCCAGCGCCATGCCGGATAACGCCAGGATTTCCGAGGCGTTGCCGCGTATTGCCGCCGGGCGCAGGGACAAGAGATCCAGGCAAAATCGCCGACGAAATTCCAGCGCGCCTACTGCGACAGGATCAAGCGTCCACGGCGTTTTGGCATCATAAGCGCTTTCTACCGCCGCACGCATCGCGTCAGCGCGTGAGGCGGTTAAGGTTCCGACATTAACCAGCAAGGCGTTGGCGATGGCGGCAAACGGTCTGGCCTCGACAGGATCAATCACCATGGCGGGTGAAGCGCCCAGCGCCAGCAGCGTATTGGCGGTAAACGTTTGTACGACGTCATTTGTCATACAGTGCGTAAGCGGGGAGAGCGCGCGAAAGTGTTTTAACGTATGCGCCGCAAGCGTGCGGCAGTGCAGGTCAGGCTGCATGGTTCAGCTCCTGCCCGCGTGAAGAAGGGACACGAGCAGTGTCAGACTTCCCTACGCTGGCATTATCCAGATCAGGTGGTACGGGTATTTCTCAGCCTTCACAAAGAAGGGCACCCCGAGTCGTCAAGCCCCGCCGTGTTAAGCGGGGTTTCGCTATTAAGCATACTGTCTGCGCCAGACAATGTAAATTTACAGCCAGCCGCGGACGATAATTTCAGCGTTATCAGATAGTTCTCAAAACCTATTCGGTTCTGGCAAACTTGCTGGCGGATATGTTGCTGCACGACGCTTTCGTTTACACTTTTTACGAAAAGGGGCGTGAGATAACAAAATAGCGCTTGTCAGATACGCCACCAGCAGAAATGATACACACGATGTTAACTGACCCGCATATGTGGAGGGTAAAAGTATGAAAAGTAAGTTGCTGCCTTGCGCGCTGTTGCTTGCAACCAGTTTTGCATGGGCCGCCCCCGCGACAACGGGCATTGATCAATATGAGTTAAAAAGCTTTATCGCCGACTTCACCCACTTCAAGCCCGGCGATACCGTTCCGCAGATGTACCGCACCGATGAGTATAATATTAAACAGTGGAAATTACGTAATCTGCCCGCGCCAGATGCCGGTACTCACTGGACCTATATGGGCGGCGCGTATGTACTGATTAACGATACCGATGGAAAAATCATCAAAGCCTACGATGGCGAGATTTTTTATCATCGATAAAAAAAGCCCCCTCATCCAGAGGGGGAAATACAGCCCCATGTTACTTTTTTATTAGCCCTTAATCACTCTATCTCCTTCAAACTGCCTTTTTGTTGACTGCCTTCACTACCCGATTCGCTCTGGATCTCGCCCTTTTGAAACTACCGCATACCACATTAAAATTTATTGCAGAAAGATTGTCACCCCGGTCACTTATTATTGTAAGTGACCGGGAACTCATTCACCTATCGCGCCATATATCTTAAATGTTTTTCGTATATATTAATCGTATTTCACATAGATCAGCGCAGTCGCTTTTAGATCGCCTGGCTTTATATTGTCTCGGTCATAAACATAATAGCTGGCGATAATAGGAATTGTTATCATATCACTGTTTAGCGGCGTGCCTACTTGATCCACTTTCCATAACGTTGAAGCATTACCCTGCGCTGCTGTATTTGAAATATTCACCGTTTTCCCACCGCTCTCCAGTATAAATCCGACGCCATTATTCACAGCACCGCGCAGCACAGAATAGCTATCTGGTATTAAATCACTGCTGGAGAGATAAACCGTCATTTTACGCGATGTTTGTTTAGCATTACCAAAAAGATTATCACACTGGAGACGAATATTATCCGCAGTATTTTTGTTGCTGACCTTGCCTGTGTTATATAATTCAGAAAGCGCAATATTCGGTAGCGTGATCGTCAGATCTTCAGGTTTGCAGGTTGTCTGCTTGCGATCGTAGGACACAAACAGATCAAATGAATATAACCCTGCACCTCTAAGATAACTATTATAATCTGCGGCACAGGCATTCCAGCCTCTGCCTGCTAGCAGGCACCCTAAAAACCGCCAACCAGCCGTCCACTGAGTTGCAGAAGAAGCGCTTGTTATTGATACCACCCCGTTGATTAGGACACTGTTCCCACTACCGGCAGAAATATTTACATTCGCACCAGAGGAAGCAGGTTCAACCGTTACCGTATAGCCCGTTGTAAACGGCATTGTGAGAGTATTATTATCTGCCCAGGAGATTTTTAACTTCAGTTTTACTGTATCATTGTATAATCCCACGATGATATCGGAAGGATCCATACGCGTTATCTTATAAGTCCCTGTACAAGTTGTATCGTTAAAATTGTGGCTATAAGTTGCGGACTGATTAGGGTTAATCGTAAAATCCTCACGAATAATTAAATTATCCTGATAAGTAATTTCTCCCGTACAGGCTGCGTATGTTTCAGGTAATATCAATATCATCACGATAAAAAGAAAGAATTTCATTTCACCACCTCACCACTACCGACAAATATAAACTTTACTTTCATCAACCGTTTTACCAAAGGTGATTGAACATGAAAGCCCCTGCTCTTTATCTACTGGTACACTGACTTCCGGCGGAATATCATTCGTTCGAATAAATAACTGGCTACCCTGTCCAACAATGCCCACATTATGACCATGATGATCTACTACATCATAACCAAAAATAAGAGGCGAGCCATCAGGACGCTGCGCTTTAATAAACCATGGTTTACGCTGGTCGGTATCAAAATTCACTAGCACGACGGCCCCTCGGTATGGGGCGGCAACTTTACGGTTACCGCGTAATTCCGTTTCACTGCTACTTTGCGACACATCAAGCATAAGATGGTTTTCGCGATATGGCGTAAGGTTGTCATAAACCACCGTTCCTTTTTTATTGGTAGTCCGATATTTTTGGCCGTTAACGTAGGCACCTTCAAGTCCCGGAGCCTGCATAATCGCAAAGGTATCTGAAAGCCGGCTGGATAAATTCAACCCGCCACTCCAGGCTACAACCCCACCGGAAATACTTCCGCCGGTCTGAGTATAATTGGACGACTGGCTGTAACTACCATTAAGCGTTGCAACGGGCGTATTCCAGGTTAAATTCGTCCCCGCCGTGGTTTCGCTATCCTGTCGCTGATGGCTAAGATTCACGCCGTAATTAAATTGATCGCGACTGCCAGCCGTACCGGTTAACCCAATATTGTTTGAGGTAAAACCGTCATCATCAAACGTTGTCGAATTCGACACATTCAGATGACGCCGCGGAGTAGTAATACCATCCCCCCAGTCAAAAGGAATTGAGATAAACAGGTTAAAACGTTTATCTTCATTATGATCTTCGTCATACGTCTGACTGGCGGATAATGTATAATTAATCTTCTGGAACGTATTGGAATAGCTTATTTGATAATCTTTACTGGTGCCACTACGTCCCCAGTAATCACGCCATAATGCACTCAGTGATACCGCGCCCCATCCTTCCGGTAACGATTGGCTCACATTAGCTGAAAACGTATTTTTACGCCCAAAATCGTTTTGATAATAATCAGCAATATCGTACGCGTCGTTCTTATCTCGACGATAGTTATTTTTATTATTAGCCCAGACATGATCGTTAAATGTGCGGTAATCCTGTGTTGAATACCGATACGCAGCCAGACCAAAACGGGTTAATGTTTGGGTCAGGTATTTATTATAAGCAATCTGATAACTCTGGCCATCAAATACATCGCCATTATCCTGTTTACTGTGCGATCGCGTGGCATCAAGCGAAATAGCGCCAATTCGGGTGTTCCACCCCGTGCCGAGGGTAAACGCATTATAATGGTTCGATAGCATCGTACCACCATAAAGCGTCAACAGGTTATTAAGACCATACTGATAACTGATTTGTGTAAAATCGGCCTGATTATCGGCGCCTTCAATATGACTACGGCCAGCGGAAAAATCATATTTAGAGACGCCGGGCTGCAACATGTTCGGTACGGAAGCGTAAGGCACCAGCCAGGTATTTATCGAACCATCCGCCTCACGTACGGTGACATCAAGATCCGCGCCACCGCCCGCGAGTTGCAGATCCGCAATGGAAAAGGGACCAGGAGGAACCTCTTTCTGATAAACAATGAATCCGTTCTGTTCGATAGTTACCAAAGCGTTAGTCTGTGCAATCCCCTGCACCAACGGCGTAAAATTCTGTTTCGAGTTTGGCAACATTTGCATATCGCGGAACAGACGAACACCGGTAAACCTCACGGAATCGAAAACATCTGACGAGGTATACTGATCCCCGGCGCGTAATGTGCCGAGAAGCTCAGCGATACCGCGCTCCAGATACAATGTGTTGCTTTTCCACTCACCGCTGCTGCCATCGGTTTTATTAAATGTGGTATCCGCATGCGCCTGCCAGCCCAACAGATTGAAACCGCTATTGAACCGAACGTAAGTACTTTTACTATTGCCAGAATTCTTATAGTCGCTGTAATACTGGCTGGCATAGTAAGAAGTATAAAATGCATTGATGCCGCGATCCCAGTTTTCAGGCAATACATAACCCGCCTCGACCTCATTTACATAGGCCTGGGGAACGCTCAAATCCAGCCGAAAAACACCAATATTAAAAGTATAGCCTCCGCTTCTCACGACATCTTTTAGTGCAATACAATTCAGTGTTCCCTGCGGTTTCAAACCATCGCTTATCACACCAATATTTTTCAACAATTCAGTGGAAATACATGTGCTACCGGGATCATCGGCAACAATGATATCGTATTTACCTCGCCATTGATTGTTGACATAAATATCCAAATCATACTGTCCCGGAATCGGCTTATTCTCATCTATATGGAAATTTGTTATTTTTTGGTCTTTCATTCCCCCCATCATAAAATGGGTATCAAACGTTTCCGTTGCGACAGCCTGCGTTTGCCAGGTAAACAGAGTCAATAAAACAAGCGAAGCGATGGGTGTCATCCTTGGCATGATGAACTCCTGTTTATTTTACATTGATTTTGCTACTAATATAGTTACCATTATCATCAATAATCGTTACTTCATACTGGTTTGTTGACGCGTATTTCATGTTAATATTTTGCGTCGATAGCGGTGGTAGCATGATAGTTTGATCATTAATCTTAGTATTTCCTGATTTTACATCCGTCACGGTAATCCAGTTTGCAGTATCATTTTTCATCATGACAGTTTTATTACTGCGAAATAAACCAATCCGCTGAAAACTGTCTTTGGTTACGGCGGCAATTCGGCTGGGGCGCCATATTAATTTTATTCGATTCTGCATTGCGAATTTAAGCACATTTTTACCGGCATTTTCCTGGCTGTTTGGTGGAATATCAAGCACATTCAGATAGAACAGACTTTCTTTGTTATCCGGTAAGTTATTAGGCATTTTCTTGATTTTGATCTGCTGACCAGACTCAGCGGCAACGCGCGCCACTGGCGGCGTCAGCATAAATGGCACCTGAATTTTTTCTGGCGGTAATGAAGTGTTACCGTCATCTATCCAGGACTGTACCAGCGAAGCTTGCTCGCCCTGATTCACCAATTGTACAACGACTTCTTTCTTCTCTGCCGGGTAAATCACACGCGTACCATAAATAACAATACCAGCATGGGCAGGCAAAATTATGGCAGATAACAATACTGCAGATAATATTTTCATATTTACACGGCCTTGCTTATAAAAAACCGGCGACGAACGCCGCCGGTTGAATAAATTAGTCAGTAACAACCGTTAAAGTCAGTGTTGAGCTAACATCACCAGAAGCAACATCACCGTCTAAACGCGCATAGCGTGCTAAAAAAGTCAGGTCGTATTCACCGGTGCTATTTGGATCTAGTGTTACCCCTGTCTGTGGATCAATCTGATTATCCGTACTTCCGTAGTAAACCGCAAAGCCGACACCTTTGGCAGACCCGTTATTAAATGTGATATCGTTGCTGTCAAATTGCGTTGAAGAGAAGGTAATACGCGGCGCTACATCCGGTTGACATTTTATTTTCAACGGCATCTGGGTTTGATTAGTTACTGCATCATAAATCTGACCCGGGTTTAAATTAATTACTTTATCCGCACCAATTTCATTCAGTCTAATTTCAGCGGTGTTCGTATCCACAAATTGACAGGTAGTACCAACCACCTTTCCGTTAATATTCAGAACGCCTGAATCATACTCTTCAGCAGCAAAAACTCCAGCGCTCATAAATACAGCAGACAATACAGAAGCAGCAATAAGTGAACGTTTCATAATCTCTTCCTTAATGAAGTAATTTCTATTTGTTAAGAGTTATTAACCCTTGCGAAGAAAATTCTCATAGACGGGAAGTTACCGCAATGTAAACACGATGTTTTATTGATTTAAAGCAATTTACAGATTGCAATATAATTGCAACAAATAATCATGACTTATCATTATTTTGTAAACTTATTAATTTCCGAAATTTACTGTCCTTATACATAAGCAAAGCAAATAAAAAAGCCCATATCATTTATATCAATGATATGGGCCTGCGGAATTAATAAGAATTAGAGCCTATCCCACCAGGCGTTATTGGTGCAGCCAGTTTGGACACGGACAGCGCGCAAAAACCGGAGCGTACACGTAGTACGTGAGGTTTG
>NZ_JBKFPH010000044.1:0-20476 GCF_046567715.1 Salmonella sp. 741265116_PST | reverse complement strand
GGCGGGTCACACTGCCTTCCAAATAGCCTGTACTCGTCAATACGGTTCTCGCTGTACGCTTACTTCTGTTATGCACAGCCTTTTTCATCAGATGAGAGTAACTGGTTGTTGCGTGATTCAATGAGCTACGAGTCTGGTCAACATGTTTTTTGTAGTGGCACACTAAATTTGGCCACCTGATTAAAGGTGATATTCTCACCACTACAGTTGTGAAAATCAGGCTGACGTTAATAAAACACGCCAGCCTGAAGTAATATTCAGTTCATCAGGGACTGATGAAACATAATGACCAGATATACCCTCAGTCCTGATATGGTTGTTATAATTTTCTGTAAAAAATTAACAACCACATATCTGACACCAGTCACTTGGTTTCTCTATATCTGATGGCCAGCTGTCACACCACTTTGGGCGAATCAATGCTACGGGGCCAGACGGCCAGCCACCGGAGGTGTGTTTTGTATTATCTGGTTGTGGGGGGGAATCACTGGCAGCCATCGCCGATGCCGAAAAGGCGGTAGCCGACAACACCAGAAGCAATGGTAAAAATATACGATGTCTCATAATATCACCCGTGAATGTTCAGATTATCCTTGCTATTGACTTCCTTCATTTCCAGCATAACTCACGCTTCATCATCATTGAATAAACAATTAAGCTTGTTGAGCGAAAATTTACTTAAACAAAAAATAATAAGCACTAATATTTTTTGCAGTATTTTAATTTATACCAGAATAAATGTGCGTAGATGGCGTAAAACCTGATGAGCAGGAATACTTACACACTAAAAATGCTCCCACAAACAGAGAAAATGAGAGAGAGGAACGTTTGCCCCTTACATTTCCACCAAAGATTCTGGTCTTGTCTTTTCAGGTAAAGGGCATACGTATCGCGTTTTATCTCATTAAGAAAGCATGTTGACGTATTACATTATGCATAACGCTCTTTCAATTGCTTCACGTTTGAAATGAATAATTCAAAACCAGTGAGTGCCTCTTCTTCGGTACTGGTTTGCGGCAAGCGATAAAGCGCCACTAAAGCAGTATTGTCTGCGTCGGCGCCGATAGTGACGGCGCTGGCGTAGTTAAGACGTAAAAAATGCTGCAAAGTCAGGATGTCGTCAGGCAATGGCATAAAGGGACAACACATTTCCAGTGTAAGATCGGATTCATTAAAATAAACCTGTATCCCATCATCAATGATGAGAAGTGGCTCATCTTCTGGCGCATCCAGGCCTAACGCGGCATATAAACGATTTAATATATTTTCCATACAATTACCTCAAGACTCAAGATGTGATTAATGAAGAAATTCCTTTTACTGACTGCCAAATATTTTCATCCCCAATTCGTTTTTGATAGGATAGATTGAGCACTTCTGGCGATAAATTTTTCATCACTTTGTTTCCCGCCCCACCCGTATTTTGTTTCTGGATCTCCAGGTTGCCGCTATTCAGTAATACTTTTTGGAAAATTTTCTGTCCACTGCTATCCGGAAGACTGCCAGGCGCATTTAAAATATGGGTCTGATGTAAAGAAATGAGCTCTCGCCTGATTTCTGAATCCATCATCCCTGTACGATCTTTGCCGCTTTTACAATTCCAGGCGGGCACCGCCTCAATTTCATGGGCTAACATGGCAAGGCGTTGTGCGAGTTTATAGGGTTCGCCGCCATCTTTATGATGTAGGTTATTTTTCCAGATATCCTTAATCTGGCGTGCTAATGTATTTACGACCTCATAATTATCCGGGTATTGCTCCAGCCATTCGCCAACCCAGCCACCTGGTCTGGCTTCAGGGCGTAAATCATTGCCTAATAACTGATGTAGCGCTTCGGCATTATAGCTATCAGATGCCTTAAGGCCAAAGCCGAGCTTGAGCGCCAGCTCATTAACACCCACATTAAATGCGGCGACGTCCGGTTTTATTTTTACCGTCTGTAGATCGCCATCTTTATTGCGGATTTTTAAATGAATCATTTTTCCCGGCTGGGTTAACGATTGCCATGCGCGCATTTGATCCTCGACCATCGTTCCCTCTTTGCCGAAAATATTCGACGCGGTGAGTAACCCGACGGATACCAGTTTCAGGCTTACCGCTTCGCCCGCTAAGGCTCTGTTAAGCAACTCAGGTTTACTAAAAAGTGCCGCAGTTAATACTTCTTTGGCTTTGTTTTCAGCGCCAGCCTGACGCAGAAGCGGATCTTTCACATGATAGGGGGAAAGCACGCCATGACGTATCCCGCAAAAAAGCGTTTTATCTTTACCGTCCTCATGCACACTCACCGTGGACATCCACAAATTATTGGCGTGATGAATATTCCTGGTATCCCAACTGCATACGCCCTTTCCCTGATAAGCACTGGGAAAGATATCTTTTGCGCCGATTTTCATCTCTGCGGCAGGGAGCTGCGTGTTGGTATAGTGATGCCCGTTATGTGTGAGTGTATTTTTTATGGTTTGCCAGGGCTGGTTATTAAGCTGCTTGATTTGAGCATCTCTAAACGCTACTGTCGCAAAGCGATGAGCCTCTTTTGCAGGTAAGCCATTTTGCTGCTGAGTGCGTGCTGCAATAAGTTCGATAAGATTTTTCTTCAATGCTTTTGCCGCGGCTTCTTCTTGTTTTGTTGCTGGCCGGTCCGCTTTAACTTTGGCTAACTCCATTTGTTTTGCCATTGACGTTAGAACCGGGTCTTGTTTACCCAGAACGGTTGCCGCGACGGTAAGAAGATCGCGCTGTAAGTTATAGAGGTTATGCAGCGAGTGGTTAGACGTCTTCTGATGCTGTAGATAATTCCCCCATGTCGCGCCAGGTTCTCGCAGGACAATAATTTCCGGGCGAGCGTCGGACGCTTTAGCCGGCGCTTTGCCCTGACCTGATAGAATCTGCATTCCATTGTATAAGGTTTTTTGTAGGCTTTTAAAAGCCTCCTGGGTTTTTAGTGAAGCTGAGTGATAGAAGCTCTGTATTTGCATAGCGTTTTTAATATTCCTGAATAGGGGAGTGGGAACATTCGACAGGGTTAACAACCCTCTAAAAGGGTGTGACATTTATTCGCCAGGAACTTTAAAAAAATGTCCTTTTTAGTGAGAAAGCGCTTCTGATCAAGCGGGGATGCGTCCTGACGTCCATACGTAGTGGCGATCATGGGGGAGATCGGTACATCAAATGTTCATAAAATCTACAAACTTCACAATTTATGGCACAACTTTTATTGAAAACCCACCTTCTTGACTCAGATCAAATTCACCGATTTACTCCTGCGTAAAGTAACGGCGTTACATCAAATGTTATACAGGTGTGTGTATGCCAGCAAAGCCCCGGACAAGTAAGACCGTGACGAAAAATATTCGTTTTTCCTATTCCATGCTTGAACAGATAGAATTCGCGTTGAAATCTGAAAAGACGCGGAATTTTTCAGCATGGGTAAAAGAGGCCTGTCGGGAAAAGTTATGTAACACGGGACATAAGCTGTAGTTATCATTTTATGCGAGAGGAGGCGGCCATTTTGAAAAGAACAACGTGCTTATATACCTCCTGGGTTTTTGCCGCTTTTGTCTCTCTGCTGATATTTTCCTGGAGTGTCATAAACTATCCTCTCTATGAATCCATAATAATTATTGTCTTTTATATCTGGCTAATTCTGGTACCGCTTTATCTTATTGTGTATGAGTGGTTAATAGATTGTCATTAAATTTATGGTTGCGTACTTGAAAAGTGATATTTCATATCTGTGCGGTAAGTCATTGTCGTAATGATATTATTGGTCAGGCGACGGGCGAGCGTCTGCGCATTTTGCATCGTTTTATCTTCAAAATTTTGTAGTAAGCGTTGCGCTTCTTTCGGATGCGACGCATATAATCTCAGATAGCTCTGCTCCATCTTATACTGCTGCTTAGCTGTTTGCTGTTCAAATGTTTTCCAGGCGTATTGCACATCTGGCGCAAACGCATTGTAGTCCTGCATAACCAGCGTTTGCAGCGTGCGGAATGTCCAATAGGTAGAGTCGTTGCTCGCCCGATCGGTTCCTTTATCATCTCCGGGTTGATAATGACGCATCCCCTGATAATAGGGGAGATAGACGCTAAGAGATGGCATTCCATAGGCGATGTATTCTACGTCGCCGATAGCCTGCGGTAATTTCGGTCTGACCTGTAAAATATGTGATTCCTGGGTACGAAAAACGGATATGGGTCGCCATGGTTCTTGTGGATTATGACTGGCATAAGGGGCGTGCGACGTTCCCTGATAGTGATTGCGTAACGCGTTTTTTACTGCCGCCACGCTAATTTTCGTCATCGGCGTTAAAAAAACGGGAAATGTTTCCCCTTCGCTAACGACCGTATCCAGATGCGGGTTAAACTGGTGTTGTAGCGTCCAGACGCGCGGATAATTATAGGTGGTATCGTTTTTGTTATCCTGCGAATAGGCTTGATGGAAGTCGAATTCGCCGCGGGCCGGATCATATAATCCCTGCTTTTTCGCAAAACTGACTAACGTTGGTGACGCCATATAATTCGCGTTATCATTCGGATCGTAATGGCGTAAACGTCCCTGATTGGCGGAAACGAAATAGCTATCTGCCGGAAGTCGTACTGCCAGCCATTGATGTCCGCTTCCCGTCTCCAGATACCATATCTCTTTGCTATCAATAAACGCGACGCCGAAACCTTCGCCCGCGCCTTTTTGTTCAATAATATCTCCCAGTAATTTGGCGCCCTGACGCGCCGATTGCGCCACTGGCAGGATCACGGACTCAATGGCGTCTTCCGTGATTCCCGTTTTTGTCACGTAAGGATCGGCAGCCAGCGCCGCTCTGCCGTTATAAATGGTTTCCGTTGCGCTCATTCCGACGCCCGCCGAATTGAAACCGGCTTCACCCATGGCGTTATCGTTAGTATCAAAGTCATGAATCGCCGTATAGCGCATCGCTGTCTCCGGAAGCGGCCAGCTAAAATTGTTCCGATGTGCTTTATACTCGCCTTGTTGATGAAACGCGACGGGATGAATAACCTTATGCTTGGCGTTATTTGCCGAGCCATCCTCGTTGCGCGCGATAATGAAGGAGCCGTCAGCCGAAGCCTGATTGCCTACCAAAAGGGTAGTACAGGCGATGACTTTACCTATACCCAGCAGCGTAACGGCGAATGCAAGATACTTTTTCATAAAGGTTCCCACTGAATAACGCGTTATGGGATGAATTGACCCTGGATTGGAAACCGAGAAAGTGATCGAGCCAGCAATATTCTTTGCCGGCATCCTTTATTTTCTTTTTATTGAGGTTGTATTGATAACCACAGCCCTGTGGCAGGGAAGGGGAACAGAACCTGTACTGACCTTAGCTATCACCGCTATCAGGCAGACGAACCGAAAAGATATTATGTTCATCGGCATAACGGTAAGATGCCGAGCCACCGTGCAATAGAGCAATCGCGTTAACCAACGATAGCCCCAGGCCGAAACCGGTAGTGTGGCGGGCATTATCTCCTCGCCAAAAACGCCGGAAAAGCTTATCCGCATCGGCGGGGTGGCTGCCTGGATTAGCGACCCGAATTTCTGCAACGTTATCATCATAAGCGCTTTCAATACGTATCACGGCGTTTTCATCAGAATAACGGATGGCATTCGTCAGCAGGTTTGAGAGCATTCTTTGTAATAATATTTCGTCAGCCCATACCGTTCCCTGAGATTGATTTATAAAACAGATGCGCTTCTCCTCGGCAAGGGGGCTAAGATAATCCAGCATATTTTCAACCAACGCATTGAGCGAAACAGGCTGTTTTTTTACCGCTATATTCTGGTGCTCCGCGCGTGCCAGAAAGAGAATATTTTCTGTCAGTCGCGACAGTCCCTCCAGCTCTTCAATATTATCGACAAGGGCTTGTTGATACTCTTCGGCGCTGCGTTCCTGACTCAGCATCACCTGATTCTTCCCCAGTAAAATATTAACCGGCGTGCGCAGCTCATGCGCCAGATCGTCGGCAAATTGGTTCAGGCGTTCAAAATCGTCGGAAAGCTTCTGGCGCATGGTATTTAGCGCTTGTCCAAGCGGCCTGAGCTCGACGGGTAACGCCTGTTCCGCCAGCGGCTGGCGAAGTGTGCCGCTATCTGTCGCCGCGGTGAGTCGGCTGAGCGACGTAATGGCCCGCAGCCCGTTTCTGATGACTAATGGACTGAGCGCCGAACAGACGAGGATCGCGATAAGGCTAATCAGCAAACTGTTGCGGCGATATTGCGCCAGCATTTGCCGCCTTTCCGTCGCCAGCCTGGCAATAGTAAGGGTCAGTGGGTCATCGCCGCTTCTGGCGTTTACCCGTACCGCGGTCAGCTCCGTGCCTTGTACCGCCTGGCGAAATAAGGTTTCGCGGGTGATGTTTTTAGCCAGCGGAATCTCGTTAAAGCGTTGGTCGGGGATGCCGCTATGATTAATCGCAACATTGTGGCCTGTTGCTGAATGGATCAATAAGATATCCTGCTTCGTATCCACCATCCGATTGAAATAGAGCGGCAGATTTTCCGGCCTGGCACCATCCAGTAACAGTTGCTGCATTTGTGCCGCCCGATTTATTAGCGTCATATCATCCCGATACGTTAATTCTTTGCTCAGCGCGTTATAGAGCGTCCAGCTAATGCTGGTACAGGCAAGGATAAGGATGGCGATAAAAGAAATTGTCAGGCGCAGAGTCATTGATAACTTAACCATTCTGCGACGTTTCCGCCTGTAATCGATAACCCATCCCCCGGACGGTCATAATGAGCTTCTTTTCAAATGGATCGTCTACTTTGGCGCGCAGCCGACGAATTGCGACATCAACGGTGTTGGTTTCACTATCAAAGTTAATTCCCCAAACTTCGCTGGCGATCGCGGTTCGGGGCACGATTTCTCCTGCCCGGGACGCCAGTAACCAGAGGAGCAGGAATTCTTTGCGGGTCAGGGAAATCGGTTTGCCATTTCGTGACACCGATTGCTTTGTGGCATCCATGTCCAGTCCATTGATCGTCAGTCGGGTAAAGACAGGGACATGCTGTCTGAGTTGAGCTCTCACCCGGGCCAGCAGTTCGGCGAAGGAAAAAGGCTTAACAAGGTAATCATTAGCGCCCGCCTCAAGACCTTTGACGCGATCCTCAACCGAGTCGCGCGCCGTCAGGCAAATAACAGGGGGCTGATACGCCGTGCGTAACGCGCGTAAAACCTGCCATCCATCAAGCCCCGGCAGCATAATATCAAGAATAATCAATGAATAATGTTCCTGAAGGGCCAGGTGCAATCCGTCTCGTCCATCACAGGCATAATCAACCACATAGCCTGCCTCCGTGAGTCCCTGACGTACCCACTGAATGGTTTTCTGGTTATCTTCAATCAATAAAATCTTCATCAACGCAGTATGCCATAGGCTTGGTAGCGAATCCGTAAATCTCCAACAAGATGACATAATTGTCATGTCCGTGTAAGGTTAATCCTGGACGCGCCAGATATATTTTCCTGCATCAATACCGTAAAGGAGTGAAGCATGAAACGATATATACTGGCTACCGCGATAGCGTCTCTTGTTGCAGCCCCGGCAATGGCGCTGGCCGCTGGCAACAATATTCTCAGCGTGCATATTCTCGATCAGCAAACAGGCAAACCGGCGCCCGGCGTGGAGGTGGTACTGGAGCAGAAAAAGGATAACGGATGGACGCAATTAAACACCGGGCATACCGACCAGGATGGACGAATTAAAGCACTGTGGCCCGAAAAAGCTGCCGCGCCGGGGGATTATCGCGTTATTTTTAAAACCGGCCAGTATTTTGAAAGTAAAAAACTGGATACGTTTTTCCCGGAGATTCCCGTCGAGTTTCATATCAGCAAAACGAATGAGCACTATCATGTGCCGCTGTTATTAAGTCAGTATGGTTATTCAACCTATCGCGGGAGTTAATTTAGAGCCTATCCCATTAGGGCTGTTTTACTTGCCATTGTGGTCCTGGGCAGTGCTCGCCAAAACGCGTTAGCGTTTTGAACGCCGCTAGCGGCGGCCCGAAGGGCGAGCGTAGCGAGTCAAACCTCACGTACTACGTGTACGCTCCGGTTTTTGCGCGCTGTCCGTGTCCAAACTGGCTGCGCCAATAACGCCTGGTGGGATAGGCTCTTAGATTTTATTAATCGCCGCGATTTATGGCGAGCAAACATCGCGGCGGGAATAAAAATCTTCAGCGTATCGACTCTTCTCCCACAAGCGGTGGTTATCCCGCTTGTGGGCATGAGTGACGGTTAAACAGGCGCTTCCATCTCAAGTCTGACCGGATGAAAACGGCGTTTGAAATAAATCAGGCCATGCCCATCCTGGCTAAGGATAATATTTTTGATCGCCACCAGATACACCAGATGCGTGCCAATGGTTTGTACCTCGCTAATCTCGCCTTCAAGACCGGCCAGCGCGCCGTTAAGTACCGGCTGGCCCAGCGGCCCGTTTTGCCAACATGGCTGGTGAAAACGCTCCTCCATCGCCATCCCCGTCATACCGGCAAAGTGGCGCGCCATCAGCTCCTGCTCATGGTTAAGTACATTAATGCACAGCCTGCCGTTGCCCTGAAAAACGGGGTTCATGGCGCTATTGGCATTAATACATACCATTACGGAGGGCGGCGTATCGGTGACGGAACAGACCGCTGTTGCGGTGATACCGCAGCGTCCGGCGTGACCCGCCGTGGTTACGATGTTGACCGCTGCCGCCAGACTTGCCATCGCATCGCGAAAACGCAGACGTTGTTCATCTACTTGCATAAGAACCTCCTGCCGCGTTATTTCAGCAGCTTATCCAGTTGATTGATGTCGTCGTTATTGTGCAAATGCGAAACCGTCCAGCCATTCTGATCGTATTCGGAGAGGCAGCGATCGACCATTGCCATCATCTTATCCATATTGCCGGAGCTCTGGGCCTGACGCAGGCACTGTAGACGAATTTCATCCTGGCTGCCCGAGTAGTTAATCTCGTACAGCTCATGGCGACCGCCAAACTCGCTGCCGATGGCATCCCACATCAATTTAAGAATTTTGATACGTTCAACATGGTCCATTCCGTTAGAGCCGCGTACGTATTTCGCCAGGTACTGGTCGATTTGCGGATTATTCAGATCGCGGGCGCTGGAAGGCAGGTAAATCAGGCCGCTGGTAACGTTACGTTCAATAATATTTTTAATTTTCGCGTAGGCCATTGGGGCCATGACACGATAGGTTTGCAGCGCAGCGTGGTCCGGTAGCCAGGCGCCGTTTACCCACGGGGTTGCTTCAGAACACATAGAATCGCTCAATGCCCAGAACATATTGCGCCAGGCCACGACTTCGCCGAGATCGGCCTGCACGCCCCGGAACTCTACGGTACCCGTACATTCGAGCGATTTTTTCAGCAGCGCGGTAATGAAATCAAGTTTAACCGCCAGACGAACACAGGCTTGCAGTGGATACATACGGGCAAAGCCGCCTTCCATCGTCCAGCGACGGCAACGATCAAAATCACGGTAAATTAATACGTTTTCCCACGGGATCAGCACCTTGTCCATCACCAGAATGGCATCGTTTTCATCAAAGCGGCTGGAGAGGGGATAATCAAACGGCGAGCCCGTCGCGCCCGCGACCATTTCATACGAGGCGCGCGAAATAAGTTTTACGCCTTCGGCATCCATTGGCGCGACAAACATCAGAGCAAAATCCGGGTTTTCGCCCATCACCTGGGCTGAGCCGAAACCAATCATGTTGTAGTGAGTCAGGGCGGAGTTAGTGGCGACAACTTTCGCCCCGCTGACAATAATCCCGGCGTCCGTCTCTTTCTCCAGCTTGATATAGACGTCTTTCACTTCGTCGGCAGGTTTGTGGCGGTCAATGGGCGGGTTGACGATAGCATGGTTAAAGTACAGGCCGGTCTCCTGAATACGGGTGTACCAGTTACGGGCGTTCTGCTCAAACTGGCCGTAGAAGGCTGGGTTAGCGCCCAGAGCGCAGCCAAAGGCGGCTTTGTAATCCGGTGTGCGCCCCATCCAGCCGTAACTCAGGCGTGACCACTCGGCGATAGCATCACGCTGTTGGCGCAGATCGTCTGCGCTTTTCGCCACGCGGAAAAATTTATGTGTATAACCGCCGCTGCCGGTATCGGTATTCCAGCACAGGGTATCTTGCATCGACGGTTTATGTAATGCGTCATACAGTTGTGCGACAGAGGCTGCGGCATTGCGGAATGCCGGATGTGTCGTAACATCTTTAACGCGTTCACCGTAAATATAAATTTCCCGCCCGTCCTGCAGGCTTTTTAAATACTCTTCGCCCGTTAACGGACGCTTGTTATCAGTACGAAAATCTTCAGGTTTCATTGCGGCCTCTTCCTCGTTAATCGGAATTTTTTGTTAAAAATATGTTTCTTATTTGTTGTTTAATTGAATAGGCAGAAGCGTAAACTGTGAAGAGACTTTCAGGACAACGGCGGGTACTTTTCAGATGAACGTCGAAGAAGAAGAGTAAAATGCGATCGCCGTCAACGTTGTAAGCGGGAGGGGATTCCCGCGTCGGCGGCGTGGGAAGGTAAGAATACTATGCTTCCGCTTCGCTATCAGGATGCTGGCGTCCCAGAGCAATAAGATCGTCCAGCAGCAGCATCAATTGCTGTGTTTTTTCGGGCGTGAAATCGGCCTCAATTTTTCGATAAGCCTCTTCAACCTGGCTCCGGGCACGGGCGTACAACGTTTGTCCCTGCTCCGTCAACATGACATATAACTTACGCTGATCGTTAACCGGCTTGAGTCGCAACACCAGTCCGTCTCGCTCCATGCGCGTCAATATTCCGGTCAGACTTGGACGCAAAATGCAGGTACGAAAGGCCAGCTCATGAAAATCCATAGAGGGGCTATCGGCCAGGATTCGCACAATGCGCCATTGCTGGTCGGTCAGATTGTGGCTTTTAACGATGGGGCGGAAATAGGTCATTGCCGCTTCGCGCGCCTGAAGCAATGCGATGGTTAATGAATCATGCATAAGCGTTTCTCTTTTGCAGAATTATTAATACCTGAATAATCGTGTTTACCGATGTGAGCTATGACATCTGTTTTATGTCCAAAGTTTAACAGAAACAAAGGGTTTTATTTAACTATTTGATATGTATGCATTTAATTATTATTTTGTGAAAATATTGTTAATCACATCACAAATACTTTACTTCAGCTTGCTAAATGTACAGCGAAAGCATAAATCTAATCATTAATATATTAATGAAATCACAGCCCGTTAAATCGGCCTGAGGAGTTTATGTATGAAGGGTACTGTTTTCGCCGTTGCGTTAAACCATCGCAGCCAGCTTGATGCCTGGCGAGAGGCTTTCTCTCAGCCTCCCTATAATGCGCCGCCTAAAACCGCAGTGTGGTTCATCAAGCCGCGTAATACGGTGATTCGTCACGGCGAACCCATTCCTTATCCGCAGGGAGAAAAGGTACTGAGCGGCGCGACAGTGGCGCTCATTGTGGGGAAAACCGCCAGCCGGATACGCCCTGAAGCGGCGGCGGACTATATCGCCGGGTATGCGCTGGCTAACGAGGTCAGCCTGCCGGAAGAGAGCTTTTATCGCCCGGCGATTAAAGCGAAATGTCGCGATGGCTTTTGCCCGCTGGGTGAAATGGCGCCGCTGAGTGATGTGGATAACCTCACCATTATCACTGAAATCAACGGACGAGAAGCGGACCACTGGAATACTGCCGATTTACAGCGTAGCGCCGCACAACTGCTTAGCGCGTTAAGTGAGTTCGCTACGCTTAACCCTGGCGATGCGATCTTACTCGGTACGCCGCAGAATCGCGTTGCGCTGCGTCCCGGCGATCGGGTGCGTATTCTGGCGAAAGGTTTACCCGCTCTGGAAAATCCGGTTGTCGCAGAAGATGAATTCGCCCGCCACCAGACGTTTACGTGGCCGCTGTCAGCGACGGGAACGTTATTTGCGCTGGGGTTGAACTACGCCGATCACGCCAGCGAGCTGGCATTTACGCCGCCGAAAGAGCCGCTGGTATTTATCAAAGCGCCAAACACCTTTACCGAACATCACCAAACGTCGGTGCGCCCGAACAACGTCGAATATATGCACTATGAAGCCGAGCTGGTGGTGGTGATTGGCAAAACGGCGCGTAAGGTGAGCGAAGCCGAAGCCATGGAGTATGTGGCCGGTTACACCGTCTGTAACGACTACGCGATCCGCGACTATCTGGAAAACTACTACCGTCCGAATCTGCGGGTAAAAAGCCGCGACGGCCTGACGCCGATAGGCCCGTGGATTGTGGATAAAGAGGCGGTTTCTGATCCGCATAACCTGACGTTACGCACCTTTGTCAACGGTGAGCTGCGCCAGGAAGGGACGACCGCCGATCTGATCTTCAGCATCCCGTTCCTGATTTCTTATCTGAGCGAATTTATGACGTTGCAACCGGGCGACATGATTGCCACCGGTACGCCGAAAGGGCTGTCCGATGTGGTGCCGGGGGATGAAGTTGTCGTGGAAGTAGAAGGCGTGGGTCGCCTGGTTAACCGAATCGTCAGTGAGGAGAGCGCAAAATGAAGAAAATAAATCATTGGATTAACGGCAAAAATGTTGCAGGTAACGACTACTTCCAGACCACTAACCCGGCGACCGGTGACGTGCTGGCGGAAGTGGCCTCCGGCGGTGAAGCAGAAGTGAACCAGGCTGTCGCGGCGGCAAAAGAGGCGTTCCCGAAGTGGGCCAACTTGCCGATGAAAGAGCGCGCGCGCCTGATGCGTCGTCTGGGTGACCTGATTGACCAGAACGTACCGGAAATCGCGGCGATGGAAACCGCCGACACCGGCCTGCCTATTCACCAGACTAAAAACGTGCTGATCCCGCGCGCCTCGCATAACTTCGAATTCTTCGCCGAAGTGTGCCAGCAGATGAACGGCAAGACCTATCCTGTTGACGATAAAATGCTCAATTATACGCTGGTGCAGCCCGTCGGCGTCTGCGCGCTGGTGTCGCCGTGGAACGTGCCGTTTATGACCGCGACCTGGAAAGTCGCGCCGTGCCTGGCGCTGGGTAACACCGCGGTGCTCAAAATGTCCGAGCTGTCGCCGCTGACTGCCGACAGGCTGGGCGAGCTGGCGCTGGAGGCAGGAATTCCGGCAGGGGTGCTGAACGTGGTGCAGGGCTACGGCGCGACGGCGGGCGATGCGCTGGTACGCCACCATGACGTGCGTGCGGTGTCGTTTACCGGCGGTACCGCCACCGGTCGCAATATCATGAAAAATGCCGGCCTGAAAAAATACTCGATGGAGCTGGGCGGCAAATCGCCGGTGCTGATTTTTGAAGATGCCGACATTGAGCGCGCGCTGGACGCCGCGCTGTTCACCATCTTCTCGATCAACGGCGAACGCTGCACCGCCGGGTCGCGCATCTTTATCCAGCAGAGCATTTACCCTGAGTTCGTGAAGCGCTTTGCCGAACGCGCGAATCGCCTGCGTGTCGGCGATCCGACCGACCCGAACACCCAGGTCGGCGCGCTGATTAGCCAACAGCACTGGGAAAAAGTCTCCGGTTATATCCGCCTCGGCATTGAAGAGGGCGCAACGCTGCTGGCGGGCGGTGCGGAAAAACCCACTGACCTGCCTGCGCATCTGAAAGGCGGTAACTTCCTGCGCCCAACCGTGCTGGCCGATGTCGACAACCGTATGCGCGTCGCGCAGGAAGAGATCTTTGGGCCAGTCGCCTGTCTGCTGCCATTCAAAGACGAAGCGGAAGGGTTACGTTTGGCGAACGACGTGGAATACGGTCTGGCCTCTTATATCTGGACCCAGGACGTGAGCAAAGTGTTGCGCCTGGCGCGTGGGATTGAAGCCGGCATGGTCTTCGTTAACACCCAGAACGTCCGCGACCTGCGCCAGCCGTTCGGCGGCGTGAAAGCCTCCG
The DNA here is from genome assembly GCF_046567715.1 of Salmonella sp. 741265116_PST. Lineage (NCBI taxonomy): Bacteria > Pseudomonadati > Pseudomonadota > Gammaproteobacteria > Enterobacterales > Enterobacteriaceae > Salmonella > Salmonella sp. 741265116_PST. Next base: position 6,549 of record NZ_JBKFPH010000044.1, on the reverse strand, counting down.
GTACCGGGCGCGAAGGCGGCGAATATAGCTTCGAAGTGTTTGCGGAAATGAAAAACGTCTGCATCTCAATGGGCGACCATCCTATCCCAAAATGGGGAGTTTGATATGGGCAAGTTAGCGTTAGCAGCAAAAATTACCCACGTGCCGTCGATGTATCTTTCTGAACTGCCGGGAAAAAATTACGGTTGTCGTCAGGCAGCCATTGATGGGCATATTGAAATTGGCAAGCGTTGCCGCGAAATGGGCGTTGACACCATTATCGTATTCGACACCCACTGGCTGGTGAATAGCGCTTACCACATTAATTGTGCCGACCATTTCCAGGGCGTCTATACCAGCAACGAATTGCCGCACTTTATTCGCGACATGACCTATGACTATGACGGTAATCCGGAGCTCGGCCACCTGATCGCCGACGAGGCAGTCAAACTGGGCGTGCGCGCTAAAGCGCATAACATCCCGAGCCTGAAGCTGGAGTATGGCACGCTGGTACCGATGCGCTACATGAACAGCGACAAGCACTTCAAAGTGGTCTCCATCTCGGCGTTCTGCACTGTGCATGATTTTGCCGACAGCCGCAGACTGGGCGAAGCCATTCTCAAGGCGATTGAGAAATATGACGGTACCGTAGCGGTATTCGCCAGTGGTTCTCTGTCGCACCGTTTTATTGACGACCAACGGGCGGAAGAGGGGATGAACAGCTATACCCGCGAGTTTGATCATCAGATGGACGAGCGCGTGGTCAAGCTGTGGCGCGAGGGCAAATTCAAGGAGTTTTGCACCATGTTGCCGGAGTACGCCGACTACTGCTACGGCGAAGGCAACATGCACGACACGGTCATGCTGCTGGGAATGCTGGGTTGGGACAAATACGACGGCAAGGTGGAGTTCATCACCGACCTGTTCGCCAGCTCCGGTACCGGCCAGGTGAACGCTGTTTTCCCGCTGCCTGCGTAAGGGGGGGTTATGCCGCACTTTATTGCTGAATGTACTGAAAATATTCGCGAGCAGGCTGATTTACCCGGCCTGTTCAGCAAGGTAAACGAGGCGCTGGCCGCCACCGGAATTTTCCCCATCGGCGGTATCCGCAGTCGCGCCCACTGGCTGGATACCTGGCAGATGGCTGACGGTAAGCATGATTACGCGTTTGTACATATGACGCTGAAAATCGGCGCCGGGCGCAGCCTGGAGAGCCGTCAGGAAGTCGGCGAAATGCTGTTTGGGCTGATTAAAGCCCACTTCGCCGACCTGATGGAGAACCGCTATCTGGCGCTGTCGTTTGAGATTGCCGAGCTACATCCGACGCTCAATTACAAACAAAACAACGTACACGCGCTGTTTAAATAGCACACTCTTTCGCCCGGTGGCGCTGCGCTGACCGGGCCTACAAAAAAACGATGCACGAAGCAATACCGAACCGTAGGCCGGGTAAGACGCACCCGCGTCGCCACCCGGCGCAGCAGCACCGAATGACGTAACAGGAAGCAACTATGCTCGATAAACAGACCCATACCCTGATCGCTCAGCGACTTAATCAGGCTGAAAAACAGCGTGAACAGATTCGCGCAGTGTCGCTGGATTATCCCAACATCACTATTGAAGATGCATATGCCGTACAGCGTGAATGGGTCAATATCAAGATCGCCGAAGGGCGCACGCTCAAAGGCCACAAAATCGGCCTGACCTCAAAAGCGATGCAGGCCAGCTCGCAAATCAGCGAACCGGATTACGGCGCGCTGCTTGACGATATGTTCTTCCATGACGGCGGCGATATCCCCACCGACCGTTTTATCGTCCCGCGTATTGAAGTGGAGCTGGCGTTTGTGCTGGCGAAACCGCTGCGCGGCCCTCACTGCACGCTGTTCGACGTCTACAACGCCACGGATTATGTGATTCCGGCGCTGGAACTGATTGACGCCCGCAGCCACAACATCGACCCGGAAACCCAGCGCCCGCGCAAAGTGTTCGACACCATTTCCGACAACGCCGCCAACGCCGGGGTGATCCTCGGTGGTCGCCCCATCAAACCAGACGAGCTGGATCTGCGCTGGATCTCCGCGCTGCTCTATCGCAACGGCGTGATCGAAGAAACCGGCGTCGCCGCAGGCGTGCTGAATCATCCGGCCAACGGCGTGGCGTGGCTGGCGAACAAGCTTGCCCCCTACGATGTCCAGCTTGAAGCCGGGCAGATCATCCTCGGCGGCTCGTTCACCCGCCCGGTGCCGGCGCGCAAGGGCGACACCTTCCATGTCGATTACGGCAACATGGGCGCGATCAGTTGCCGGTTTGTGTAAGGAAAAAACGATGAAAAATGCTTTCAAAGACGCGTTAAAAGCGGGGCGCCCGCAAATCGGTTTGTGGCTGGGGCTTGCCAACAGTTACAGCGCTGAACTGTTAGCGGGCGCCGGCTTCGACTGGCTACTGATTGACGGTGAACATGCGCCAAACAACGTGCAGACGGTGTTGACCCAGTTGCAGGCGATTGCGCCTTATCCCAGCCAGCCGGTTGTGCGTCCGTCATGGAACGATCCGGTACAGATTAAGCAACTGCTCGACGTCGGCGCGCAAACGCTGCTGATACCGATGGTGCAGAATGCCGATGAAGCGCGAAACGCCGTGGCGGCTACGCGTTATCCGCCTGCCGGTATTCGCGGCGTGGGCAGCGCGCTGGCGCGGGCATCGCGCTGGAATCGCATTCCGGACTATCTCCACCAGGCCAACGACGCCATGTGCGTACTGGTGCAGATTGAAACGCGTGAGGCGATGAGTAATCTGGCGTCAATTCTCGACGTGGATGGCATTGACGGCGTGTTTATTGGCCCGGCGGACCTCAGCGCCGATATGGGCTTTGCCGGCAATCCGCAGCACCCGGAAGTGCAGGCGGCGATTGAGAACGCCATCGTGCAGATACGCGCGGCGGGGAAAGCGCCGGGGATTCTGATGGCCAATGAAGCACTGGCGAAACGTTATCTGGAACTGGGGGCGCTATTTGTCGCCGTCGGCGTTGACACCACGCTGCTGGCGCGCGGAGCACAGGCGCTGGCGGCGTGCTTTGGCGCAGAAAAAAACCTGTCCGGTGCGTCCGGCGTCTATTAAGCCTGGCCCGGTAAGCGCAGCGCTACCGGGCAACCGTAGTACCCTACAAAATTCCCATCAGAGGAAAAAAAATGAGCGACACATCATCTGCACTTCCGGAAAGCCCCGAGTCTGTCAGTTCGCACAACGCGCTCAGCACGGGTCAACAAACCGTCATAAATAAACTGTTCCGCCGACTGATCGTATTTTTATTCGTGTTGTTTATCTTCTCGTTTTTAGACCGTATCAACATCGGTTTTGCCGGGTTGACGATGGGGCAGGATCTGGGGTTAAGCGCCACCATGTTTGGTCTTGCCACGACGCTGTTTTACGCCACCTACGTCATTTTCGGCATTCCCAGCAACGTGATGTTGAGCATTGTCGGCGCCCGCCGCTGGATTGCGACCATTATGGTGCTATGGGGCATTGCATCTACCGCCACTATGTTCGCGGTGGGACCGAAAAGCCTGTATGTGCTGCGAATGCTGGTGGGCATTACCGAAGCGGGCTTTTTGCCAGGAATATTGCTCTATTTAACCTACTGGTTCCCGGCATTTTTCCGCGCCCGCGCCAACGCATTATTTATGATTGCCATGCCGGCCACTACCGCGTTGGGGTCGATTGTCTCCGGCTATATTTTATCGCTGGACGGCATATTCAATCTGCATGGATGGCAGTGGTTATTCCTGTTGGAAGGATTTCCGTCAGTTTTGTTAGGCATTATGGTGTGGTTTTACCTGGATGATACCCCGGCAAAAGCCAAATGGCTGACGGCAGAGGATAAAAAATGTTTGCAGGAGATGATGGATAATGACCGCCTGACGCTGGTTCAGCCGGAGGGGGCCATCAGCCATAACGCCATGCAGCAGCGTAGTCTGTGGCGCGAAGTATTCACGCCAATTGTACTGATGTATACGCTGGCCTATTTTTGCCTTACCAATACGCTTAGCGCCATTAGTATCTGGACGCCGCAAATCCTGAAAAGTTTTAATGAAGGCAGTAGCAATATCACCATCGGCCTGCTGGCGGCGATCCCGCAGATTTGTACTATTCTGGGCATGATTTACTGGAGCCGCCATTCGGACAAACATCAGGAGCGTAAACATCACACGGCGTTGCCGTTCCTGTTTGCCGCCGCGGGCTGGCTGCTGGCGTCGGCTACCGACCATAACCTGATCCAGCTCCTGGGGATCGTGATGGCATCCACGGGTTCCTTTAGCGCGATGGCGATCTTCTGGACCACGCCGGATCAGTCGATCAGTTTACGCGCCAGGGCGATAGGCATTGCGGTCATCAATGCCACCGGCAATATTGGCTCCGCGCTCAGCCCGTTTATGATTGGCTGGCTAAAAGATATCACCGGTAGCTTCAATAGCGGACTCTGGTTTGTCGCTTCTCTGTTAGTCGTTGGCGCCGCCATTATCTGGCTCATCCCCATGAAAGCATCGCGTCCGCGCGCCACCCCTTGAGGAGAAACTATGTGCCAACGTGCGATCGCCAATATTGATATCAGCAAAGAGTATGACGAAAGCATGGGCAGTAACGATGTGCATTATCAGTCGTTTGCTCGTATGGCGGATTTCTTTGGTCGTGATATGCAGGCGCATCGCCACGACCAGTTTTTTCAAATGCACTTTCTTGATACCGGGCAGATTGAGCTACAGCTCGACGATCATCGCTATTCGGTGCAGGCGCCGCTATTTGTGCTTACGCCGCCCTCGGTGCCACATGCTTTTATTACCGAATCGGATAGCGATGGTCATGTTCTGACGGTACGCGAAGAGCTGGTTTGGCCGCTGCTGGAAGTGCTTTATCCCGGCACCAGAGAGGCCTTCGGCTTGCCGGGAATCTGTCTGTCACTGGCGGATAAACCCAACGAGCTGGCGGCGCTCAAACATTACTGGCAGCTAATTGAGCGGGAGTCCACGGAACAACTGGCTGGCTGCGAACATACCCTGGTGCTACTGGCGCAGGCGGTATTTACCTTGCTGTTGCGTAATGCGAAGCTGGACGATCACGCCGCAACCGGGATGCGCGGTGAACTGAAACTTTTTCAGCGCTTTACCCTGTTAATTGACAACCACTTCCATCAGCACTGGACGGTGCCCGATTATGCCTGTGAGCTGCATATTACCGAATCTCGTTTGACCGATATCTGCCGCCGTTTTGCTAATCGCTCGCCTAAACGACTGATTTTTGATCGGCAATTACGCGAGGCGAAACGACTGCTGCTTTTTTCCGACAATGCTGTCAATGAGATCGCCTGGCAATTAGGTTTTAAAGATCCGGCTTATTTCGCCCGTTTCTTTAATCGCCTTGCTGGCTGTTCTCCTTCGCAGTTTCGCCAACGTGAAGTTCCCTCTTTTCTCAACTAAGAAGAGTAAAAACATGATGAAAAAAAGCGTCGCTATGCTGGCGGTTTGTATGCTGGCGCAAAGCCACCTTGCCATTGCTGCCGGTGCTCCTGCGCCTCAAGAGATCAACATTGTTTTACTGGGCACCAAAGGCGGGCCTTCTTTGCTCAATACAGCCAGACTACCGCAAGCGACGGCGCTCACTATCGGCGATAAAATATGGCTGATAGATGCCGGCTACGGCGCCAGTCTGCAACTGGTGAAAAATGGCATTCCACTGTGCAACATCAATACTATTTTGCTCACCCATCTGCACAGCGACCACATACTGGATTATCCTTCCTTGCTGATGAATGCCTGGGCAAGTGGCCTGCAAGACCATACCATACAGGTTTATGGCCCGCCGGGAACCCAGGCGATGACGAAGGCTGGCTGGAAAGTCTTTGACAGGGATATCACGCTACGCATGAAAGAAGAGGGGAAACCCGATCCGCGCAACCTGGTTAAGGCGACCGATATTGGCCAGGGCGTCATCTATAAAGATGAACTGGTTACAATCAGCGCGCTGAAAGTGCCTCATTCCCCTTTCCCGGACGGTGAAGCGTTTGCTTACCGTTTTGATACTCAGGGTAAGCGAATCGTCTTCTCTGGCGATACGTCCTGGTTTCCTCCGCTTGCAACGTTTGCCCAGGGGGCGGATATCCTGGTACATGAGGCGGTACATGTCCCTTCGGTAGCAAAACTGGCTAATAGTATTGGCAACGGAAAAACGCTGGCTGAGGCGATTGCGTCGCATCACACCACGATTGAAGATGTCGGTAAGATTGCTCGCGAAGCCCACGTGAAAAAACTGGTGTTAAGTCATCTGGTGCCTGCGACGGTTGCGGATGACGTCTGGCAACAGGAAGCCATGAAAAATTACCCGGGCCCTGTCATTGTCGGTCATGACAATATGACGATAAGCGTACCGTAAGCATCAGGGCAGGGGTAAACCCACGGGCTGACATGATGTCAGCCCGTTATGCTTTTGGCGATCAGCATGACACGCAGAGCTTTTGTCTATACCCTTCATACTTCAAGTCGCTTATGTGTTGGCTACGGATTACTCGGCCCATCCATG
>NZ_JBKFPH010000043.1:0-25106 GCF_046567715.1 Salmonella sp. 741265116_PST | reverse complement strand
TCTGCCGGGAGCAGATTTGAACGTCGCGTGCGACGGCCCGTCAGGGCGAGGCCCATGGATGGGTCGAGTAATCCGTAGCCAACACATAAGCAACTTGAAGTATGAAGGGTATATAACTGACTAACGCTTACCGTATCCCACCATAAAGCGAATAATTAACCCACATGCCGGTGCAAGAAAAAGCAATAATCCGCTAATGATGTCATCGCCATCCTGCAGCCATACATTGAGTAAATAAATCAGCGCGGCAAGGATAACCATTCCCGTAAATGAAGAAACCGCGGAAAAAGCCCCCATCACCTGACCGATATAGCCACTCACGGCAAGTATACTTATTGCAAGAAATGTCCATAAATAGATCATCGATAATACCTCCTGTCTATGGCAAGGCTTCCATATAGCCTTACGGTCCCTCTCACTTCTCCTTTAAGATAAACCTTATCATCAAGTCATTTCCATAACATTTATCTCACATTTTATTTTTTTAATCATTTTTCAATGACCTTCGTCTGAAATAAAATTATTACTGTAAAAACAATGAATTAAAAATAATCATTAGCTTATTTTTGCTACGGGAGAAATATTTACGCTTCTTGATAAAGAATTTCTGGGCGCGAGTAAATAACTGGTGGTACATTAACCTGCCTGGCGTTCATGCCCTCGTGGTTTAGTACTGACTTAGTTTTACACTCCTTACGGGAACCATTGTCGTACATGATGGCCTAACTATACGCAAATCATTCAAGTTACCCCGATGGGCTTACTCAAGTAAGTGATTCGGATAAGTGAACGCAACTTGAAGGATGATGCGTATTTCAGAGTGTACCGCTGCGGATAATGACTCTTCTGCGATACATTATTTTCGTATCTACAGAAGGTATTTTATGTTTCCTCAAAGCAAATTTTCACGCGCGTTTTTGCACCCGCGCTACTGGCTGACGTGGTTTGGTATTGGCGTCCTCTGGTTACTGGTGCAGCTTCCCTACCCGGTTTTGCGTTTTCTGGGCACCCGCACCGGTAAGCTGGCGCGCCCCTTCCTGAAGCGACGTGAGTCGATCGCCCAAAAAAATATTGAACTCTGTTTTCCGACCCTCTCCCGGGAAGAAAGGGAAAAACTGATCGCCGAGAATTTCCACTCTCTTGGCATGGCGCTGCTTGAAACGGGCATGGCCTGGTTCTGGCCTGATAGCCGGGTTCGCAAATGGTTTGATGTGGACGGGCTGGACAACCTTACCCGTGCGCAGGCGCAAAATCGCGGCGTAATGGTCGTTGGCGTGCATTTTATGTCGCTGGAATTGGGAGGCCGGGTAATGGGTCTCTGCCAGCCGATGATGGCGACCTATCGTCCGCATAACAATCCGCTCATGGAGTGGGTGCAGACACGCGGTCGTATGCGCTCAAATAAAGCGATGATCGGCAGAAACAATCTGCGCGGCATTGTGGGCGCGCTAAAAAAAGGGGAAGCCGTTTGGTTTGCTCCCGACCAGGACTACGGCCCTAAAGGCAGCTCCTTTGCGCCATTTTTCGCGGTTGAAAACGTCGCCACCACCAACGGCACCTATGTACTGTCCAGGCTGTCTGGTGCCGCCATGTTGACCGTTACAATGGTAAGGAAATCCGATAACTCGGGTTATCGTCTGTATATTACTCCTGAAATGGAAGGTTACCCGGCAGATGAAAATCAAGCCGCTGCCTATATGAATAAAATTATTGAAAAAGAGATCATGCGCGCCCCGGAGCAATATCTCTGGATTCATCGCCGTTTCAAGACTCGCCCGTCGGGAGAAGCGTCACTCTACATCTGAAAAAGGCCGCAAGGCCTTTTATTTTGGCATTTCGCATTGCCATAATATTCATACCGTAAATTACTCATTCCTGCTTTTAGCGATAAGCCCCCTGTTTACAGGCAATTTTTACTGTGTCGGCGGCGTCGCTCAATAGCGATTCATCACTGTCAGAAATTAAACTGTCGCCGATCCCCGACACTTGTAAGTTACTAAAAGTAAATAAGAAAATGCCTCTTGTTTCACCTCATTTTTAGGCGTACATTAGCGCCGTCTGGAGCGATGACGCGCAGAATTCTGAGGTGATGCAGGCGGTAGAAACACGAATAATTCTCAATTTCGTATTGTCCGGCATCAACTCTCTATAATCAGGTAAGTGTAAGTTCATTTAGGCGTACGACAGGTACGCGGAGAGATGAAACGTGAAATATTTCTTTATGGGCATTTCATTTATGGTCATCGTTTGGGCCGGTACTTTCGCCCTGATGATTTAAAAGTACAATGCAAAGAAAAACAGGAGCCATGGGGCTCCTGTTTGCTTTTCTACTCCGTGCTCGCCTCAACGGGTTTTGGATGTAACGGCAGCACGCCATCGGCGCGGAACATCGCTTTAATCCCTCTGACGGCCTGGCGAATGCGGTCGCGATTCTCTATTAATGCAAAGCGTACATGGGTGTCGCCATAGTCACCAAAGCCTATCCCTGGAGAAACGCAAACCTTCGCCTCATTCAGCAGCTTCCTGGCAAACTCAAGCGACCCCATCGCCGCATATTGCTCCGGGATTTTCGCCCAGACGTACATTGAGGCTTTCGGCATTTCAACCATCCAGCCCGCCTCATGCAGCCCCTTCACCAGCACATCGCGACGACGTTTATACTGCTCGGCGATATCGCGCACGCACTGCTGATCGCCTTCCAGAGCGGCGATAGCCGCCACCTGAAGCGGGGTAAAGGTGCCATAATCGTGATAACTTTTAATGCGCGCCAGCGCGCTGACCAGGGTTTTATTACCCACCATAAACCCAATACGCCAGCCCGCCATATTATAGCTTTTCGACAGTGTGAAAAATTCGACCGCCACGTCGCGCGCGCCGGGCACCTGCATAATGGATGGCGCTTTCCAGCCGTCGTACACGATATCGGCATACGCCAGATCGTGCACCACCAGCACATCATAACGTTTAGCCAGAGCGACCACTTTTTCAAAAAACTCCAGTTCGACGCACTGGGCCGTAGGGTTAGACGGAAAACCCAAAATCATCATTTTCGGTTTCGGATAACTTTCGCGAATAGCGCGCTCCAGCTCGTTGAAGAAATCCACCCCCTCTACCAATGGAACCGAACGCACCTGCGCCCCGGCGATAACGGCGCCATAGATATGAATCGGGTAACTGGGGTTCGGCACCAGTACCGTATCGCCATGATCCAGCGTCGCCAGCATTAAATGCGCCAGTCCCTCTTTGGAACCGATGGTCACAATCGCTTCGGTTTCCGGATCGATATCGACATCATAACGTTCCTGATACCAGTGAGAAATCGCGCGGCGTAAACGCGGTATGCCGCGAGACGTGGAATAACCGTGCGTATCCGGACGCTGCGCGACGGTGCAAAGTTTTTCAACAATGTGGGGAGGGGTTGCGCCATCAGGATTACCCATACTGAAATCAATAATATCTTCGCCGCGCCGACGCGCAGCCATTTTGAGTTCAGCGGTGATGTTAAAAACATAGGGCGGAAGGCGATCGATACGCGTAAAGCGACGTTCAGGGCGGAAGTCAGCCATAATATCCTCAGATTAACGTTAGCGCCCGGACCGTCCGAGCGACGCTGCCACGATGGTGGCTCCTTTAGAAAATAGCCTGAAAATTTTCTTCCTGTCGAGAGGCTAATGAAAATATTTTTAGCGATGAAAAAAGAGGAACAACCGTAAAAATTTACTTTTTTAAGCGTGTCAGTTATAGCATCAAACAAACCATATTGTTAACAACTTGATATCATTGAATTTACGTAACGTGACGCAACCGACGATAATTTCCTGTCAATAAACCTTATCTCAAATAATCCCCTTTTGATTTTGTGGTTTTTCCTCTTTAATCAAAACCCTTACTAACGATATTGGTATTCGATCATGTCATATTGCGGTATTTTTCAGAGACATTTCCCCGAAAATAAGGATCCTTTCCGGCAAGATGCCGCGATGAAACCGTAAATAAGGCAGCGAACCGGATACGTATAGTAAAATAAATCCCTGTTTTCGCCTGACTAACCGCCATGACATGATGACTCAACGCGCTGGTGTTTGACCTTTCGCTCAGCAAGAGTAAAGTGAAATAATTCAGACAGTTGAAGCATTCATGCACAGGAACGGCAATGAAAAAAACAGACTTACCGGCAGACCAACAATTTTTTGCCGATCTGTTTAGCGGTCTGGTGCTTAATCCACACCGATTAGGACGCGTATGGTTTGCCAGCCAGCCCCCCTCCCTGCCCTCCGGCAGCTTATGTATCGACCGCCCCCGGCTGGATATCGTCTTGCGCGGAGAATACGGTAATCAACTGGAAAAAACGCAGCGTCGGCTGACGGAAGGCGAAATGTTGTTTATCCCTGCCCGTGCGGCGAACCTGGCGGTTAGCGATAAACCGGTGATGCTGCTTAGTCTGGTATTCGCGCCCTCCTGGCTGGGTTTATTGTTTTACGAAAACCGTACAGCATCGCTTTTACGTCCGACGCGCCGTATCGAATTGCCACATTTGCAACGTGGCGAAGGCGAAGCAATGCTGACCGCGCTTACCCATTTAAGCCGTTCGCCTCAGGAACAAAATATTATCCAGCCGCTGGTGCTCAGCCTCCTGCATTTGTGCCGGAACGTGGTGAATACGCCCCCCGATATCTGCCGTCCACGCACTGAATTTCTCTATCACAGTATCTGTAACTGGGTACAGGATAACTACGCCCAGCCGTTAAACAGAGAAAGCGTTGCACAGTTCTTTAATATCACCGCCAACCACCTGTCCAGGCTATTTACTCAGCATGGCACCATGAGTTTTGTGGAGTATGTTCGCTGGGTGCGAATGGCGAAAGCGCGTATTATGTTGCAGAAATACCACTTGCCGATTAACGAAGTCGCGCTGCGTTGCGGGTATCAGGATAGCGATTATTTTTGCCGTCTGTTCCGACGTCAGTTTGGCCTGACGCCAGGGGATTACAGCGCGCGGTTTCAGTAACAAACCGCTCGCCCGATGGCGGCGTAAACGCCTTATCCGGCCTACCATCACTCACGAACGTAGGCCTGATAAGCGCAGCGCCATCAGGCGGTTATCCCATGCTAAAACGTTAACTCCGCCTTCAGCAACGCCAGAATACTGTCGGCATCATTGGCGGCAAACAGCGACTGACGGAAGTTTTTATTCACCAGCTTACGGGCGAGCTGTGAAAAAACCTTCACATGATTTATCCCTTCATCCGCCCCAAGCGTCAGCATAATCACCAACTCTACGTCACCCATCTCCGACTGCCAGTCTACGGGCTGTGCGAGACGCGCAATACTGATCGACGAGTGGCGAATCCACTGCGATTTGGTATGGGGGATCGCCACGCCAAAACCGACGGCGGTGGTCACAATCTCCTCACGCTGCCAGACGTCCTCTTCCAGTTCAAACGGATGTTCGGTACGCCCGTTAACGCCAAGATTACCGCACAGAAACTGGATAACCTGTTCCTTATTACTGAGCGGCTCGCCGACAAAGATATTTTCCAGCGCCAACAGCGGTCGTACCTCTTTTTCTGGCGCGAACTGATTCAGCAGCGCTTCTATCTCCTGGGCGCTGCGACACTCGCAAGCCTGACTCGCCAGCGCCCGACACGCCTGACTATCCAGATGACGTAGCTGACTTTTTACCGCTGGAATACGTGGACTGCTCATACTTAGCTCATCCAGCCCCAGTCCCAAAAGTAGCGGTAAATAGCGGCTTTCTCCGCCCAGTTCGCCGCAAATGCCGACCCATTTGCCTCGCTCATGGGCAGTGTGGATAATCTGCCGCAACATGCGTAAAAACGATGGCGTAATCGGATTATACAGCGGCGAGACGCGCGGATTATTGCGATCGACCGCGTACAGATATTGCGTCATATCGTTCGAACCGATGCTAAAGAAATCCACCTCATCGCAGAAATGATCGATGATGTAACAGACCGACGGCACCTCAACCATAATCCCCAACGGAATATCCTGCGCGTGACGCAGCCTTTCCCCATGCAGCTCCGTAACCGCCTTTTTCAGCTCACTTTTTACCCATAAAATCTGGTCAAGACTATGCACCATCGGAATCATCAACTGCGCATGACCGAAAACAGCAGCCCGCAAAATTGCGCGAAGCTGGGTGCGAAAAAGCCCGGCAAACTCAGGGTAGATGCGCACCGCACGGTAGCCAAGAAAAGGGTTCTCTTCCTGCGGAATATTGAGATAGCGGATATGTTTATCGCCGCCAATATCCATGGTGCGGAAAATCACCGGCTTTTCGCCCGCCGCCAGCAAAACCTGTTGGTAGGCTTCAAACTGCTCCTGCTCATCCGGCGCGCTGTCGCGATCCATAAACAGCATTTCGGTACGAAACAGGCCAATGCCTTCTGCGCCGTTGGAGAACGCGCCAGGCGCCTCCAGCGCGGTGCCAATATTCGCCGCAATATCGATACGCTGGTTGTCCTGCGTACAGGCAAGCAACGCCGCATCGCACGCCTGCCGTTGTTGTCGTTTATCCGCCAGCTTCTGCGCCACGGCATAATAGCCGCGCACCGAGGTATCCGGACTAATCGCCAGTACGCCGCACTGCGCGTCCAGCACCGCAGGCCGGGTCGCATAACGACCAATGGCCTCGGCAGAGAGCCCGCTAAGCACCGGGATCGCGGAAGCGCGCGCCAGAATCAAAGTATGTGACGTCCGCCCGGTCTTTTCGAGGATCATACCGGACAGATACTGTAAATCGAGGCTTAAAAACTGGCTGGGCGTTAAGTCTTCCGCCACCAGAAGGGTAGGACGCGTTAGCACCAGCGCATTACGCGGCTGTTTTTCAGGCCAGGTAATGTGCAACAACTGCTCGGTGATATCGCGAATATCGCTCACCCGCTCGCGCAGATAATCACTTGCCGAGGCCGAAAGCTGGCGACAAACCTGCTCCATATTGGCAATAATCGCCGCTCCCAGCGCCAGATGGCGTTCAACCATTAAGCGACGAATGTTCCCCACAAACTCATCATCCTGAATTAGCGACAGATGAGCGCTTAAAATAGTTTTACTCTCGCCGTCACGCTCGCGAAGCTGTTGATTAAGCTGTTCCGCCAGCGTCGCCAGGCTATTTTCAAGGCGGGTAAGATCTTCAGCGCTCGCGGGAATAGTACGGTAGCCCTCCAGATTATCGCTCTGCCACAGCGTCAGAATCCCCTCGCCCACGCCGCTTGCCAGCACATCGCCGTACAGCAAATCCGGATTCAGGCGAAGCAGCGATCGCGGCAGCGGATGCGCCGCCAGTTCGGCTGGCCCTGGCTGAACGCTATCGCTGTCGATAAAATGGTGCGCAAGCCAGGCCTCCAGCGATCGTTTAGCCTGTTCTTCATCACGCCCGCTGATATTCAGAACGCAGCTATCATTGAACAGCGTACTGGTGCCGATAAGCGCCAGCGAACTTTTCGCGTCCGCCCGCGTATTCTGACGATGATTAATAAAAGTAATATCACTTTGCCACTGGCTGCACTGTTCTTTCAGCTCCCACGCGGGACGCGCATGAATACCGTTAGGCAGCGGGCAGAGAAACTCTATCGTTAACATAACTACTCCTTTAGCGCGAAATCAGCACCTGAAATCCGTCAGGCGAGCCACAGTATCGCGCGTAAAACCGGTCATCAGCGCCGACAGCAACTGCTGTGTCTGCAGAATGTCGCGACAGTCGGCAATCGAGGCGGCACAATGTCCGTGGCGGGTTGCCGGACCAAGCACCACCGTCGGGATGCCCGTTCCGCTCAGATGCACCGCCCCGCCGTCCGTTCCGCCGTTGCTGAACATATCCAACTGTAGCGGTATTTCCGCTTGCGCTGCGATGCTCTCAACCCAGGCGGTTAGTTTTGGCGGCGCAATCAGCGATTTATCGCTCAGCACCAGCATCGGTCCCAGACCGATTTGCCGATGATTCGCCGCGCCATAATCAAAATTTTTCGCCCAGCAGGCGGTATCCAGTACGATGGCTAAATCCGGCGCAACGGCGCGGGCCGCTGTTTGACCGCCGCGTAATCCCACCTCTTCGCTGGAACTGGCCGCCAGCCAGATTTCCGCCGGTAATTCCGCATCGTGCCATTCACGCAGCAACGCTATCAGCAGATAGCAGCCGAGCCGATCATCAAAGGCTTTACCCATCACCCGCTGATGCGGCAACACCTGAAACGCGCTATCAAAAGTCACACGATCGCCGGGACGAATCCCCGCCTGTATCACCTCGTCATAAGAACGCGCGCCAATATCGACCCGCAGTCCGCTCACCTCGTTGCCGCTGCGCTCGCCATCAAGCAGACCGGGAATTTTACATTCCTCCCGCGTGGTGATGCGGACCGGCTGGAGCTGACGCGCCGCCATTCGCACATTGCCCACTGGCAGCACATCAATCGCCCCCTCGCCGGAGATACTGCGCACCATAAATCCCACTTCATCCATGTGCGCGCAGATCATGACTTTCGGGCCATCCGAGGCATTAAGTCGGATCAATACCGATCCTAAGCCATCGAAGCGCACCTCTTTATGCAGGCGATCCGCTTCGTCGAGTAAGATCTGGCGAACCTCCTGTTCTGACGCGGCGATCGCATCCGCCTCGCACAGCGCTTTCAGTAGCGATAAATCCATCATGCGGCTCCTGTCAGTAATACGGTTTTCGGCATGGAATAGAGCACTTCCGCGCCTTCCGGCGTGACCAGTACAACATCTTCAATGCGTACCCCGCCCAGCTCCGGCAGATAAATGCCCGGCTCCACGGTCAGTAGCATTCCCGGTGCGAGTACTGTGTGGTCATCAGGCGAAAAGCGGGGATCTTCATGTACCTCAATGCCGATAGAATGGCCGGTGTTATGGGCGAAAAACTCGCCATATCCCGCCCGGTCGATAACGTCGCGCGCGGCGGCATCCACCGTCAGACAACGCGCGCCCGGACGAATAGCCGCAATGGCGGCAAGCTGTGCCTCAAGGACAATGTGATAGACGGGAAACAGCGGATGCTCCTGCGGCGCGCCCGCGCCAGGCACCAGAAAAGTTCGGGTCATATCGGAACAATATCCCTGATACAGCGCGCCGAAATCAAGCGTTATCCATTCCCCCGCCGCCACGATTTTATCGCTGGCTTTGCCGTGCGTCAGCGCGCCGCGCCAGCCGCTGGCGACAATGGTATCAAAGGAGGCTTTCTCCGCGCCGCGCTGGCGCATAAACCACTCCAGTTCAGCGGCGATTTCCCGCTCGCTCTGGCCTGGCGCGATAAAGCGGCGAATGTGTTCCGCACCCGCATCAGCAATGCGACATGCTTCACGAATACGGTCGATTTCCACCGCCGTTTTAACCTGCCGCAGCGCGTCAATGGAGACGCTGATCATGGTGGCCTGCAGTTCCGTCTGCCAGCGACGCGCCGTCTCCCAACTGACCTGCGCGCCTTCAAAACCAACCGTTTGCAGATTTTCCGCAGCGATAATCTGATTCACCAGCGACACCAGCGTCTGTTGCCCGCCGAGCAGATGTATGCAATATCCGTTCGCGCGCGCTTTCACATCGGCGTAATAACGGGCATCAACCAAAATATGCGCATGTTGGCGGCTGATCAGGACAAATCCTGAGCTGCTGGAAATGCCCAGATGCGGCTGCTTGTTCGGGCGCGAGGAGATCAGTACCGCATCTAATTGGCGCTCGATGAGCCATTGGCGAAGCGATGTCAGTCGCGTCATGTTATCGGTCCTTATTTCACAGGCTTTCAATCAGCAATTTACCCCGGCGGTACATCATATGGCGCAAGAAGATCACCATCAGCGCCGTTATCACCGCGCCCAGTAAAATACCCGCGATATAGACGCCGAGATGGCTTACCAGCGGCCACGCCCAGATTGCCGACTCCGGGAACCACTGCACCGCGCCCAGCCAGACGGCGAACGTCGACCCCACGATGGCGCCGACCATGTAAGACGGGATGGCGGTGATCGGGCTTTCCAGCGCAAAGGGAATCGCCCCTTCGCTGATCCCCATAAACGCCAGGAACATCGCCGTCTTACCCTGCGGATAAAGCTGCGCGTTGAACAGACGTTTACCGGTCAGACGACGGTCGAGCAGCGTCGCCAGCCCCAGACCAATCGGCGGGATGACAATCGCGATGGAACGCGCCGTCACCGGCAACACATGGTCAGTGGTAAAACTAAAGGCAACAAATCCTGCGGCTTTGTTAATGGGACCGCCGAGGTCGATGGCAGTCGCGGCGGCGATTCCCATCGCGTACATTAATGCCCCCTTTTCACCCGCCGCGGTGAGCAACGTGCGAATTCCGCCATTAATCCAGCCGCCAAAGGGCGTAATCACGTAGTACATCGCCATCATCACAAAAATGGCGGAGAGAATCGGCAGTAAAAAGGTGGTCTTAAAGGCCAGCAGAAAGTCAGGCAACTGGATTTTTTGGTTCATCCACTTCACCAGATATCCCGCGACGATAGAAATAATCAGCGCGCCGATAAAGGTTGACGGGACTGGCGCGGTGGTCACCCAATGCAGGCTGGCCGGATCAAAATTCAGCACCTGCGTTGGCTGAGTGGACATCAAACCGCCGATAAAACCAGCCGGAAACGCCAGTTTGCCGCCGATAGAGTTCGCCACAAAGGCAGCGAACATCGGGATGGCGAAACCAAACAACACGCCGCCGAAAGATTGCGATAACCAGGCGAACTTCAACAAGGAGAGATTAAAACCAGCGAATTTTCCGCTGTTCAACGCGTCCATGATGCCGGTATCGGCGGGAATGTCCAGCCAGCTATAGGCAATCAACTGCGAGAAAGCGAGGATCACCCCGCCCATAATTAACGTTGGCACCATGCGCGAAATTCCGGACATGACGTGCTGCGGTAGCTCGCCCCAGAAGCTATTACCAGAGGCCTGCGGTTTCTTGACTGCCGCTGCCGCGCCGGATACGCCGGGCACAACAGTCGCACTGCGTTTTTTAATGGCCATATCTGTATCCCTGTCGAGAATTACGGTTGTTCGGCGGCAATCATCTCTTCAATTTCTTTGATAATGCCCGCCGCATTTTTAATGGCATCCTGAAGCGTGATCTCGTATACATCGCGTGATTCAAAACGCTCGTTATCCTCCGGCGTTACTGCTACGGAATGGATAATTAACGTCGCTTCGGCAATGTCCTGCGCCGTGAGACGGTTTTGAATACCATCAGCACCCTGGGTTTCGATTTTGATTTCGTATCCCGCTTCTACCGCCGCCTCTTCCAGCGCCTGCGCCGCCATAAAGGTGTGAGCCAGGCCCATCGGACACGCACAAACGGCAATCAGTTTTTTAGTCATAACGTTTTCCTC
Source organism: Salmonella sp. 741265116_PST (assembly GCF_046567715.1). Classification (NCBI taxonomy): domain Bacteria; kingdom Pseudomonadati; phylum Pseudomonadota; class Gammaproteobacteria; order Enterobacterales; family Enterobacteriaceae; genus Salmonella; species Salmonella sp. 741265116_PST. Next base: position 13,734 of record NZ_JBKFPH010000043.1, on the reverse strand, counting down.
GTAATAGTTAACGAGGGAAATTATGACGGTGAGAAGCCTACGCTTGTTACCAGATGAATAATGCTTTTACTGGACAAGTAATTCTGCTAAGCAGAAATGTGACGCGTGTCGGCATGGCCGGTAACAGGCGAAAAAAAACCGCGTGAGGAACGCGGTTTGAGACTGACAAGAGAATGATTAATTGCCTGATGACGCTGCGCTTATCAGGCCTACAGATGACACACTTTTGTAGGCCGGATAAGGCCTTTATGCCGTCATCTGACTTATAGAATATGGCCTAATGTCTGGCGCAGATGCGCGCCGGAGCCTAACAAGCCAGGATTATCATGGACAATCAAATAGACCGGAATACCGTGTACATAATCTTTAAAGCGGCCTTTATCTTCAAAGCCACCACGGAAGCCGGACGCTTTAAAAAATTCCAGGAAGCGCGGGACAATACCGCCAGCGATATAAACGCCGCCAAATGTCCCCATGGTTAACGCCAGATCGCCGCCAAATCGCCCCATGATGACGCAAAAGAGCGACAACGCGCGGCGACAATCGATACAGCTATCCGCCAGGGCGCGTTCGGTAATATCTTTCGGGCGCAGATTTTCTGGCAGACGGTTGTCGGACTTAACAATCGCCCGGTAAAGATTCACCAGCCCCGGGCCAGACAGCACGCGCTCGGCGGAAACATGGCCAATTTCGGCGCGCAATATTTCCAGAATCATAGCTTCTTCTTCGCTATTAGGCGCAAAATCGACATGCCCGCCTTCGCCCGCAAGGCTAATCCAACGCTTATCCACATGCACCAGATGCGCCACGCCCAAGCCGGTTCCCGCGCCATACACCGCAATAGGTTTGCCGTCTACCGGTTCGCCGCCGCCGAACTGAATTAAATGCTCTTTTTTCAGCATCGGGATCGCCATCGACACGGCGGTGAAATCGTTGATGATTTCCAGATGGCTAAAGCCGAGATTTTTTTTCATTTCCGCAATAGAAAAAGCCCAGGTATGGTTAGTCATCGCTACCCAGTCACCGGTAATCGGGCAGGCTATGGCGATACAACCATCCTCCACGCTGACGCTATGCTCATCGAGATAAACGCGCACCACGGCCTCAAGACTGGGATAATCCAGGCCGGAATACGTTTTGGCCTGCGAGATTTCTCCACTGGCGATATCACACAGGGCAAGACGCGCATTCGTGCCGCCTACATCGCCTACTAAAGCATACTTTGTCATTCTTCTACTGCTCCGCTAAAGTCAAAATAAGTCTTTGTCACACTGTAAATTCATGGGGGCATAACAACAACGGCCATCAGGCTAACTGCCTATAAATATAGATCTTCATCACAGAATTACTTTCTTGTTTCAGCACCAATTGCAGCAATGCCGTCGGGCAGGCTGTGCAAAATAGGTATACGACCCCGTGTAAGGAAGAGATTATGTTCCACCCGCGTGCCCGAACGATGCTGCTGCTGTCGCTCCCTGCACTGATTATTGGCGTAGCGTCAAGCCTGGTTTTAATCGCTGCGATGAAAGTCGCGTCGGTTTTTCAGCAATTTCTTTGGCAACGACTGCCCACCAGCATCGGCATCGCTTATGATTCGCCGTTCTGGATAGTGGGTATGCTCACGCTAACCGGGATCGTGGTGGGTTTGATTATCCGTTACAGTCCCGGACACGCTGGCCCCGATCCGGCTATCGAACCGTTAATCAGTATGCCGGTCTCGCCATCTGCGCTGCCCGGGCTGCTTCTCGCCTTAATCATCGGCCTTGCTGGTGGGGTAAGTTTGGGGCCAGAGCATCCGATAATGACAATAAATATCGCGCTGGCGGCGGCTTTCGGCTCCCGCCTGTTTCCGCGTATCACGGCGTTAGACTGGACGATTCTGGCCTCAGCGGGCACCATCGGCGCGCTGTTCGGCACGCCCGTCGCCGCGGCGCTGATTTTTTCGCAAACGCTTAGCGGCTCTAACGATATTCCCATGTGGGATCGCCTGTTTGCGCCGTTAATGGCGGCAGCGGCGGGGTCACTCACCACCAGCCTGTTCTTTCATCCGCATTTTTCGTTACCCATCGCCCATTACACGCAGATGCGGCTGGTGGACATTGCCAGCGGAGCGATCGTCGCGGCGATCGCCATTGCCGCAGGGATGGTCGCCGTCTGGTGCCTTCCGCGTCTGCATGAGTTGCTGCACCGCCTGAAAAATCCGGTCCTGACTCTCGGCATTGGCGGTTTTATACTGGGTATTCTGGGCGTCATTGGCGGGCCGCTTACCCTCTTTAAAGGCCTGGACGAAATGCAACAAATGGCGTTTAGCCAGACGTTGGGCGCGGGAGATTATTTTACCTTAGCCGTCGTCAAACTCGCCGCGCTGGTCATCGCGGCGGCGAGCGGCTTTCGCGGCGGGCGCATTTTTCCGGCTGTGTTTATCGGCGCGGCGCTGGGGCTCATGCTCCATGCCCATGTTGAGGCCGTACCCGCGGCGATTACCGTCTCCTGCGCGATTCTTGGCTTAGTGCTGGTAGTGACACGTGACGGCTGGCTCAGTCTGTTTATGGCGGCAGTCGTCGTACCGGATACCAATCTGCTGCCGCTGCTCTGCATTGTGATGCTCCCCGCCTGGCTATTGCTGGCGGGAAAACCGTTGCTGGCCGCCAACCGTCACGAACCCTAATCCGGCGCAGCGGGGGCCATTATCCCCCGTTGCGGGCTTCCAGCGCCCGGGTCACGGTACGCAGTAATTCCGGCAGATCGGCTTTTGGCAACATCACTTCAATAAATGACAGACGTTGTGGGCGCACCAGACGTTCGAGGACCTCCGCCAGTTGGATAGCCTGCGTCACCCGCCAGCACTCCGCCTGTTGCGCCGCGTTTAGCGCCGGTGGTATCTGCGTCCAGTTCCAGCTCGCGATGTCGTTATACCGCTGGGCCGCGCCGTGAATGGCGCGCTCTACGGTATAGCCGTCATTGTTGAGCAGCAGGATGACCGGCGCCTGCCCGTCGCGTAACATCGAGCCCATCTCCTGAATCGTGAGCTGCGCCGCGCCATCGCCGATAATCAGAATCACCCGCCGATCGGGGCAGGCGGTTTGCGCGCCAAACGCGGCGGGCAAGGAATAGCCGATAGATCCCCACAGCGGCTGAACCACAACTTCCGCACCGTCAGGAAGCGACAGCGCGGCAGCGCCAAAAGCGGCGGTCCCCTGGTCGACAAGGATAATATCGCCGGGTTTGAGATACTGCTGTAAGGTTTGCCAGAAGCTTTCCTGGGTCAGTTCTCCCTTATCAATCCGCACTGGCTGTCCGGCGGAACGCGTCGGCGGCGGCGCAAAAGCGCATTCAAGGCACAGTTCGCGCAGCGTAGACACCGCCTGCGCCATCGGGAGGTTGAACCAGGTTTCGCCGATGCGCGACGCGTAAGGCTGAATCTCCAGCGTGCGTTCCGTCGGTAATTGTTGGGTGAATCCGGCCGTAAGGGTATCGACAAAACGGGTGCCGACGCAGATAACCCTATCGGCGTCCTCTATGGCCTGACGCACTTCTTTGCTGCTGGCGCCTGCGCTATAGGTGCCAACGAAGTTCGGGTGCTGTTCATCAAAAAGCCCCTTCCCCATCAGTAGTGTGGCATGAGCGATGGGCGTTTCCGCCATCCAGCGCTGCAACAGTGGTCGTAAACCAAAACGCCCGGCAAGAAAGTCGGCCAATAGCGCAATGCGCCGACTGTTCATCAGGCACTGACGGGCGTGGTAACGAAAAGCCGTCTCCACGCCGCTTTGCGCTTCATGCACGGGCAACGTCAGCGCCTGCGTAGGCGGGATGGCCGTTTTTTTCGCCACGTCGGCGGGCAACATGATGTATCCTGGCCTGCGTGCGGCAAGCATTTCACCCAATACGCGGTCAATCTCGAAACAGGCGGTCTGTTCATCCAATATTGCGCTGGCAGCGGATATCGCCTGACTCATGCGATAAAAATGACGAAAATCGCCGTCGCCGAGGGTATGGTGCATCAATTCACCACGCTGCTGCGCAGCGCTACAGGGCGCGCCGACGATATGCAAGACCGGGACATATTCCGCGTAACTGCCCGCGATACCGTTAATAGCGCTAAGTTCTCCCACGCCAAAGGTGGTGAGTAGCGCTCCAGCGCCCGACATGCGCGCATAGCCGTCCGCGGCATAAGCGGCGTTCAGCTCATTGGCGCATCCCACCCAACGCAGGGTCGGGTGGTCAATCACATGGTCAAGAAACTGCAAGTTATAATCGCCCGGTACGCCAAAAAGATGGCCAATGCCGCATCCTGCCAGTCTGTCCAGCAAATAGTCGGCCACGGTATAGGGGTTTTGCATGACAGCTTTCCTTCTGACGTTGACATTATGTTGAGTATTAAGGAATGGCGATGGCTGTCCAGCACGGTGGGGATGAAAGCCTGAAACGTATGGGGCTGGAGTATGTCGATATCTTTTATCACCATCGTCCCGATCCCGAAACGCCGCTTAAAGAGACGATGAAAGCGTTAGATCACCTTGTGCGCCAGGGCAAAGCGTTGTACGTGGGGATCTCTAACTATCCTGCCGATCTGGCCAGACAAGCTATCGATATTCTGGAGGATCTCGGCACACCTTGCCTGATTCATCAGCCTAAATATTCGCTTTTTGAGCGTTGGGTAGAGGACGGGCTGCTGGCGCTGTTGCAGGAAAAAGGCGTCGGTAGTATTGCCTTCTCGCCGCTGGCGGGCGGGCAGCTCACTGACCGTTATTTGAATGGCATTCCGGAAGATTCCCGCGCGGCGAGCGGAAGCCGTTTCCTTAAACCAGAACAGATTACCGCCGACAAACTGGAAAAAGTTCGCCGGTTGAATGAACTGGCTGCGCGACGGGGCCAAAAATTGTCTCAGATGGCGCTCGCCTGGGTGCTGCGTAACGATAACGTTACCTCGGTACTGATTGGCGCCAGCAAACCGTCGCAAATCGAAGATGCCGTAGGAATGCTGGCCAATCGCCGTTTTTCGGCGGCGGAATGTGCAGAAATTGACGCTATTCTGGAGGGGCGGTTTTAGCAAAAAATGCTCTCCTTCATGATTTAAGAGTTAAGGCGATGAAACAAATCTTTACTGCTTTGTAATATTGCATTAACAGGCCGGCGACGGCTCGATCGTGAAGGAGAGAAAGTATGTTCAGGTCACTGATTCTGGCGGCAGCCTTGCTGGCTTTTACACCGCTTGCCGCGAATGCGGGCGAAATCACCCTGTTGCCCTCAATAAAATTACAGATTGGCGATCGCGATGATTACGGTAACTACTGGGACGGTGGTCGCTGGCGCGACCGGGATTACTGGCACAGTAACTATGAATGGCGTAAAAATCGCTGGTGGCGCCATGACAACGGCTATCATCGCGGCTGGGATAAGCGTAAAGCGTATGAACGCGGTTATCGGGAAGGCTGGCGCGATCGCGACGATCATCGCGGGCGAGGCCGGGGTCACAAACATCATCACTAAGCCTCCTGCTGAATAACAGCCCGATGACGCCCACGCATCGGGCCTGCTATCTTTCTGTCTTTATGACAACCTCATCACCGTTCCAACCAGTAACCAGATATTCAGGGCGACGACCAGCACGACAATTATCCAGCCAATCTGTTTTACCCACCGCGTGTTCACCAGCTCGCCCATTAGCGTAGCGTTACTGGTGAAAATCAGGAGCGGCACCAGCGCCAGCGCAATACCAAAACTCAGCAGCACCTGACTCATCACCAGAATTCGGGTAGGGTCCAGCCCCATCAAAATCACAATAAATGAGGGCAGCATGGTAATGGTGCGCCGTACCCACAGCGGAATGTGAAAACGGACAAACCCTTGCATCACCACCTGCCCCGCCAGAGTCCCTACCACAGTGGAGGAAAGCCCTGCCGCTACCAGACTAAGACCAAACACCGTTGCCGCCGCATGGCTTAGTAACGGTTCCAGCGTCAGGTATGCCTGATCGAGGTCGGCGATGCCGGTGTGACCGCTAAAATGAAACGCCGCCGCGGCGGTCGCCATCATTGCCAGATTGACAAAACCGGCAATCGTCATGGCAATAGCGACATCCCATTTTGTTGCTGAGTACCGTTGTTGCCGCGTTCCGCCGTGCAGATGCTGTGTTAATGACGAGTGCAGATAAATCACGTGCGGCATAATCGTCGCGCCAAGCACGCCGGCGGCTAAGAATACGGCTTCCGTGTTCGGTAGCGCCGGGATAACCATTCCTTTGCCGAGCTGGGCCATATCAGGCTGAGAGAAGAACAGCTCCACAATGTAAGCAGCGGCGACAAAAAGCAGTAAACCGCCGATGACTTTTTCAAGCGGTTTTTGACCGCGGCGTTGTAACATTAAAATCAGAAATGTCGCGATACCGGTCAATACCGCGCCCTGTAATAAAGAGACGCCCAGGATCAGCTTAAAACCTATTGCCGCGCCGATAAATTCAGCTAAATCGGTGGCCATCGCGATGATTTCCGCCTGTACCCAGTAAAACCAGACTACCGGGCGCGGATAATGGTCGCGAATTTGCTCCGCCAGGTTCTTGCCGGTGGCGATTCCGAGTTTTGCCGAGAGGATTTGAATCAGCATCGCCATCAGGTTCGCCCAGACCACCACCCAGAGTAGCTGGTAGCCAAAGCTGGCGCCGGCCTGAATATTGGTCGCGAAGTTACCGGGATCGATATAACCAATCGCGGCAATGAACGCAGGTCCCATTAATGCGAGCCTTAGCTTGCGTGCTGCCCGTCCGCTGCTATTCTCTACGCGATTGTCAGTCATCTTTTGCCTCAAAAACATAGCCTTTGCTATGTTTCATGCTATGTTTATTGATAATGATTATCAAGTGCATTTCAATGGGTACGGGTGATTACTGTGATAGTGTGAAACGATAGACCGATACGATGACGACCTGTATCAGAACAGTTTGGCTTGACATTACAAGATTAGCACACTGATATAACTTTTCATTTTCATATTCAGTACAGTAAAAGTGTATTACAGATCACTAATTTTGAATCTCGTCACAGGTCCTTATTATAGTGTGTGTTGGATCTCGTTTTCTTTACGGCTGTTGCATAGAATGTGCACGAAAATTAAACCTGCCTCATATTTGGAGCAAATATGGACCGCGTCCTTCATTTTGTCCTGGCGCTTGCCGTTGTTGCGGTACTCGCACTGCTGGTTAGCAGTGACCGTAAAAAAATCCGCATTCGTTATGTTATTCAATTGCTTGTTATTGAAGTGTTACTGGCATGGTTCTTCCTGAACTCTGATGTTGGAAAGGGATTCGTGGAAGGTTTTGCTGGAATGTTCGACGAACTACTCAAATTTGCAGCAGTAGGAACAAATTTTGTTTTTGGTGGTTTGCTCAATGATACTGTGCCACACCAATTTTTCTTGCAAGTTCTGTGCCCTATCGTCTTTATTTCTGCGCTGATTGGTATTCTTCAGCATATACGCGTTCTGCCAGTTATTATTCGTGCGATAGGTTTCCTGTTATCCAAAATTAACGGAATGGGCAAGCTGGAATCCTTCAACGCCGTCAGCTCGCTGATCCTGGGTCAGTCCGAGAACTTTATCGCCTACAAAGATATTCTCGGCAAAATGTCCCGCAACCGTATGTACACCATGGCGGCAACGGCGATGTCGACCGTTTCCATGTCTATCGTCGGCGCGTATATGCAAATGCTGGAGCCGAAGTATGTCATCGCAGCGCTAGTTCTGAACATGTTCAGCACCTTTATCGTACTGTCGCTGATCAACCCGTATACTGTTGATGCCAGCGAAGAAAACATCCAAATGTCTAACCTGCACGAAGGCCAGAGCTTCTTCGAAATGCTGGGTGAATACATCCTGGCAGGTTTCAAAGTGGCAATTATCGTTGCCGCTATGCTGATCGGTTTCATCGCGCTGATCGCGGCCCTGAACGCCCTGTTCGCCACCGTGACCGGCTGGTTTGGTTACAGCATCTCCTTCCAGGGCATTCTGGGTTACATCTTCTACCCGGTCGCATGGGTAATGGGCGTACCGTCCAGTGAAGCGCTGCAGGTAGGAAGTATCATGGCGACCAAACTGGTTTCCAACGAATTCGTGGCGATGATGGATCTGCAGAAAATCGCCTCTACCCTCTCTCCACGCGCTGAAGGCATTATCTCCGTCTTCCTGGTGTCCTTCGCGAACTTCTCTTCCATCGGTATTATTGCGGGCGCGATTAAAGGCCTGAACGAAGAGCAAGGCAACGTGGTTTCCCGTTTTGGTCTGAAACTGGTTTACGGTTCTACGCTGGTGAGCGTACTGTCCGCCTCTATCGCGGCGCTGGTACTGTAAGTCTGCGTTTAATGTAGAAACCGGGGAGCTATCCCCGGTTTTTTTATGCCGCTTATTTGCCTAACGGGCGCGGGCGGCCAATCAGATATCCCTGCAAACTGTGTACGCCAAGCTGCAATAGCAGATCGCGCTGCGCAGGCGTTTCAACAAACTCAGCCACGACGCTCAACGATTTCGCTTTCGCTAAATCAGTGATGGATTTCACGATCATCGCATCCAGGGAGTCCGTCAGAATATCTTTTACGAAACAACCGTCGATTTTAATGATGTCCGCCTTGAGGCGTTTTAGCCGTTCATAGTTTGCATAGCCGGTGCCGAAATCATCAATGGCGATTTTTAGGCCAAACTTACGCAGCTGGTTGATATTGTGCATACTGATTTCGGAATGAGAGAAGGCCTGTTCTTCAGTAATTTCGATGATGACCGAAGCAGGCGGGACGCCATAGCGTTTAAAAAGCTGCATAATGCGCGACGCCGTCTCTTTTTGCAGCAGCGTCAGCGGCATCAAATTAACCGAGAAACGCGCCCCCTGCTCCGCCGAAGGATGCGCGGACAACCATTGCAGGAGCGCTTCCATCACCTGCATATCAAACCGTACGCTCAGGTTAAACTGGGCGATAAGCGGAATGAACTGATTCGGCATCATGATACCGTCGTCGCACCGAAGCCGCGTCAGAATCTCGTCATACCCTTTTCCCTGCGCGTCGCGAATGGGTTGCGCATACAAAACCAGCGCGCCGCGCTCCAGCGCCTGACGGATTTTCTGCAACCGCAGCACCCGTTCCGTCGTCTGCCCGGAAGCGGCTTCAATACTCTGGGTCAGTGCAAGCACCCGACGATGCGAACAGGATTGCTCCGCCAGCCAGCTTAATTGCCCCAACAGCGGTTGCAAGGTTTCCTGGCGACCATCGAATGTTCCCCACGATGCGCCGTATTCCATGTCCAGACCGGTATTGTTCCAGTAAATTTTGCGGTTATTAAGCACATTGAGCATATATTGCAGGCGGGCTTCCGTCTCCGGTCCCGTCAATACCAGCAATAATTCACTGCCCGGCAGATGGAAAATTTTCTCCTTTTCCAGCAGCAGCGGCTGCAACACGCGAAACACCTCGCGTTCGCAATGCACGCGCATCTGCATACCGTAATGACGGCTCAGAAATTCCAGGTTTTCCATGCGTAAATAACACACGCTTTGCCCGGCATCCTGTAAAAGAAACTGTTCCAGCGCACGCAGGTTAGGCAGTTGCGTCAACGGATCGGTCAACGCCTGCGAGTGCCATTGTCGATTCAACCATTCGCTGCGCTGATTAATCCGCGCCATGTACAACAAACAAATACTAAAAGAAATGAGAACTGAAAGGATAAATGCCAGCGAATATTCTGAGCCCACGCCCTGCAGAAAATTGCGGTTATAGCTAAGCAGGAATAGCGCAGTGAGAGCCCAACTAAAATTCAACAGCGGATAACTGATTTTCCCCACGCCGAGGGTAAATCCAATAAACAGAACTGGCACCAGATAGCCAGCAATATACTTTGTCTCGAAAGGCGTACACAGCACCGCTAATAGCGTCGCCAGAGTGGCAAACCAGAGAAGCGTAAACAGGCGTTTTTCTTTGGCGAGATAAGGAGCGACATCCCTCCGCCAGAAAATACGAATATAGTGCGGGCTGACTATCATCCGCAGCGGATAATAGAAAAAGAGGGTAAAAATAAGCGCGGCAGAAATCAGACTCAATAAATCGACAATCGAGAAAATAGCGGTGCCGGTGCCAAAGAAGGTAGAGATGGTCACCGGAAAAGCCAGGTAGTGCCCCGCCAGATGCATACTGATTTTTATGCCAAACGGCGTCATTAAGCCTAACCAGAAAACGCGTAGCCAGATGCCTTGGTTGGGTATTCCGTAGCGCCAGCGCGCGCCCAGCTGCCAGCGTACGATAGCGCAAACCAGCAACACGGGAAACGTTTGGCAAAATAGCAGCACCATCGCCTGTGGCAGAGGTAAATGAAAATTCCATTCATTAGTCAACATCATTCCGCCTACCATCGGCGCGACGCCACGGCGGCCAAATAAAAACAGCACGGAAAACATGACGCAGAGCGGTAGCCAGGCCAGAAAGATATAGCTGGAATCAATTGTGGCGCGGGGAGAAATGAGACGAGATAGCAGAATAGCCGGAACGGTTAGGCAGAAGGCCAGTAAGAATATTTTTATATTTTTTAATACGTTACACTTATCCGGCATTGCTTTAATGCTCACATCATTATATAAGGCGCATGAATAATAAGTATATTCGCATTATGAAGCAATCTAACAAAAGCTCATATTGACCGCAAAAGCAGCGGCAAACAAACGCACCTGAAGAGCAGATCAGAGGCCATAAATTTTGTGACAAAAAGCAAAAACCCCCGCTTTTCAGCGAGGGTTCGAATGTTGGTGGAGCTAAGCGGGATCGAACCGCTGACCTCTTGCATGCCATGCAAGCGCTCTCCCAGCTGAGCTATAGCCCCATAGTGCTTTTACGTATACGCCAAATTTATCGGGAGTAAATTTGGTGGAGCTAAGCGGGATCGAACCGCTGACCTCTTGCATGCCATGCAAGCGCTCTCCCAGCTGAGCTATAGCCCCACTACGTAAAGCTTGTCGAGTTGACGGGCGGCATCATATGAATTCCCTCGGCATGTGTCAACGGCAAAATGAACTTGCCGAATTCAATCGCTGAAAAAGCATTCAAATAAAGGACATTGCGGCACAACTCGCATTCAGTAGTTAAACACGTCACGGTTTCGACTAAAATGGTGCTATAAAATGAACCACTAATTAACCCCACGACTATTCAGGGAATCGTTATGTTCAAGGAACGGATGACGCCAGAAGAACTCGCTAATCTCACCGGTTACAGCCGACAAACCATCAATAAATGGGTACGGAAAGAAGGCTGGGCAACATCGCCCAAACCTGGCGTCCAGGGCGGTAAAGCCCGTCTGGTTCATGTAAACGAACAGGTTCGTGAATATATCCGCAGCGCTGAACGTTCAGTTGACCATCACGCAGACACATTCACGCCTGCCAGCAACGCATCGCTTGAAGCGCTGCTCATGACGCTCGCCAAAGAGATGACCTCATCCGAGCAGAAACAGTTTACCTCTCTCCTCGTGCGTGAAGGGATTACCGGTTTGTTACAACGCTTAGGGATACGCGATAGCAAATAATATGAAAAGATTACGCAGTAAAATGACCACTGAAGAGCTGGCTGAATGCCTCGGCGTGGCCAGACAAACCGTCAATCGCTGGATCAGAGAACAACACTGGAAAACCGAAAAATTTCCCGGCGTCAAAGGCGGACGCGCAAGACTCATCCATATTGATGCCAGCGTGCGGGAGTTTATTCTCAATATTCCGGCTTTTCGCAAACTGCCTGCGTTTTATCAGGCGGAAGAGGCTTTCGCAGAATATGCGAACGCGGCGCACAGTCACGCTTATCGACAAATTATTGATGCCGTTGAAAATATGTCTGCTCAGGAACAGGAAAAACTGGCGCTGTTTTTATCGCGGGAAGGTATTCGCGGATTTCTGACGCGTTTAGGTATCAATGAGGCGGACTAACAAATAATAAACGGCAGGCGTCTGCCCTGCCGTTTATTCTGTTTCAGCTGGCGTTACTGCTGACTTTCACGCTCGGCGATAAAGCCCAGCGCTTTGTTGATACGCTCAATGCTGCGGGTTTTACCAATCGCATGTACGGTGACATCCAGCGCAGGCGACTGCCCGGCACCGGTCACAGCCACACGCAGCGGCATCCCTACTTTACCCATCCCCACTTCCAGCTCATCCGCCGTGGCCTGAATCGCGTGGTGGACGTTTTCTGCTGACCAGTCCGTAATCGCCGACAGCTTGTCGCGCACCACTTCCAGCGGCTGACGCGCCACCGGGCGGAGGTGTTTTTTCGCCGCATCGGCGTCAAACTCGCTGAAGTCTTCATAGAAGTAGCGGCAGCTCTGCGCCATCTCTTTCAGAGTTTTGCAGCGTTCGCCCAGCAACTTCACCAGTTCAGCAAGCTGCGGGCCGTTACGGGTGTCGATATTTTCCTGCTCGATATGCCACTGCAAATGCGTCGCCACATATTCCGGTGCCAGCGTATTGATATAGTGGTGGTTCAGCCACAGCAGTTTATCAGTGTTGAACGCGCTCGCAGACTTGCTCACCGCACCGAGGGAGAACAGCTTGATCATCTCTTCACGGGTGAAGATTTCCTGATCGCCGCTGGACCAGCCCAGACGCACCAGATAGTTCAGCAACGCTTCCGGCAGATAACCGTCATCGCGATACTGCATCACGCTCACCGCACCGTGACGTTTAGACAGCTTTTTACCGTCGTCGCCGTTAATCATCGACACATGTGCGTACATCGGCACCGGCGCGTTTAACGCTTTCAGAATGTTAATCTGGCGCGGAGTATTGTTGATATGGTCTTCGCCACGAATCACATGGGTAATTTCCATATCCCAGTCGTCCACCACCACACAGAAGTTGTAGGTTGGGGAACCGTCGGTACGACGAATGATCAGATCGTCCAGCTCCTGATTGCTGAATTCGATCGGGCCACGGATCTGATCATCAAAAATAACGGAACCGTCCTGCGGGTTGGCAAAGCGCACCACGCATGGCTCATCGTCGGCATGATGTTCGTGGCTGTGACGGCAACGCCCGTCATAACGCGGCTTCTCGCCTTTCGCCATCTGATCTTCACGCAGTTGCTCCAGACGCTCTTTAGAGCAGTAGCATTTATAGGCTGTTCCCGCCTCCAGCATCTCGTCAATCACCGCGTTATAGCGATCAAAACGTTTGGTCTGGAAATAGGGGCCTTCGTCCCATTCCAGGTTCAGCCAGTTCATACCATCCATGATGGCTTCAATGGCTTCCGGCGTGGAACGCTCAAGATCGGTGTCTTCAATACGCAGCACGAACTCACCGCCGTGGTGACGTGCGAAAAGCCAGGAATAAAGAGCAGTACGCGCGCCGCCGACGTGCAGATAACCTGTCGGGCTAGGCGCGAAGCGAGTTTTGATTTTCATGAAATGGCCTTACGTTTATAAAGATGCCGACAACCGGCAAATCCTGGAAAGATGAATAGCCTTGTATTCTATCACTGTGGCTTGATTCCTCAATGTTGATCCGGTCAGAACGCTGCGCTTTGCTATTTCCGTATAGAAATCATGCAGCACGGGGTAATTCACGATCGTTTTGTTTAATTTTACGACGAACAAACAAAAACTTTAGAAAATGCGTTGACTCATTTTCAACTCTCCCTATAATGCGACTCCACACAGCGGGGGTGATTAGCTCAGCTGGGAGAGCACCTCCCTTACAAGGAGGGGGTCGGCGGTTCGATCCCG